>DASQVA010000063.1:0-4809 GCA_035641035.1 Rubrobacter sp. | reverse complement strand
GGCCTCTCGCTCTATCCGTGGGTGTTCGCCTCCTACCTGCTCGCCGCAACCGTGACGGGCCCAGTCTTCGGTAAACTCTCCGATACCTATGGCCGGAAGCCAATCTACCTAGCCGGCATCTTCCTGTTTCTGCTCGGCAGCGTGCTAGCCGGCACCTCGCAGAGCATGGCGGCTCTGATCGCCTTCAGGACCCTACAGGGGCTCGGGGCGGGGGCGGTGCAGCCGGTGGCGATTACGATAGTAGGGGACATCTTCGAGCTCGAGACGCGGGCACGCATCCAGGGCCTCTTTGGGGCGGTGTGGGGGCTCTCGGCCGTCGTGGGGCCCGCTGCGGGCGGCCTCATAACCGACCTCATCTCCTGGCGTTGGGTCTTCTACGTCAACCTGCCCTTCGGAATAATCGCCGCCGTCCTCCTCGCCACGACCCTAAGCGAGACCTTCGAGCGCCGCACCCGCAGCGTGGACTACCTTGGTACTGCCCTCCTCACCGGTGGCCTCGTCGCCGTCCTGCTCGCCTTGCTCGGGATCGGCGGTGAACCGGAGTTGTCGGCCGCCGGCCTCGCGCTATTCTTCGGCGGCGCAGGAGCGCTGGTGCTCTTTGTCCTCGTCGAGCGGCGGGCTGACGATCCCATAATCCCGCTCGATTTGTTCCGGAAGCGAATCATCGCGGTCTCCTCCGTCGGGAACCTGGCTATGGGCGGTGTCCTGCTCGGCGTCTCGGTCTACGTGCCGCTCTTCGTGCAGGGCTCTCTGGGCGGCACGGCGATCACCGCTGGCGCCGCCGTAGCTTCGCTCTCAATAGGGTGGCCCGTCGGGTCGTTCGTCGGGGGCCGGATGCTGCTGAGGAGCGGGTACCGCACGACGCTCCTCCTCGGCTCCGCCCTGATCGCTGGCGGATCCGCCCTCTGCGTGCCGATGGACGGCGGGACCTCTCTCGCCTATGTGGTCCTCGCGGTCGTCGTCATCGGGCTAGGGCTCGGCTTCTCCAGCACGAGCTACCTGGTGAGCGTGCAGAACGCTGTCCCCTGGCGCCGTCGCGGCGTGGCGACCTCCTCCGTCGTCTTCTTCCGCACGGTCGGGGGCTCGCTCGGGGTCGCCGTGATGGGCGCCCTCTTGAACGCCTCCCTCGGGGAGCGCTACCGGGCCGCCGCCGAGAGATCCGCGGGGGGCGACGCGGACCTCGGCCGCCTGCTCTCCGACCCGAACGCCCTGCTGCAGCCCGCCGTGCGAGATCGCATCCCGGAGGCGGCGTACTCGGAGCTTGCAGGCGCCCTCGCCGCCGCGCTCTCCCCGGCGTTCTGGGTCTTGCTGGTCTGCGGCCTCTCGGCCCTCGCCGTGGCGACGCTGTTCCCGCGCGGCTCGGCCAAGGACCTCGTCGCCCGGGAGGAGCATGGCTGAGGCCGGACGGGAGTTGACCTTGGACGATCTCCCGCGCCCGCCGCTCTTCAAGCTGGTTGATCCGGGGGGACGTGACGTCTTTCAGGAGACGGAGGTCGGCGGCGAACATGCGCGGGTCGCGGCGCTCTTCTCGGATAGGGAGCTAGCCGGAGAGTTCTCCACCGGGGCGGCCGAACACGGGATGGAGGCCCTGTCAGGACTCGACCCTCGGGAACTTGGGGACTGGGGCGCGGTCGAAGTGTTCGCGCTCTCGGGGGCGGACTTCGTGCTCGTCGTCTCGGAAGGGGGGGCCGGCCTCTTTTACGCCGAAGACCTGGCGCGCCGGGCCGCGGAGGTGGCGGGGGAGATACCGTTCCCGCTCTACCTGATCTCGGACGAGGGCGGGGAAGCCCCCCTGATCTCGGTCGAGGTCGAGGGGGAAGAGGTGCTCGTCGCTACCCTGTTCAGTTCCCCGGAGAGGGCCCGCGCCTTTAGTGAGAGGGCCGCCCACCTGGACCTGCCAGGAAGCCTCGCGACCATAGAAGACCGCGACGGCCTCCGTCGCCACGCCCTCATCGCGCGCGAGGCCGGGGCCGCCTACGCCGTTGTGGACCCCGAGTCCGGCCTCTCGGAGGCGATACCGGTGGAGGAGCTGATCCAACCTTGAAGCACTCTCTCTGCGTAGATGTGGACTCGACGATCTGGGACACGGGCGCCTGGGTTCGCGCGGCGACGCTCGAGGTCATCGGAGAGACGCCGGACCCGGTCACGATCTTCACGTGGACCCACGTCCTCGACGCCTACGGTGAGACGGCCACGACGAGCATCTTCAACCGCGTCTTCGACCCGGCACGCATCCGGGAGCGGAAGCCGTACCCCGGCGCTCCCGAAGCCCTGTGCGCCCTGCAAGAAGATTCCGGCGTGGGGATCCATTTCGTAACCCGCAACGACCCCGGGATCGTCGGCCCGCACCTGGAACCCTGGCTGAAAGAGCATTTTGGCCCGCAGGTGGGGGTCACGGTCACTACGGGAGACAAGCTCGGGACCCTGCGCGAGCTCGATGCCTTCGGCCTCATAGACGACCGGCCAGAGACCCTGACCCGGGTCGCAGACGCCGGGTTGTGGGCTGCGACGAAGCTTCAACCCTGGAACCGGAGGCTCGTCGCCGAAAGGTCGGACGTGCACGGGTTCTCCGACTGGCGCGAGGTCCCCACTCTCGTCCAGGGCCGCCGGGCACGCCCCGAGCTCTGAAACGGTGGATCGCCGAACCGGGCAGGGCCTTCCCATCGACAACCGCGCCTTCGGGCGGAAGACGGGTGAGCGCGTTGGGGGAAGGGTACTGTACTCTGTCTGGTGTTGGCCGAGAGACGAGGGGGCGACTTGAAAGGTGAGAATGCCGGCAGTACAGAGGGCCTGCGGCAAGACGCGCCGCAGATAACCGGGTTTTTAGGACGCGGGACGTTCGTCGTGGTCTCGGCCCGGACCGGCAACGACCTCGAGGGCTACGTCTGCGACCAGAACGAGAGCGGCCTGCTCCTCGACGTTCGAGATTCGAGCGGGGACGCCACTTCCTACGAGTTTCTCCCCTGGTCCAGCATCGAGCGGGTCGGCGCCGGGGGGTAGTACGGGCCGGCTCACGGTCTCGTTCAGGAGAATGAAGGCAACGCTCGCACACCGGCCCGCGGAGTGGGCGGTAGCTCCGGCCGACGGGCGACGAAGACGGGGCCTCCCGATTACCTCGCGCGCAAGACGTCAAGGGTTCCCAGGGCGGTGCCCATGAGGGCGGCCCGTTTGACCGCCGGGCCTAGCTCCAGCCAGTTGTAGGATCTTTGGATGGGCCTGGTCACTGAAAGAGTCCTCGCTCGTGTTATGGCCTGCTATTGGCCCGAAGAGGTTGTCCGGGGCGTCATCGGGCTTGGGCGTGTAGCGGACCCCGAAGCCCACCCGCTCTAGCACGGCGTCCAGCAACCGCGGCGAGAGCGCCTGGCTCGAGATCACTGCCCGTGCGGCCCCCCACCACGAGATCGCGCGCCGGGTTCTCGGCGGCGTGCAGGACCGCGTCCGTTACGATGCTGGGTCTGAAGATGGGCGGTGGGGTAACAGGCTTGACGCCTAGCTTGGTGCGCCCCTTGTCAAAGAAGGGCGTGTTTATGGTACCTGGCATCACCTGGCTCACGCTTATCAGCCATCCCTCGTGCTTGAGTTCCAGTCGTAGCGCCTTCAGAAACCTGTCTATGCCGTGCTTGGAGGCACCGTAGGCGCTGTGCAAAGGGAAGGAGCGCTTGGCTTCTACCGAGGAGATGTGGATCAGGCCCCCACGGCCCTCTAGCTTTATGTGCGGTAGCGCGGCCATCGCCCCGTAGACCTGTCCCATGAGGTTCACGTCTATGACGCGCTCGAACTTCTCCGGGGTGGTCTGCTGGGAGGTGGCGAAGAGTCCCACCGCGGCGAGGTGCACCCAGGAGTCGAGCCTGCCGTACTCCTCTACGGCGCGGTCGGCCACCGCCTTCACCT
The DNA here is from genome assembly GCA_035641035.1 of Rubrobacter sp. Taxonomy (GTDB): domain Bacteria; phylum Actinomycetota; class Rubrobacteria; order Rubrobacterales; family Rubrobacteraceae; genus Rubrobacter_D. Next base: position 918 of record DASQVA010000063.1, on the reverse strand, counting down.
GATCGAACTTGGAGACGACGGCGCCCACGGATGTCGCCTCGCCGCTCTCGGCCTGGATCTCCTTCACGAGGAGGCGCAGGCTCGCTTCTGGCCAAGACCACCACCTTGGCGTCCCTCTGGGCGAAGCGGAGGGCCGTCTCGCGGCCTATGCCGCTGGAGGCCCATCAGCGCTACCACCTGCTCCCCTACCGGCTTGAGTTGTTCCATATCCACTCCTCGTTCGTCTCGCGCAGCCTACGAACCTGTTACTTCTACCCGTGCCTAAAAGGCGTCGCCGTGCCCTCTCGAAACGGCTGCTTGCGTCCCCGCGCGCTACGCCCGGTAGGAGCCCCTTTGTAATGCTCGTTTCAGCCGAGGAACCGGTCGAGGGCAGCTACGAATTGACCGGGGCATTCGACGGGCGGTAGGTGGTCGCAATCGGGGATTACCGACAGGGAGCCTCTCCGGAGGCGGGTGGCGGTGTCCCTTGCCTGGGACTCCGGGAATACCCGGGCACGCGCCTCCCAACGACGAGCGTCAAGCCCTCCAGGAAGGGAAGCTGTCCACCAGCACCTCACGTTGGCTCACCGGGTTCACCTGGGCGCGGGGCACGGTCAATCGGGCTTCCAGGTAGCCCGGCGAGAGCACCAGCCTGCACTGCTCCGCCAACTACTCTCGTGGGACGCTTGTGGGGTGCGCGAAGAGCAGCGTCGCTCTCCCCGGGCCCGCTGGTAAGCGCCGGCCCACGTCCTCCACAGGGGCGTAGCCGCCTCGCCGATGCCCGGAAAGTTGATGGATGTGAACGTCGGGTTGACCGCGCGTCGGAGACCGGCGCCTCTATCTAAGGGCATGGTACGGACGCCACAGTCGGCGCCCGCCCGATATACCCGATACTCTTTGGCGAGCTAGGAAGGGTTTCGTTCCTCTAGCTTCTCGACG
>DASQVA010000062.1:0-3019 GCA_035641035.1 Rubrobacter sp. | reverse complement strand
TATCAGACAGTCTCATGTAGGAGTTCTAGGAAGCTCGCTTCCGTTTGCCAGGTGAGTTCATCAGCACATGGTCGATTCGCCCGATCCGGGGATGGTCCGATCGGACCACTGGAAATAGACCATCGCAAACGGTCGATTTGCCCGATTCGCTTCAGCCCGCGCCCCCCTAATATCCGCGAGCGACAGCCACCAAGGAGGAGGAGGCCCAAACCGCCATGAAAACCCTACCGAAGAGCGCGTTCGGCTCGCCAGACCGGGCAAGCGTGAGCGCCGCGGCGCTGCTAACGCTCGCGAGCGCCTTGGCGCTGGCGCTCGTCGCCCTGGCGCTGTCGGCGACCCCCGCCCAAGCCACCGAGCGGGATGCCGCCACCACCCCGGTAAACGGCGGGAAGACCCTGCTGGAGCTCGACGGCGGCACGGCGGCCGCCCTCTCGGATGCGGGCGTGGAAGTCGAGGCCACCGGGAAGGCCGTCGGGCCCACCGGGAAGGCCATCTTCCGCTTCCCGATAGTCGGGGGCAAGGTGGACAAGGACCCGCTCGGCGGGCGGATCGTGCACTCCGGGGGTCTCGCCTTCAGCGCCGGCTCCGAGCGCGTGGAGGTGCGCCGCTTCGTGATCGACCTGGATCGAGGCGTCCTGACGGCCGAGGTGGCCGGAGCGGGGCAGCGGATAGCGTTGCTGCGCCTGGGCGCTCCCGAGGGCGGCACAAGGGTCGGCTCCGAGGTGCTCGTGCTGAGGGACGTCGACGCCAGGCTGACCGCCCGGGCGGCCGCGGCGCTGAACGCGGCTTTCGACACCGATCTGTTCGAGGCGGGCCTGCCGATAGGAGAGGCCACGGTCGACGCCCAGATAGGCGACGACGACGAATAAGCGATGCGGGTGTTCGGTGGCCGAGCACCCGACCGGGATCGCATAGAGACGCAAGGAGCATGAGGAGGCGGCCTCCTAAGACCCGCCCCCTCATGCCTTTCTGGGAACCGCGTATGAACGGACCGCCGAGACCTCCCCTTCGACGTTCTTGGGCGCATAGGGGAGGAGCCACTGCGTGCTAGCGACTTCGGCCCTTGCTCTTCATGCCCTCATTCACGCGAGTGCCTAGAGAGACCGTCTGAGAAGTCTCAGAGGGGCCTGCAGCTAGCACTACGGACGGTCAAAAGAGGCTGTTTGGCCCTTATCATGCTCCGTGTACCGGCCAAGTCCACGCTCGGAGCGTTGCTCGCACCCCCTTTTCGGGCGGTTTCTCTACCAGCTTCGGTGAGCAAGGGGTACCCTCCGCCGCACCCCTACCGTGCGCGGAGACGGGGTGCGATCATGACGAGCTAGGCCGTGTCTGATGAGAGGCTGTGCCTGTGTTATCCAGTAGGGGAAGGCAACTACGGGAGGCACCAAATACACATGGTCAAGCGTGGAGAGATCACTGACCAAGCTTGGCATCAGATCGAGCTGCTCTTGCCTGAATACGGCCAAAGCGGTGGCCAATGGAGAGACCATCGCACCGTCATCAACGGCATCCTCTGGAAGCTTAGGACCGGCTCGCCCTGGCGCGACTTGCCTGAAAGGTACGGCCCCTGGCAGACCTGCTACGACGACCGCTTTGTGCGCTGGAGGCGAGACGGCACCTGGGATCTCCTGCTGGCCCATGCCCAGACCAAGAACGATGCGGTCGGGGAGATCGAGTGGGAGGTGAGCGTGGACGACACGGTGATTCGGGCTCACCAGCACGCGGCAGGAGCCAGGGGCGAGCCAAGCGCAGCAGACATAAAAAGGGGCTTCTAAACACGGAAGATGAGGCTTTGGGGCGCAGCAGAGGAGGCTTCTCCACCAAGCTGCACCTCGCCTGCGACGGCAAGGGCCGCCCGCTGTCGGTGGTTCTCACTGCGGGGCAGAGACATAGCAGCACGCAGCTTGAGGGACTCCTTGACGCGGTGCGGGTGTGGCACCCGGAGGGCTCGCCGGGCAGGCCGCGCAAGCGACCCGCCCACCTGCTCGCCGACCGAGGCTATAGTTTCCCGAGGTGCCGGGAGTTACTGCGCAGGCGAGGCATCCCCCACACTATCCCCGAACGCAAGGACCAGAAGGAACGCCGCGTCGGTCGCCCTGGCGGCCGTCGTCCGAGCTTCGACCGGGAGGCTTACCGCAGGCGCAATGTGGTCGAGAGATGCGTGAACCGCCTCAAGCAGTGGCGTGGTATAGCAACCCGCTATGAGAAGCGGGCGGTCAATTACCAGGCGATGGTAGTCATCGCTTCGTTGATGATGTGGCTACCCTCATGAGCCGTCAGACAGACCCTAGTCCGCTGGCGAAGAAGGAGGTCCTTCGGATGGCCGCTGACAGCGACTGGTCAGTAGATACAAGCGTGATTTCAAAAGGCCGTATCACGACGCTTCGCCTAAAGTCGTTAGATGACGCATAATTCCGGCAGTAGGGAAGAGGAGCGGCGCATTAAGGCAGAGATATCCGAACCCGAGAAACCTCACAAAGGCACACGGGGACGTGCGGCGCCGGACCACCGTGACGGAGCGGGCGCACGTGCTGCACGGTATAGCCGAGCTCCTGAGCCGGGATCGCGAGGAGGATGCACAGCTCTGGGGTAAGCGCACGGGTATACCCTTATATCGCGCACGCGTCGACGCAACGGTGGCTACGCGCTACTTCGCGTTCTACGGATCCACACTCCCGTTCCTCAAAGACAAGTTTGGCTCGTGGCGCTAGCCCGAGTCCTGAACCCGGAAAGGAGAGCAATATGAGTGATACCTTGATAGTGCTACACACGGCGATCGCCATAATCGCGGTGGTATTGCTAATCATCGTAGGCAAGGTCGATCCGGTGATCTCCCTAGTAATCGGCACGCTCTATCTGGGCGTCGCGGCGGGGCTGGGCTTCGCGGACACGATAGGAACCCTGGTACGGGGCTTCGGCGACATAATGGCCGAAGTGGGCTTGCTCATCGGGTTCGGGGTACTTATGGGCTCGCTGCTTACCGCAATGGGGGCTCTGCAGAAACTGGTAGAGTTGCTGC
>DASQVA010000061.1:0-2892 GCA_035641035.1 Rubrobacter sp. | reverse complement strand
GGTCCTCGCCGCGGTTGCGGCCGGGGTCGGTGGACTCCTCATCGGAGGAATAGCGGCTCTCTTCCTCGAAAGTCGTGCCCACCGGTGGAGCGGCTCCATAGACGCCGAACGCACGCTCCGAGCGCCGGTCCTCGCCGTGATTCCCGACTACTCGAACGACGCTCCGGATCTCTCTCCCCCCGAGGCGGAGGCGCGGGGTAAACCTGGAGACGAACTATTCAGCGGAGAGGGACGGCGTGGGTAGCGAGCGGGCCGTGGCGGAGGAGACCGTGCGAATGCATCAGCTCCTGGACCCCGGCTCCGAGGTTGGGCGGTCGTTCGCGACGCTCGTGAAGAACCTCGACGCTCTGGGGCGACCGGCAAAGAGCGTGGTCGTCACTGGCCCCGAGCCCGGTGTGGGACGGACCACGGTCTGCCTCGGCTTGGGGGCGACGCTCGCGGCCGTAGGCAGAAAGGTCACCCTCGTGGACTGCAACCTGGACCAGCCACACCTGCACCGTTCCTTCGGCCGGCCGAACTTCACCGGGCTCACCAGCGTCCTGGAGGGGAGCGGCAGTCTCGAAAACTACGGTTTCGAGGCAGCGCCCAACCTGCGAGTCATCCCGACAGGTCCGGTCTTGCCTGGCCTGCCGGGCTCGTGGGTTCTCCCGAATTCGCCGAAGCTCGTTGAGGCCATTCGGGATCTCGGAGAGAGCAGGGACGTTGTCCTCCTGGACGCGCCGGTGGCGAGCGAGGTGCTCGACGCCCCGAGCTTCTGGGGCTCCTTCGACGGTGTTCTGCTGGTCGTGCACGCGACGCGCACCCCCAAGGGCGTGGCCCGAGGCTTCACCGATGCCTTGCTCGACGCGCGGATCAACCTCTTCGGGGTGGTGCTAAACGGTCATGTTTGAGAGGGGCCCAAAAGAGCGCATCGAGACCGGGGAGATGCCGGCGGTAGGCCAGATCCGGGAGAACACGCCGGAGAAGGGGTGGTCGGCGGGCCGTAACCTGACGATCTTCAAGAGCCTCGTCCTCGCCATACTCGTTGCCATCACCTTCTACGGGATGCTGAACCGGGGGATCTTCAGCGCCGAGCTGTGGCTGCCGGTTGCGGTGGCCATGCTGGGCCTGGTCTTTATTACGCTGTTCATCACCGACTATTTCGCCGGTATGCCGAGGATCGCCTGGGTGCTCTTGGGGCTTCTGGTGGTGCTCGTCGGGATAAAGGGACTCTCACTGACCTGGAGCATCGCCCGGACCGAGACGGTACAGGAGGTGTTGCGCTCTTCGATGTACCTCGCCGCGTTCGCCCTGGCAACGGCCTCGCTCTCCTCGCGAAGGCTCGTGGGACCATTTATCGACGGCATGAGCCTCATAGCGGGAGCGGTCGCGGGGCACGGCGTGCTGCATAAGACTAACCCAGTTGATTACCAGTCGAACAGCACCGACGGCGTTAGGATTGGCTCGACGGTAGAGTACCCCAACACCGCCGCGGTAGTACTGGGAATGGGGATAGTTTTGGGGCTCGGGCGCATGACCCAGCTCAAAAACCCTGTTGCGCGGGGGCTGTATGCGGCTTTGATCCTGGTCTTCGGGGTGATCCTGTACGCTACGTTCTCGCGCGGGGGCATGCTCGCGCTCGCGGCCGGCTTGACCGTGCTCTTCGCCGTGAGCGGGAGGCGGCTGCAGATGTTCGTGAACCTGCTCCTCGTCTCCGGACCGCTTTTCTGGCTCGTGTGGAGGGTGCAGGGCCTGGAGAGCTTCTTCGCGTCCCTCTCTGACGAGAGCCTAGCGGCTGCCGACGGATCAGCTTTCCGGACGGATCTCGTGATCGCCGTCTTCGCCGCGTTCGTGCTTCAACTAATCTATGCCTTCCTCGTTAGGCGTTACGAGCTGGGCCCGTCCCTACATAGGGCATTCGGGGTCGCCGCCATAGTCGTTGTCCTCGCGGGGGTAGGGGCGCTAGGCTTCTTGGTGTACGGGGAACAGCGCGGCTCGGACGAGGTAGTAGGGGTCTTTACCCGCCAGGTGGAGGACACGACGGATGTGCGCGGCCGGCTCAGCTCCCTCTCCTCAAACTCCCGGTCGTTCTACTGGCGGGTGGCGTGGGAGGAGTGGAAAGAACACCCCTTAACGGGAACCGGGGCAGGTACCTTTTCGTATACCTGGTTAGAGAACCGTCCAAATTTCAGCGGCGTGAAGCAGGTCCACAACGTTTATCTAGAGCAGGGGACGGAGACTGGCATCGTGGCCTTTCTTGCTTTGGTTAGCTTTGCTGCCCTACTGCTCATTTATGCAGCGTGGGCAACGTTGCGCTCGGTCGGGGAGCGGAAGGTGCTGCTTGCGGGGCTTACCTCAGCCGTGGCCGTATACCTCATCTCCTCGGCGCTTGAGTGGCACTGGTACATACCCTCCTCGACGATCTACTTCTTTATTGTGGCGGGGGTGACGATCAGACTCGCCGCCCGTGCGGAACCAACCTCACCGGACGAGGCCCCAGAGTAGCTTTGAAGTCGACACCGAGCGGCGAGTGGAGCGCAGGAGCGTTGAGTACCCGGGGTCCCGGCGTCACAAGGCGGGCCCCTCTTTGCCAGGCAGCGGCGGCGATTGAAGAAGGCGGAGAGTAGCCTTATCATCAGCCTCCATGATCTGTAGCGGAGCAACTCTCGGTTGAGCGCCCCTCGAGAAGACGAGCAGTACGACGCCTACGTGGGGCGCATAGCCCGCGGTGTGGGCATGAGTTCTGTAGGGCAGGGGTTGAGCCGTCTCTTGGGCTATGCGACCCAGGTTGCCTTGGCTTGGATGTATGGCCCTACCCAGCTGGGGTTCTACGTGCTCGGCATGACGCTGGTGCAGATAGCGAACGTCCTCTCGCAATTCGGAATGGACAATGGCGTGGTGCGCTACGTCGCC
>DASQVA010000060.1:0-2936 GCA_035641035.1 Rubrobacter sp. | reverse complement strand
CGAGGAGACCGTCCGGTTCTTTCTCGACGTCTCCGTCTGGGAGTTCTTGACCTCGACGCGGTGGGTGCCCTCGCGGGGCGAGTTCGGCGTCCTGCCGCTCGTTTACGGGACGCTCATGGCGACCTTTATAGCAGTAGCCGTGGCGCTCCCGATCGGGCTGCTCACATCCATCTACCTGAGCGAGTACGCCCCGGATGGCCTCAGACGCTGGCTCAAGCCGGCGCTCGAGATACTTGCCGGCGTGCCCACGGTGGTCTACGGGTACTTCGCCCTAACGTTCATAACCCCGTTCTTCAGGGACAACCTCTTTCCCGGCATGGGGTCGTTCAACGCGCTCTCCGCCGGGCTAATCATGGGCGTCATGATCATCCCTACGGTAGCCTCGGTCAGCGAGGACGCCATCTACGCCGTGCCGCGGTCCTTGAGGGAGGGCGCCTACGCTCTCGGCGCGACGCGTAGGGAGACTGCGACGAAGATCGTGATACCGGCGGCGCTCTCGGGGATCGTCGCGGCGGTGATCCTCGGGGTCTCGCGGGCCATAGGGGAGACCATGATCGTGACGATAGCGATGGGCGCCCAGGCGAACTGGCTCGGTAGCCCCCTCGAGGGCATGCAGGCGATGACGGCGTACATCGTGCAGGTCGTCGGCGGCGAGACGCCGCGCGAGTCCGTGGCCTTCAAGTCCATCTTCGCCGTTGGGTCGGCGCTGTTCCTCATGACCCTGACCCTCAACCTCGTCAGCTACTGGTTTGTCCGGCGATTCAGGGAGATCTACTAGTGGCCCAGGAGAGCAAGCAGGTTGAGAGGCCCCAAGGGAGGCCCGAGGGGACGGATTTTAAGGCGAACATGGCCGCCCGCTACGGCTTCGACCGGGTCTTCACGGTGGTGGTGACGGCGGCGGCGCTGGTCGGCGTCGTGGTGCTGGCGGTGCTGCTGGTGGACGTGGTCAGGGACGGCTCCGGCATGCTGAGCGCCGGTTTCTTGACGAGCTTCCCGTCCCAGATCTTCCCGGAGAACGGTGGGATCTACCCGGCGCTCGTGGGCTCCTTGTGGCTTCTCGGCCTCACGTTTTTGATCAGCGTGCCGCTCGGCCTGGGAGCCGCGATCTACCTCGAAGAGTACGCCGAGGACACGCGCATCAACCGCATCATCGAGGTCAACATCTCGAACCTCGCGGGCGTGCCATCGGTTATCTACGGTCTGCTCGGGCTCGGCATCTTCGTGCAGCTGCTGGCGCCGGTAACCGGCGGCGGGAGCGTCCTCTCGGGCGCGCTCACCCTGAGTTTGCTGATCCTGCCGGTCATCATCGTCGCCACCAGGGAGGCGCTGCGGGCCATCCCCCGCGCCATCCGGGAGGGCGGCTACGCCCTCGGGGCGACCAAGTGGGAGATCATCCGGAGCCACCTCTTGCCGATGGCGCTGCCGGGTGCCTTGACGGGCATCATCCTGGCGCTCTCGCGGGCCATAGGGGAGGCGGCGCCGCTCCTGGTGGTCGGCGTGGCCCTCTACCAGACCTACGCCACCGCGGGCCCGTTCGACGGCTACATGGCGTTGCCCACGCAGATTTACGACTGGATCAGCCGCCCGCAGCAGATCTTCCAGGACTCGGCGGCGGCCGGGATAGTGGTGATCATGGCGGTGCTGCTCGTCGCGAACTCCGTGGCGATAGTGCTGCGCAACAAGTACCAGAGGCGCAGTTGACGATGCGCCCACGCGCGAGGGAAAGGTGTTAGCCTAGTGGAGTTTCAGAAGACCAGGGAGGGTCGCAGGGTGTCCGAGGTTTCCGAGGAGCGCAGAGAGGTGAAGCCGGGCGGCGGCGCGTCCCCGTCCGACGGTTCCACGCTCGGCATGAAGATATCGGACCTCTCGGCGTACTACGGGTCTTTCAAGGCCGTCACGGACGTCAGCATAGACATCCAGGCCAACAAGGTGACGGCGCTCATAGGTCCCTCGGGCTGCGGGAAGAGCACGTTTATCCGCTGCCTTAACCGGATGCACGAGGTGGTACCAGGGGCGCGGGCCGAGGGCAGCGTGACGCTAGGGGATCAGGACATCTACGCCAAGGACGCCGACCCGGTGGTGATCCGGCGCCGCGTGGGCATGGTCTTCCAGAAGCCGAACCCCTTCTCCAAGTCCATCTACGACAACGTGGCCTGGGGCGCCAAGATCAACGGCTTCCGCGGCGACATGGACGAGCTGGTGGAGCGATCCTTGCGCCAGGCAGCCCTCTGGGACGAGGTGAAGGACCGCCTGAGGGAGAGCGGATACGGCCTCTCGGGCGGCCAGCAGCAGCGCCTGTGCATCGCGAGGACCCTCGCCGTGGAGCCCGAGGTCATCCTCATGGACGAGCCCGCGAGCGCGCTCGACCCGGTCTCGACGCAGAAGATCGAGGACACCATGGCCGAGCTGAAGAAGAGCTACACGGTCGTGATCGTCACGCACAACATGCAGCAGGCGGCCCGCATCTCGGACTTTACGGGCTTCTTCTACATAGTGAACATGGGCGACCCCGGCAGGCTCTGGGAGTTCGACGAGACGGAGAAGATCTTCTCGAACCCCGAGCGCAAGGAGACGGAGGACTACGTCACCGGACGGTTCGGCTAGCCGATGCCCAGGGAGAGCTTTCAGCAGGAGCTCGACTCCCTCGTCGGCGAGGTGCTCGACCTCGGCAGGGAGGTCGGGGACTCGCTGGAGAACATGGTCAAGGCTATGGAGACGGGCGACGCGGAGCTGGCCTCCAAGGAGCTCGGGGTGGACATCCGCTACAAGGCGCGCGGGGCCGAGGTCGACCGGGACTCCATGATCCTTCAGGCCCGCCAGGCCCCGGTCGCCGGCGACCTCAGGCTCCTCTACACGGTCCAGTCCGTGACGAACCACCTCGTGCGCTCCGGCGCCCTCTCGGAGCACATCTGCCACGCCCTGGCCGAGACGGCCGG
>DASQVA010000059.1:0-2853 GCA_035641035.1 Rubrobacter sp. | reverse complement strand
GAGGACCTTCTACGACGCGGACGGCGATCCCGTACCGGACCCCGAGGTCGACGCCTCCGTCGTCCAGGAGATGATCATGGCCGGAGGGGAATGGAAGCTCGTCATGCGCGAGGACCTAGTCTCCGACATTATCGCCGCCATAGGGCCCGACGAAACACCCACGCCGGAGGCCACCACGCCGGAGCTCGAGTTCACCCAGCCTCGGTAGACTACCCAAGAGACGGGCCCTGAGCGTACGCAGCCGGCCAAGGCCCTGACTCCTGAAACTACGTCGGCGGAGGCCACGACCGTCGCGGATCAAACACCCAAGGAGATACCGGTCTCCCAGTACGAGCTCGTCAACGCGAGCGATTACGGGGATGTCTACGCCCCTTCAACGCCCAGAGCCAAAAGCTCGCCTCGTCAGAGCAGTACGGTATCTACTTCGCGTCCCTGAGCCCCTACGAGATAACGAGCTACTCGTTCTTCTCCGTGCAAGTCCAGGACGAGAATGTAAATTGACAACATGCCGAGATCGAGGGTGGCGTAGTGGTTGGGGATGCCTGGTGCACAACATGTAGAAGCGGGTGCAAGGTGCGGTGGGAGGGAGTAACCTTAGGCCATGCTCGCGACCGGAGGCAGGGGACACACGATACTCGGGATAGACCCGGGGACGGCTACGATGGGGTGGGGTGTGATCCGCCAGGAGGGCAGCCGCCTACGATACGTGCAGCACGGCGCCATCACCACGCCGTCTGACTGGGAGATGCCGCGGCGGCTGGGGCGACTCTTCGACGGCGTGACGGAGCTGGTACGTGGGTACCGGCCCGAGACGGTTGCGGTGGAGGAGCTCTTCTTCAACACCAACGTCACCACTGCGGTCACGGTCGGGCAGGCTCGTGGGGTCGCGCTGCTCGCGGCTTACAGAGCCGGGATGGAGGTCAGCGAGTACACGCCGTTGCAGGTGAAGCAGGCCATAACCTCCTACGGGCGGGCGGACAAGCGGCAGGTGCAGGAGATGGTCCAGGCGCTGTTGAATTTGCCGGCGATACCCCGGCCCGACGACGCAGCCGACGGCCTCGCCATCGCGATCTGCCACGCTTTTTCGACCAGGATATCCGGTAAGGTAGGGGTAGGGAAATAGCGGGTAGTGCGGGATAATTAGCGGATGATATACAGACTGCGCGGAACACTGGTTGAAAAAGACACGGAGGGCGTCGTAATCGACACCGGGGGTGTGGGCTACCGGTCCTCGGCTTCTTTGGCGACGCTGCAGGCGTTGCCCTCGCTCGGCGAGGAGTGCGTCATACACACCCGGATGGTGGTGCGTGAGGACGCGATGCTCCTCTTCGGCTTCGCCACGCGTGAGGAGAGGATGGCCTTCGACGTCCTGACCGCGGTGAGCAAAGTGGGTCCGAAGCTCGCGCTCTCGATACTCTCTTCGATGTCCCCGCAGGAGATCTCCGAGGCCGTGGCGAGGGGCGACATCATCAAGTTCGCCTCCGTGCCAGGCCTCGGCAAGAAGACGGCGGAGCGACTCGTCCTCGAGCTCAAGGGCAAAAGCCTGGCCACTTTTGATCCCGAGCCAGCCGTCGCGAGCGCCGGCGGGGACGGTGGAGGTGGCCCGTACATGGAGGCGCGGGACGCTTTGGCCGCGCTCGGGTACAGGCTGGAGGAGGCGGAGAAAGCGCTTAACGATGTGCCACCGCAGGACTCGGTCGAGAAATACATCAAGGAGGCGTTACGGCGGATAGGAACCAGGCGTTGAGCCCGGAAGAGATGGACGACTTCACCGTCCGTGCGGAGGATGCGCGCGCGGAAGAGGTGCCCGAGGATATAACCGGGGCGGCGGGCTTCGGTGAGCATCCGCTCGACCCGGAGGCGTTCGCCGAGGACGACGAGCCGACGCTCCGGCCTCGCTCGCTCGATGAGTTTATCGGGCAGGAGGCGCTGAAAAAGAACCTGAGGATCTTCGTCGAGGCGGCCAAGCAGCGCGGGGAAGCCTTAGACCACATACTGCTCGCCGGCCCGCCGGGGCTCGGGAAGACGAGCCTCTGCCGCATCCTCGCGGAAGAGATGGAGGTCGGGCTTAGGCCGACGAGCGGCCCGACCCTGGAGCGGGCGGGGGACATGGCCGCCATCCTGACCTCGCTTGAAGAGGGCGATTTCCTCTTTATAGACGAGATCCACCGCCTGAACCGGCAGATCGAGGAGGTCCTCTACCCTGCGATGGAGGACTACGCGATGGACATAGTCCTCGGCCAGGGACCCTCAGCACGCACGATCCGGATGGATTTGCCCCGCTTTACGTTGGTGGGTGCTACGACCCGGACGGGCCTGATGACCAAGCCGCTGCTCGACCGCTTCGGTTTCTCGACCCGGCTCGACTACTACGGACCGCAGGACTTGGAGAAGATCGTGGTCCGCAACGCGAAAATACTCGGCATCCCGATCACCGACGCCGGCGCGAGCCAGCTCGCGCGCCGCAGCCGCGGAACGCCCCGCGTCGCCAACCGGCTCCTCAAGCGCGTCCGCGACTATGCCCAAGTGGTCGCCGACGGCAAGATAGACGAGGAGACCGCGAACGCCGCGCTGGAGATGCAGGGCGTGGATCACCTCGGCCTCGACAGGGCCGACCGCGACTACCTCGGCCTCGTCATAGACAAGTTCGAGGGCGGTCCTGTGGGGGTCGGTACGATCTCCGTCGCCCTCGGCGAGGCGCGCGACACCGTCGAGGACGTCTACGAGCCCTACCTGCTGCAGAGCGGCCTGATACAACGCACCCCCCGCGGGCGCATCGCCACCCACCGCGCCTACGACCACCTCGGCGTGCCCGTCCCCAGCGGGAGTTAACCTCGGTGTGTCTCGAACGCG
>DASQVA010000058.1:0-21228 GCA_035641035.1 Rubrobacter sp. | reverse complement strand
TGCCCGGTCACGGAACCAGAAGAAGCCGAAGATCAGGAGCAGGATGAACGGCAGAATCGCCATTGTACGCAGCGCCGTAGCAGGACCACTGGCGTCGTAGATACCTCCCAGGATAGGCATGGTGATGGCTACCGATATATTTCCGATGCCACCCATGATACCCAAGAGCAGCGCGCCGCCAGCGGGGAACCTCTCGGAGGTCACGCCCAGCATCGTCGGCCAGAAGTAACAGATCCCGATGGCGAAGACGGTGGCCGCACCGAAAGCGGAGATAGCCGAGTCGGCCACGCTCAAGAGCAGCAGCCCCACCAACGAAGCGCTAGCGGAGCCGATCAAGAGGCCTATCGGTGAGATCCTACCCAGAAACGAGTGACCGAGAAAACGTCCGATGGCCATCAGGCCGTTTATATAGGCCAGCACCAGTATGCCCGATACGGCGGCTGTCGTGGTGAGGATATTCGGCAACCACTGGTTCGTCCCGAGCTCCGTGGAGGCCGTAAGCAACATGGCGAAGCACAGAACCAGAAACATCGGCCGGAGAGCCTCTCTGAACATTCCGGAGTGGGAGACGCCGGCCTGCACGCGCTCCGTCTCCGGTATGCGCATGCGCAAAAACATAGCGCCGTAGACGAGCGTCGGTATCAGGATAAGGGCCATCTTTACCTGCCATCCAAACCCCATCGTGGTCAAAAAGTACGCTGCGAGACCACCGATGAGAATGCCGCCCGGAAACCATACGTGGAACAAGTTTAGCTTCGCGGTTTTCTGGTTCGGGTAGGCCGTAGCGACCAGCGGGTTGCAGGCTGACTCCACCGCCCCGTTGCCCAGACCGATGAGCAGCGTTCCCAGGAACAACATCCAGAAACCGCCGGCTAAGATCGTTACGATGATGCCCGCCATGTGCGTTACGAAAGCCACCACCAGCATCGACTTCAGACCTATAAAGTCGACGATCGCCCCGCCGATGATGACCGACAACGCGAATCCCCAGAAGGCCATGCCGGTGATCCAGCCTATACTAGTCTTATCTAGGGAGAACTCCGTGCCCCACGTGCCGAGTATGTCGCCGCGGATGGCGAAGGTCATCGCGGTGGCGACCAGAGCTATGCAGCTCGCCAAGAAAAGGCTTCTGCTCTGCGCCTCGGACAGGACAACGGCCTGCCGCCCGCTTCGTTGTGCGCTCAAAGCTTGCTCCTCCTATCTCACTTCGCTCTCTTACGAGCGTGAACCCCTTACCTATGCGATGTCTGCCCTAACTAGAAACTCACGGACTCACCCCCTCCATCCCTACGCCCGGCAGAAAAGTTGAGCACTCCTTTGGCCGCCAACACGCTCGCGCCCACGACGCCAGCAATATCTTCCAACTCGCTAAGGACGATGGGCAGATTCCTCGTCGCTAGCGGCAACGACCGCTGATAGACGGCGCTGCGGATCTCCGCCAGAAGCGCGTTACCTATATGAGAAACCCCACCGCCTATCACGATCATCGAAGGGTTGAGCACGTTCACGGCCGAGGCCAGTGTCTGGCCGATCAACCTCCCCGATCTACGAATAACTGTCAGAGCGCAGTAGTCGCCACGCCTCGCGGCCTCCCTAACAACTTTCATGCTGAGCTCACCCTTCTCTTGCAGAACGGCCATGAGGGGCGGGGACTCACCTTCCCTAGCGCACCTTTCCGCCTGCAACACGATCGCCGGGGCCGCCGCCATCGCCTCTAGGCATCCGGCGTTGCCGCAAGAGCAGAGAGGACCGTCGGGATCCACGCAGATGTGGCCGAAATCTCCGGCGCAGCCCTGGGTACCGCGGTGGAGGCGGCCGCCGATGATAAGTCCGCTGCCTATTCCCGTGCCGATCTTCACAAAGATCACGTCGTCGACGCCCTTGGCCACGCCACCCCAGTGCTCGCCGAGCGCCATCATGTTCACATCGTTGTCGACGAAGACGGGTGAAGCGTACTCCCCGGCGAACGCATCGCGTATGGGGAACCGGTCCCAGCCCGGCATGATCGGAGGGACCGTCAGAAGACCGGACGCCTGCTCTACCGGACCGGGGACGCCGACGCCGATAGCCAAGACATCTTGCGGAACGGCTATGTGTTCCTCTAGGAGCTCCATAAGTAACGCCTTCACTCGATCGAGGACCGGCAGTGGACCGTCCCGCACGTCAGCGGGTTCACCCCGGTGGGCGACCAGCTCGCTGCCGAGCGTCGTAAGGGCAACGTCGATGGAGGTCGCACCGATGTCGATCGCCGCGATTAGCCCCGCGGAGTAGGGGATGCCGACCAGTGTGGAACGGCGCCCCCTCTCCGAGTCGGCAAAGCCCCCGTCGGCGAGCAACCCAGCATCAATCAGACGCCCGACTTCTGTGGAGATCTTCCCACGGCTGGAGCCCAGCGCCTCAATCAACTGGCTCCTAGAAACCGACCTAGCCTCGGCACAAACGTAAAGCATTATCTCGGCTTGCACCCGATTCTCGACCAGCGGGTAACGTGAACGTGATTCCTTGCTCGCGATGTCTTGGCTCATCTTTTCCTTCCCTTTCGCATATCGTAGGCGAGCTTCTGACTTATAGTCAAGGGTTTACGTCAAATTTGACGTAAATTGCTCCTTTTCGACTGCATTTAAGTCAACTCTCTACATATTTAGGTGTATCATCGTAAACGTTCAAGTTTTCCGACGCTCAACATTCTCCTCGTGCTTTCTCGCTTTTCCTAGCGCCCCTATGGGACCGCTAGGGCTTCATGGGTTCGCGGCGGTCACAGAGAGCGCGAGCTCCTGCTCGGTGCGCCGAGACGAGGAATCTGTTGCACACAAGCACCAAATTCGTACGCTGGTTCTGGATGTTGCGCGCTGAGTGATGGTAAGACGATGTCAGGTCGGCGGCACCTGATCCATTTTAGCTTGGCGTTGTCTGCTCTCCTAGCATGCTGCACTTCCGGGACACGTCGTTTGATCCTTGCGCGTGACGAGGAACGGTAGGCCGCAGGCTACGCAGATGGCCACTTGCGGCTGAAGTTGGCCATGCAGAGAGTGAACTGGAGGCAGAGCGCCGCCCTGAGGTTATGAGGCACCAGCAGCGCCTTGCTTCTTGTGCGGGAGTGTCTTCGAGGTTCCACGCGCAAGGTGGGATCCCAGCACAGAGACCCTACGACGACCACTCCTCACTCGTGCGGTTACTAAACACAGTTACTACAGAACATCCACCGTGGCGCACAGATCTACCCATCAACGTAGCAAGATGAGCTGGACACCGGAGCACGATGGTGGAAATTTTCATCCCGTAGGGAAGATTCGGGCAGCCTTAATTCGACATTCTGGATTTGAGCTTCCGAGAATTCGTCTTCTAGACACTTGGGTGAATAGAGCGGCAGGGGGCAGCCAACTTAGCTCGGGACCCGTCGGTACCCGCGGACGTAGTCCACGACGAACTCCTTCGGGTAGGGCCCCACGGTGGACCCCTCGCCGACGGCATCGGGGAACTCGTAGAGACTGAGCATAATCTGCATCGGGTAGGACGGTGACTGCCCGACCGCCTTGAGGTGCTCGCCGTCTATAGAGAAGGTCACATGCTCCGACGTCCACTCCGCTGTGTAGACGTGGAACTCCCGAGCGTCAATGGGCACCGTCTCGGCCGCGAATTCATCGCTGATGCGCGGGTCGCCGAAGGGGTGCACGCCCATGCCGACCGCCACTTGGTCGGCCGCCACGGCGCGCCCGAAGATCTCGCAGACGCAGATCTCCGCCGAGCGGTTGGGCTCGTCCTCGTAGCCGATCATCCACAGGGCCACCACGCAGCGCGGGTCATCGGTGGCCCTGGCACGCATCTCGATCCGGCCGTGGCGCGGGGTGTACAGCCGGACGTTCTCCTGGGCCTCGCGCACTACGGCCTCCGGCGTGAAGCGGTGCTGCCCAATCGTGCCGCCGACGGGGCCGGCGAAGACGCCGGTCTGCAGCGACGAGACGCGGACCTCCCCGTCGAACTCGGGGCACCAAGGCTGCTGGTCGGCCTCGATGAGCAGCCGCAGGCGGCCTCCGCCGACCTCGTAGCGCGCGGCGGAGCGCTCGCGGCTGCTCCACTGTGGCAGGTAGTGCGGAACCCAGCGACCTTCGTCCAGCCGGTCACCGTCGAACGTGTCCTCGAACTCGAGCTCGTACCGCGTCTCACCGACCTCGTCTTACGCCTTACCCCGTAGCAGCGTTGCCAGTCTACCCTAGGCCTTCAACTTCCTAGAGTTTCGCACAGGAGAAGTTCACCAGAGAGCTCATTGCCCCGGTCCGATCGGTCAGGACCAGCCGTGCAGCACATACGCTCGGTATTATGAGGTAGTTAGGGGAAGTTTAGCTAATAGTACAAGTAGCCCGACAGAGTATCCGGGTCTCACGTTTACCCGCCAAAGGCAGGGTGACCGACGGGGCTCGAACCCGCGACCTTCTCTAGAGCCACAATCCGATGCCGCCTGTTACAGTGCGTCCTAGTGTGTTCGGGAAATGCGCTTATTTATGGGGTTTTCGGCGATTCTGAAGACTACCTTCGTCCGCTGCGTACTAGCCTGTACTAGCCCGGTTGCAGTACGGTTGCAGTACAGCCTCTTTGGTCACAAAGAGCTCGCCTCATTGCCTCCATCACGGCCTCAACGAGGCACGTGAGCCCCAGAGTAACCCCGAGCCCAGCTTGCACTGTGACCCCATCGCTGAGACTCAGAAAGCTATATCTCCGCGATCAAGAACGACAAAAGGAAGCCGGCGGCCGTGGCGAAGGCGACCCACGCCCCGCCCTCCCTGTATGCGTCGGGCATCAGCGTGTCGGCCAGCGAGGCTAGCACCGCGCCCCCGGCGAAGGCTAGCAGCACCGCCAAGTGCCCCTCCCCGGCTCGGGAGAGCGCGACGTTGCCGAGCACCACCGCGGCGGCTAGCACGACGGCGGTCGCGCTCCACAAGCCGATGGCGAAGCGCCTAGAGCGGCCCTGCTGGCGCATCCCCACCGCACCGCCTAAGGCCTCCGGCAGGTTGGAGAAGAAGATGGCCACCAGCAGGGTCAGGGCCCCGGCCCCCGAGGTCTCCAGCAGCGAGACGCCCAGGGCCATGTTCTCTGGGATGCCGTCGAGCGTAACCCCTGCTAACAAGGCGAAGGCCGAGACGCCGCTGCCCGCACCTTGGATGTAGCGGTCCAGCAGCTCGTCGGCCGCTACGAACGTCGCGGCCCCGCCGAGTAGCCCGAACGCGGAGAGCCACGCCCCGCCGCGCTCGAAGGACTCCTGGAAGAGGTCGAAGGACAGCGCGGTGATCAACGCGCCGCTGGCGAAGGCCAGGGCCGAGGCGAGCACGAGCCGGGGCGGCGTCCAGTTGGCCCCCACGACGGCACCGATCACCAAGGCGCTGGAGGCTACCAAGCCGAAGAGCAAGGCGCTCAGCACCGCGCACCCGCCCTTCGCTTCCAAAGGCGGTCTTGCTCGGGCAAGAGGAGCAGCTCCTTCTCAAGGGGACGACGGGTCGTTATCTCTTCCCAGCCGTGACAGTGCAAGCCCTCACGCGGAGGTTCGCCGCCCTCAACTAAGCCACTCTTGCAAACTATTTCGCAGAACACCACTTCCACGCACTCGGGTGAATAGGCGCCTCGATCTCGAGGGAACGAACCTTTTCACTGCCAATCCCTATAAATCCTTTAAGAAGATGTAGGCGGTCCCCAAGGCAGCGGTAAGGAAGAGCGGCGGATAGACTGAGGCTTAGATGCTCGCCAGAGCTCTAACCGCTCGGCTCCACCCTCGCTCATCAGGGCGCGGAAGGTTAGCTGGGGTGTCTTTGTGCTTTGGTACTCACACGCTAGCGTAGTACTGGGTCTATTCACGATTCGGCATGCTTATGCACTGCCCCCACAGGTTGTGGCCGGTTCTTCCCACCGACAGGTCGCGAAGCGCCACATAGCAGGCTCATGGACGCACCTATCCAGCGTGGGGTATACGGACTCCGAGAATTCTTCCTTCGAAACTGTCCGAAAAGGAGTCATGAGGTGTTAGTTCGGTACCCTAGCACGTATGAGAAAGCCTTACTCTGCCGACCTCTCCGACGCCGAGTGGTCCTGCATAGAATCCCAAATCCCTACCCCTAAAGCCCCCGAACGGCCCAGAGTACATCCCTTGCGCGAAGTCCTTAACGCCATCATCTACATCGTCCGCAGCGGATGTGCATGGCGTCTCTTACCTCACGACTTCCCTCCTTGGGAGACAGTCTATTGGTAGTTTGGGAGGTGGCGTATAGATGGAACCTTCGAGCGGCTCAACGCAGCTCTACGTGAACGCTCGCGGATGCGGCTGAGGAGAAACCCACAGCCCAGCGCAGGAGTAGTCGATTCACAGTCGGCCAAGACGACCGGTGTAGGTGGTGAGGCGTGTGGATACGACGGTGGGAAGAAGGTTCGCGGCAGGGAGTGCCATCTCCTGGTGGATACGGAGGGATTGGTGCTCAATGTCAAGGTTCACAGCGCCAAGGTTTCCGATCAGGACAGGATCAAATTGCTGCTAAAGGGTGTACGAGATCTCCTTCTGCGCCTTTCTCACCTACGGGTGGATGCCAGGTACCAAGCCGGGGGCTAGGACTGGGTAGAAAAGGTGCTCGGCCTGAGCGTTGAGGTCGTTCATCGCACTCCCACGCCGACGCCAGAGAAGGTCGCGATGAGTGGGCGGAGGAGTGGTCGAAAGAGGGCTGGGATATCGATTGGCCGAATTAGGTGCTTCCGCGCCAGGGCTCGGAGGTCCTCCCGCGCCGCTGGGTTATGAAGCGTACCTTCACGTGGCTCTCTCAGAACTGTAGGATGAGCAAGGACTAGGAGAGGCTGTGCGCCGCTACTAAAGCGTTCCTCTATGTCGCGATGAGGCGTCTCATGGTAAGGCGATTGGCTCGTGATTAAGATTCTCCAAACAGTTTCTCCACGAGGACGACTGCCCGAAGCTACGGGCTCCCGTGCATAAGCAACCGGGGAGAAGGGACCGGAGATCGAAAGCCCCGGCCCTAGTAACCTTGCGTAGCGTTAGCGAGGGTTTCTAGAATCTGCTCTCGCAGTTGACCACCGTGTCCTCTGCATTGGCGGACACAGAGTCGTTGCCGAGACCACAGTCTATGTAGTCTTTTCCTCCGCCTCTCCATCCGGCGTCTATAGCGTAGTTACCGGTGTTGCACGACCGTCGGCCAGAGTGCGCGCCGGCGCTCCTGGAGCTTGCTGCGCGCCGCTGGCGACATGTTCTCCGGGGTCCAGTCGAGTGAGGGGTCCCACTCGACGACCGCGCCCGAGATTTGGGGGTGCGCCACCAACAACTCTTCGAGATTCGCCTTAAACGCGAAAAAGTACTGGCAGCCCGGTCCGGTCAGGCGCAGGTCCACCTGGACGCTCCAGTATGATCCACTACTCTCCGCGGCTCGCGTGATCTCGACCCTGCGCAGCAGACCCATCTCGTCTAGCCCAACCCGAACGCCCACCGCCATCCCACACGGATCGTGGACCGTGTCGGCAACCCGCCGGACGTAGGCGCGCACATCGTCCACTGCGCTGAGGACGGGGTAGACGGCGTGTTCAGCTCCTTCGGCCACGGCTACAACGCCTCCTGCGATTGCAGGCGGGAGCGCAGGGCCGACCAAGGAGCCGCCTTACCCTCCTTGCGCAACTCGCTCCAGCGGTCGCCGGATATCTCGCGACGTTTCTCTTCTACATCGAGGCCGTGCATCCGGGCCCAGTTGAGACCGAGGATCTTCTCCTTAATCTCCCGCGTCACGGGAGGGTAACCGTAGCCGTCTACTAGCTCTTGCGGCATCTCGAAGTCCCAGAAGTGGCGTAGCTGCGGATCGGGGTGGTTGAGAGGGCAGCCGGAGCCGTAGATCAAACGGTCCTCGGCCCCCGCGCGCAGGAACGTGCCCAGGATGTGCGCGAAGCGCGTGGGCTGGTTCACGAGGAAACCTATAGTGTTCTCCAGGGTAGCGTAGACGTTGTGGTGGAACTGAAGTTGGTTGGCGGTGTCCTCGATGAACGCCCACCCGGCGTGCACGACCTCGAAGTTCAGGTCTGGGAACTCAGCGGCGGCGGTCGAGATGTCCTGAACGCCCACCACCGTGTTCGGCCCGATCCCGACCGGCTGAGCCTTGTGGAAAGCCATCGTCTTCACCCCGAACTCCCGGGCTTTCTCGAAGAGGGGGTAAGCATACTCCGGGTCATCGTAGAACATGCTGACTAGTCTGTTCGCCTCCCGGTCGAACACCCCATTCGACGGATAGAACTTGAAGCCGACCACGCCCTGCTCCACGGCTTTCTCCATGTCCTCAAACACCTTGCTCCGTTCCCGCACGAACGTGTCCACGCCGTGGTAGAGTAGCACGCGTTCGGGCGCGAGGTCGCGCAGCTCGAGCAGGGTATCCCAGCGGAACATCCCGTTCCTGAACAGCGGCTTTAGCTCCACCGAGTGTCCCACGACCAAGTCGATGTCGGATTCGACGAAGAAGGCGTTGGCGAGGTCCTCCGCGGCGAAGCACGTATTCCACTCGTCGAATGTCAACTGGTAGCCGGGCTCCCGGGACTCGATCTGGCCGACGAAGACCCCATAGCCGAAGCGGCGAAAGCCTTCGATCTTCTCTTCCGGGACACCGTCCACGAGGTTGCCCTCAGAGAAATCCATGGCGTGCCCGACGCCGTCGATCACGAAAGTGTCCTCGATCATTGTTCCTCCCTTGGTTTTGGTGAGTCGGTCAGCCCGCTGCCGCCCGTCTGGTGGTTAGGCCCTCGGTGGCGAACTGTTCGGGCGAAGTCCCGCCAGATGGCTACCAGCGGCGCGAGCCTGTTCTCAGCTGTCCGGAGCCGAATCGGGCGGACGAATGCCGAGTGCCTGTTCCATGTCCGCAACAAGGGTGATATACGGTGAGACATCCGGGGGGCCGATCTGCGTGACCACGTGCATGATCAGGTCGTCGTCGTCGCTGAGATAGCGGGCCATCTCCGGGAACAATCTGTGATCCTCCCGCTCTGCGTGGTACGCAAACATCTTGACCAGTCCCTCGGTGCAGCATGCGAAATCATCGATCGCGTGCGGCAAGTCGGTTTCGTCTCCGGCGTTGATACGACCCCAAGCGACACCCGCTGCTTTGGCATACGCATGGCCCTGATCATGGTCGGAATAGACCCATTCGACATCTCTTGAGGGCATCCCCCGCGCGACGGCGAGCGGGATCGCGGCCTCTTCCTGTGCCAAATGGGTCTGATCTGCAAAATTCTCGTTCAGGTGAGCGAGAAGCGCCATCGCCGCGTACAGATCGCGGGAGATCGTTGCACCGGCCGGCAAAGCTCTGAGCTGCTTGACGATTGCCGTCGCGCAGTCGAGGATCCGATCGGTGAGCGGGTGCTCCTGCTCGAAAAACCGCTCGAACGACGGGACCTTCTCCGTAATTTGCGCGCGATCCGCCCGTGGATTCGTGTCCATCCTCCTTACCCTCTCGTCTGCTTGACTTCTCAACAGTTGTCGGTGTTCTGAACGCTGCCTTCGCCTGCCGATCTTTCGCCCGCATCTTGTGCGCTGAGGCTATCGGTTCGGGTACACGCAGCGTAAGGTGCCGACACCGCGGTTCTCTCGCTACCAGCCGATCTCCTCTCCTTAGGGACGCCCCTCGCTGCGGCCCTCGCGGGCCGACGTGTTCGCGGCTGTTGGCGCCCTAGGTGTTGAGCACGGTCTGGTAGTGGACCATGCTGTACGTGTCGCTATCCATCAGTTCGAGGAACCGCTTGGCCGTGGGGTCGTTGAGGAACTTCTCCATCGACGCTTTGGCGGACTGCGTATCGTCCCAATGGACGATGACCACCCAATCGCCCTGGTCGTTCTTGGCGCTCTCCCTGTTCCGGAAGCCGGGCTGCTTGGGGGTATACTCCCTCCCGACACGCTCGTCTTCACGGATGAGCTCCTCCTCGTCCGCGCCCTCGACCATCCGGAAGTGGATGACCTCGACGGTTGCCATAGCGGACTCCTTTCTACTAGCTTGAGTGATTGGACCGCAACCTGACAGCGACGCCGTTCACGGCCTGACCTCTCTACCTCCTCTCTTTGCTTGCGTTTGCGTGGGGCGCATCGCCGTAGACGTCCTGGTAGACACTTCTCAGAAAGGTGAGACCCTCGGTGGCCAGCTGTTCGGGCGAGTCTGCGAGGTCCCGCCAGATGCTGACGAGCGGCGCGAACTTGAGACGCGAATTGAAGGATTCGATGGTGATGCAGTCCTGATAGCCGGAATCGCGCAGCGCCGTGAGGGTCTCTCGCCAGGGGACCATGTCGCGGCCGGGGATGCCCCGCTGGCTGCCGCAGGCGTGAAAGTAGCCGAGGCGGTCACCGCAGGAGCGGATTGCGGCGCTGATATCGTCCTCCTCACAATTCATGTGGAAGGTGTCCAGGTGGACCTTCACGTTCGGCATGTCTACGTCCTCGACGAAGCGGAGCGTGTCCGCCGCGGTGTTGAGGAAGAACGACTCGAACCGGTTGAGGGCCTCAACCGCGAGCACGAGATCGGAGCGCTCCTGCGCGTACTCGGCGGCCTGGCGATAGCACTCGACCGCCCACTTCCACTCGTCCTCCGTTCTCCGCCGTCCGGTGAAGTACCTCCAAGCACAGTAGTTCGCGCCGCAGTAGATCTCCGCCCCCGCCTCGGAGCAGAGATCTACCAGCTTCTTCAAAAGCTCGACCCCCCGGCGCCGCACCTCCGGGTCCGGCGAGATGGTGTTCGCCTCCTCCGGGAGCGCGTAGTTGATGTTGATTGACATACCCAGCTCGTCGGCAAGCTGCCGCACGCGCCGGGCCGGGAAGCGGTCCGGCTCTACCGGGCAGATCTCCAGAACGTCGAAGCCGAACTCGCGGCAACGATTGAGGAGAGGCAGGTCCCCTTCGTCGAATGTGTCGGTGAACAGTAGTCCAGTGATCCCAAAGCGCATCGTTAACCTCCGCTGGGTTAGGGTTTAAGAAGGACCAGTCCGGTCTTCTCGTCGTGACGCCGCTGAAGGTGCTCCGGGGACTCGACGATCACGAGCTCCAGTGTCGGACGTACGATCGCCTCGACGAGATGCCCGCCCCGGGTCGTCGCGTCGTGGCAGGCGACGACGACGTGCGCATGGAGCTTGGGGGTTCCTTCCTCCGAATCGGCGATGTTGCCGACCAGCGACAGAAGCTCGACCTGTTCGTCGAGCACGTTCTCCCTGAAGCCGGATCGCTCCCAATCCAACCAGCCTAACCGGACATGCTGGAACGCCCCGATCCCGGTCATGCTGCTGCTGCCCAGCGACAACTCCTGGGCGAGCTCGGTGATAGTGCTCACCACCTCCTCCCCGATCTCCAGCGCGACCACGAAGGTGCGCCTGCCGTTGGTCTCATCAACGAGATGATGTCGCATCCTCGTCTCTCCTGTTCAGAGTCCCGTCACCTGGCCGAGGTACGCGCGCGCCTTCTTGGCGTACTCGAGCGGGTTCGCCTTGTGCGGGTCCTGCTCGGCTTCCACAATTAGCCAGCCCTCGTACCCGGCGTCCGCAAGCGTGCGGAAGATCGGCTCGAAATCGATGACCCCGTCGCCCGGCACGGTGAACGCTCCCTCGATCACCGACTCCAGGAAGCTCATCTTACGCTCCATGCAGTGGTCGAGCACATCCTGGCGGATGTCCTTGAGGTGGACGTGCTTGATGCGCTCCGCGTACGCGCGTGCCATATCGAGGGGATCATCGCCCGCCCAGTAAAGGTGTCCGGTATCGAAGAGCAGGTGTACCACCTCAGGGTCGGTGTCGTTCATCAGACGGTCCACCTCGGCCCGCGTCTGCACACCGGTGCCCATATGATGGTGGTAGCAGAGCCGCATGTCCTCCTCAGCCGCCATCCGCCCGAGGCGGTTCAGCCCCTCGACCATGCGACCCCACTGCTCGTCCGAGAAGATCGGCTTGTTGGCGAGCACGTAGACCGGCTGCTGGTGCACCGCGTGGCCGAGCTCCGCTACCACCACATCGGTGCCGCCCATCTCTTTGATGAAGGCCATCTGCTGGCGGAAGCCCTCGACCGTCCGGTTCTCCATCTCCGCAACCGTGAAAAGCGTGCTCGCCCACGGCTCTGAAACCCTCAAGCCCCGCAGCCCTAGCTCTCGCTTTAGCACCTCGGGGTCCTTCGGGTACTTGTGGCCGACGCTGCAGCCCTCGAACCCGGCCAGCGCCATCTCGCTGACGCACTGCTCAAACGGGATGTCGTCACCCAGCCCTGGCATATCGTCGTTCGTCCAGCCGGTGGGGGTGATCCCCAAAGACACCTTGTGCCTGTCGAACATGGTCTTCAGGCCCTCTCCTCGGGGGTCCTCGTCCCTTCCCTCTGGATGATGTGCTCGACAGACTTCAAGGCCATCGCGATGCTGGTCAGGGTCGGGTTGCTCGCCGCACCACGGCGAATGAGACCGTTGCCGCCCAGGTACAGGTTCTCGATGCCCCACACCTGCGAGTTCGCGTCTACCACACTGTCGTCGGGGCTCCTGCCCATGCGGGTGGTCCCGGTGACGTGGATCGGTAGCCCGGGCACGACGAACTGCGGCTCAGATCCTGGCAGGAAGCCCCCAAGCGCTTGGGCAGCCCGCAGCATATCTCCCATCATCCGGTGCTGCTTGAGTCGGTCTTCGTCGCTTACGATCCACTCGAAGGTCAGCTGCGGCATGCCGAAAGCGTCTGTAATGGTGTCAGAGAAGGTCATGCGGCTCTCGTACTGGGGCTCGACGAGGCCGAACCAGCGCAGGTCGACGATCAGGCGGGGATCTATGTGTGGGGCCACCTCGCCGTAGTGGAACGCGTCGCGGTGGATCTGGCAGTGCCACGACCGCTCCTCCGAGACCGGGATCCAGACGTTCGGCTCCGGCTCGTCCTCAGGGATGGGGACCGGATCGCGCGGATTCTGCTCCCGGTGTGCTCTCACCCGCTCAGCGAATCGCGGGTTTTCCGAAAGACTATCGACGATCTCCTGCTTCAGGACGATCTGGCAGAAGGTCATCGGCTGCTCGGTGAGGTAGCGCCCGAGCGGTTCCGGCCGGATACCGGAATTGTAGAGAACTTGGGGGGTCAGGTAGGCGTTGCAGCAAACGATGTAGGTCTCGGCTCGGACGTTGACGGTATGCCACTCTATGAGATCCTCGACCTCAGCGTACTCGATCCGAGACCCGTCCCGGCTCGGGACTAGCCGGGTGCAGCGGTGCTGTTCCTGGAGGATGAATGGTTCTCTGTCCTGGTTGCCTTCGGCTAGCGGACCGAGCACGGTGTCGGTTCCGCTCCAGTGAACGAGCACAGGGTTGTCCTTGCGCCGTTCGACCCCGAGCGGAAGGTTCTGCACCCCGTAGGGATCCCGCAACTCAGAAAACTCCTCCTGGAGCGCATCGCGCACTGCCATGTGACGCATCGAACCGTCGAACTCGTGTTTGTGGGTATTGAGAAGCTTCTCGGCCCCGCTATAAAGCCGGTCCCACTCCGCGTCCGAGTAGATGTCGCTGCGCTCGACGGTGGGATGTTGGCGCGGCGTTGCGCACGTCCAGTGCGTGGCCATCCCCCCGACGGCGTAGGTGACCCCCGCTCCCGGAAGATTCACGACCGGGTCCTGATCCGGGTTCTGATTGTGGAGGGTAAAGCCGCGAAACTTCTTCCCGTGCTCACCCTGGAACACGCCCGGATTCAGGGTCATGACCGGCTCGTTGCTGGTTGGGACCGAGAGTGTGTGAAGATGACCTCGGATCACCGAGGCGAAAAGGTCTATGTTCCGCTGGTACTGGTAAGCGTTCTTCAGGTGCTCCCCGGGGCGCCTCGACATCTGTGGCCCGGCGTCCACCATGTGCACCGAACGTCCCGCCTCCACCAGCTTGCGCGCGAATGTGCAGCCGACGGGGCCCGACCCGACGATCAGGACGTCAACCTCCAGATTCTCGGTCGGTCGAGCGCTCATGAACGGTAATCTCCTTCTGGTGGAAACGATTCTAGGATGCTCGACGATCGCTCTGTTTTATTCTGCTCGCTCAGCGAGGCGTGCATGGTCCGCGAGAGCTCCACCGCGACGTCGATGAACGCCAGATGGGAGAATGCCTGGGGGAAATTACCGAGCATCTCGCCCGTCTCGGGGTTGATCTCTTCGCTAAACAGCCCGAGATCGTTGGCGTAAGCTCGCACCGTCTCGAAGAGAACGCGGGCTTCGCGCATCTCGCCCAAGGCGATCAGGTTGCTTATCAGCCAGAAAGTGCAGATGGAAAAGGTCCCCTCTTTACCTTGGAGGCCATCGTCGAAGTCCTTGGTGCTATAACGGTAGACAAACCCCTCCGGCGAGGTCAGGTCCTGCTTGATGGCCTCGATGGTTGAGCGCATCATTGGGTGGTCCGCCTCGATAAAGCCAATGAGGGGGAGCCTCAGGCTGCTGGCGTCGAGGCTCTTGCTCCCGTAGAACTGAACGAACGCCCCCAGGCCGGCCTTGTAGTTCGGGTCGTAGCCGTTGGACAGTACGTCGTCCTTGATCTCCTCGCGCACCCTCTCCCAGCGCCAGAGTTTCTCGTCGTCGATGCCGTAGCGCTCGCGCCCGTCCTGTTCTCGGGCGAGCTCCCCAGCAATCTTGATGCCTCGGTCGAGCGCGACCCAGCACATGACCTTCGAGTAGACGAAGTGCCGGTACCCAGCCCGGGACTCCCATAAGCCGGCATCGGGACGACGCCAGTTCTCGATTACGAACTCGACCACGGCGGCCAGGAACTCCCAGTAATCCGGCTCGGTCTCGTACTCCTCCGGATCCAGGCCCGTCTCGGTCTCGAACCCCCAGTTGTCGGAATCCTCCTTCCGAGCGAGTGCCACATTCCGGTAGATGTACGTGGAGTCGAGTATCTCGCCGTAGATATCCAACTGGAACTGCGAGTAGGCACCGTTGCCGACGCGCACGGGGGTCGACCACTTGTAGCCTTCCAGCGGCAGCTCGACCTCCGTGAGCCACCGCTCTCCCCGCAGCCCGTACATGATCTGCAGATCCTCGGGGTACGCCGCGGTCCACTCCAACCAGCGCTTGAACGCGCGCGCCTCATCTTTGTAGCCGAGCCTGCACAAGGCGTCGAGCGACAGCGTCGCATCACGGATCCAGGTAAAGCGGTAGTCCCAATTTCTTTCGCCCGCAGGAGATTCGGGGAGCGAGGTCGTAGGCGCCGCCAGGATGGCGCCGGACGGCTCGAACGTCAGGGCTTTGAGCGTCAGCGCGCTACGCAAAACGTCGTCCCGATACTCCCCATCGTAGCTACAGCGCTCGGACCAGTGCTCCCAGTACCGGACCGTCTCTTCGAGCATACATTCGACCTTTTCCTCGTTGAAGTCTTCGGCGATGGGTAGGAAGAAGGGCTGGTAGGTCACTACCGAATACGCTTTCTCCCCAGCCCTCAACGAGCCCTCGGCGTGAAAAGCGTGGTCGATTATATTCACTGGCGTTGAACAGTAGAGGGAGATGGCGCTGGCGCCGCCGCGGGCAAAGGCGTGGTTCGACGTCCCTTTTTCTTCTTCGATCAGCACGGCGTGGGGTGTAACCCTACCGTAGTTGAAGCGCGGTCGGCACTCCACCGCGAAGCTGACTTTGCCCTCGGTGCACTCGAAGATACGCGCCACCTTCTGGTGATACCTCGCGTGGAGAGGTATCCCCGCGCGCAACTGTTCGATTGGGGGCAACTGTTTTTTGTTCGTGGGCAACACGACGTCGAAACTGCC
Organism: Rubrobacter sp.; assembly: GCA_035641035.1. GTDB lineage: Bacteria > Actinomycetota > Rubrobacteria > Rubrobacterales > Rubrobacteraceae > Rubrobacter_D. The sequence goes on along the minus strand of DASQVA010000058.1, from coordinate 5,490 downwards.
AGAGAGCTGTAATCGGTTGCCGGTCCGGTCATCTTGTTCGAAGGAGTCCGGGAGCTCCATGACCATGAAGTCTGTCAGCGTCGCGAGCCCGGTCGCAGTCGAGAACGTCGTCTCGAGGACGTTGGTCCTGGGCAAATACCGTCGCTCGACAGATTGGACCCCCTGCGGAGCAATCTGAAAATGGCCGCCTTTGTGCCAGTCGAGGATGCGACCAAACACTGCAGAACTATCGAAATCTGGCATGCATAACCAGTCGATAGAGCCCTCCTTGGAGACCAGCGCGCACGTGGTCATTGCGCCGATGATGCCGTAGGCTGCGATCGGAGGGTACGATCTACCCATCACTAGATCATCTGCTTGGTCCGCTAGGTGTGCCGCGTCTGTCGACAAACCTCTACCCCCTCCCTCTATCCTTAACCCTGCCCTAGTATACAAAGGAACCCATAACCCCGTCGAAGTCGTCGCCGTCTTTGTCGTACCCACCCCTGACTACGTCGCGGTCGCTTGTATAGTTTTGAGCACGTAGGATGTCGTGGTTACCCTTGGCGGGCATCCTGTCGCGTACCCCATCGCCTACCTGCTCGAAGAGCACTTGGCTGTCACCGGTGGCAACGCAGGGGGTGGCAACGCAGGGGATGCCATCGCACTGGATCGCCCCTCCGATGACCTGCTGCTGCTGCTGGGTGAAGGTGGTTCCTGCTCCCACTAGCCCGATGAAGCTGCTCAACTTCAGCGGTAGATTGTGGGGTGGGCGTTCCGCGGCTCGTGGGGAGGTTTTTGCCTCCGAAGGCTCCACAGCGTGAAGCCTTTGAGATCCCCGGGGCGCCGACCGGTTTGGCGTGGCAGTTTCGTTCTCGGCACCGGGCGACGGTGTCATCGTTGTGTGCTGTTGGCTTTCGTCGTAATCCTCATTATGAACACAGCCTAGTACAACCTGGGGCCACGCGCATCCTTGCATCTCTGAGAACACTACTTCTATGCGGTTGGGTGTATAGAGACTAGGTGCAAGACCGTACTTCACCCAGCCTAGGGCACTGAGACAAGTACGGTGCGGGCCACTTCTTCTCCTCTTCGTAGGGGAGTCGTACGCAGCGGCTATCCCTCCGTCCGCCGCAGGGTCCCGCATTGGGGACTTTAGCGTCCCTCTACCTACACTTGCTCTTGGGCTAATATTTGGAGACCACGCAGCGCGATCCGAGCGAGCATGCTTTGTCCGCTCAGGTAGTCTCCTTGGCCTGAGATCAGATGGTTCCCTGTGCCCACCAGTGCCCCTCCTCGCATGCCGAAGAGTCTCGCTAGCCCAGGACGGAAGACGTTTCGGCCTCCACACTCAATGCGCTTACCTTCCGCCACAGATGCACGCGTTCCAACACGGCCTCGTCCAGGAACCCCACGGCCGTCTTGTAACCACTTTGTTCGGGACGAGAGCCCTAATGCGCCCTGCATCCCTCTCAGCTAGTATGAACTACGTGTCGTTTACCCCGGATCATCTATTAGAAGGAGGAGTGCATGTCGGACGAGAACAAAACCTTACTCCGCTGTTATGTGGACGAGGTCTGGCACAAGCGAAATCTTGGCGCATTAAGGGAGCTAATGTCGCCCGCCCTCCTCGATCCTGCTGATAAGGAGTACGTACGCGGCCCCGCATGGGCCAGGCGGTTTCACAGGGCATACCGAGAGGCCTTCCCCGAGGCCGATGTAACGGTGGAAGACCAGCTTCCTCTGCCGTGACCTCCGTGGTGTTTGGCGGGTATGCCTTCGGCCTTCCGGCGGTCTGTGCGGCCATTCTTGTCTCGGTGGGCGGGTTGGCATTGGTGCAACGTCTAGTGCCCTCTGAGCTGCGCCAGCAGCACAACGATGTCGCAGGCTTCATCTACGCGGTTGTCGGCATCGTGTACGCCGTGCTGCTGGCGCTCGTGGTCGTCGCCGTGTGGGAGGACTACGAGGCGTCCAGGATCACTACGGACCACGAAGCCCACGAGCTGGCCGAGATTATCTGGCTCGCCCACCAATTTCCCGAACCCCAGCAGCGTCAGATCCAAGAACGTACTCGCACCTACGCCCAAGTGGTCGTGAAAGAGGAGTGGCCCCTAATGGCGGACGGTCGGTCGAGCCCACGTGCGTGGGCGCTTCTGGACGAGATAAGGGGAGTCTTCAAAGGGTTCGAGCCCCGTACGCAGGCCGGGCGGATACTCTACCAGGAAGGGCTGGATCGAATCCACGAGCTGGCCGACGCAAGGAGGATGCGTCTGGCAGAGGTCAACGAGGGCATACCGGCCATCCTGTGGGTAGTGCTAGGTGTCGGAGGGCTGGTCACAGTGAGCTTCACTTACCTCTTCGGCCTGGAGAACACCTGGTCGCACAGGCTGATGGTGGCGGCGTTGGCGGGGTTGATAGCCCTTGTGCTCTTCACGATCGCTGCGTTGGATTACCCCTTCTCCGGCGGTGCCCGCATCGGCCCAGGCGCCTTCGAGCTGATACTAAATAGGCTTGAGACGAGCAAGCTCAGCGAACTCTGAAAGTCAGCGTCCACGACCCGGGCGCAAGGCATAATGAGGAGGGCCGGGTTCCTAACTGCTCCGGCCCCGCTCTTGTTGCCCTTATTCACCCGAGGAGTGCGTGGAATATGAGTTCTGCGAACTTCGTACGTTAGGCGCTCTCGGAAGTTCGGGCAGTAGAGAGGATCCCGGCCTTTCTCGAGGCTCCGAGCGAGAGCTGCCCGTTTCCCCTCGGGCCACCGTTACACCTTGGCCAACCGCAGAAGGTCGGACATCGTGAACCTCCCCGGTTGTGCCGACGGAAGCTCGGGTCGCCAGGCGGGTTCCACTTGCCGGTAAGAGCCGGGATCGGCGTCTAGCAGGCCCAGCAGAACCTCGGCCACGATCCGCCCGCCGACTGGGCCGAGGTGCTCTCCGCCCACGCGCACCTCCGCCTCCTTGAAGACGTAGTACCAGAGCGGGGTCTCGCCCTCCCAGCCGCTCGCGCACAGCCCGCACTCCTCCTCGGTCAAAGGCTCTACGCCGATGGCCCGAGCTACCGCCTCGCCGGAGGGCAGCTCTAGCGCCGCGCCGCGCTGCAGGTCGCGGACGGCCAACGAATGGTGCTCGGGGATCTCGGTGTGGCCGACGATCTGCTCGGGCAGGTTCGTGAGGGCTTGGGTCAAAGACGGCACGATCTTGCGGCTCGGTTGCGGGGTACGCCTGTCGGAGCTGTTGAAGAAGAAGGACCAATCGATAGCTCGCTCGGGCAGGACGCGCCTGCCGCCTAGGCAGTCTGGGAAGATAGTCGCCTCGCCCGAGGTGTCGTTGAGGCGGTAGGTCGGCCAAATCTGGGCGTGACCGAAGCGGTAGGCAGCGTCGGAGAACTCGACCGGTATCTCTGGTGTTCGGCCGGCCCGCTCTTCGGGCTCGTAGAACCTCCTGCCGTTGCTCTCGATGTCGGCAAGGAGTTCCTCCCCCACCGTGAGCTCAAGGAACTCGTGAGCGACGATCCACTCGTAGTGCCACTTCACCAGCCGGCGCGCCTCGTCGAAGACATCGTCGTCCGGCACCCCGCGCCCTTGCATCCAGTCGACCACACGGTTGTGAAGCTTTAGGAAGGCCAGGTGCAGCTGGGAGATCAAGAGGTGCACGTCGTTCCTGGGATCTCCGACGAGGGCCATGCCCTGGTGGTTGCGGGGCAAATCCTCTGCCGGGTCACCGGCTCGGTCTACTCCGAGCAAGAGCTTGTCCGGGTCGTCCGCATCGTAGAGGAACGGGTTGCCCACCGGCCCGTCCCCGTAGACGCACTCGAGGTCGAGCCTGGGGACGCGGGCGTTGCGCAGCTCCTCGAGTTCCTCGTGCGGGGCCAGGAGTGACCGGTCGGCAGTAATGTCGTGGGCGACGAACTGGCCGAGGATCGCAAACCCTGCCGGGATGCGCGGGTTCTCAAGCGCCTCATCCATCATGGGAAGCGTCGCGTCCATGGATAAAACGCCCCGGCCCAAGCCGAGCACGCTCTCGACGTTCGTCTCCAGGGCCGGCAGGTTGGGGAACATGCGACCGTACTTGCCACCCAACGACAAAGAGCCCACCTGAGCGTCCTTCATACGCGGGTTGATGACGCAACTGTGGGGCCCTGCATCTCGCCGTTCATTGCCTCTCCGAGCAGTCATTCCGTTCTATGCCCCCCTGCCGCGACTTTCAATCTGCGCAAGGTACTGTGTACGCTTCCTCGCTCTCCTCGAGGTTGCCTTGGTCTCTGTGCGTTACGCTCCTCCTGCGTTAGATTGCATCCTCGGGGTATCTATCTTTCCGTACTGCGCCGCTTTCAAACGCGCGGCAGCTGAAGCGAGCCAATGTCTCGACACGCCTATTCACCGAGGTGCCTAGAGAATCCCTCCAAGAAGTCTATTACGCACCTGCGGCCTAGCCTTACGAACAGTCGAACAGGCTCTTTTCGGCTTCTTGCGCCCTCTGTGGTTGTTTGAAGAAGGGGTTTGAGTAAACAACCTTTGAGGCTATGGTCTTAGGGCTGCGCTGCCATAGGTTTAGGTATTTATACTAGCCTCGCTTCTCCACGGCGTCGAGTGGTACGGTGGGGCGGATCCCGGCTTGGGGAGCGTCGTCTGCCACAACGACCTCGCGCCTAGGAACACGGCCCTCCGCGAGGGCAGCCGGTGGCGTATGTGGACTTCGACCTCGCCTCACCTTCCCTACCAGCCTGGGACTTCGCGCACCCTGGCGTGGCAGTTCGTGTCACTGGTCGACGATGAGGGCTACATGCGCGAAAACGGGTACACGCCGTTGGTCGGAGGCTGCTTCACACCCTCATGCTAGCAACTATCCATAAGGGCTTCCGCCAGCCCGTACACGCGAACCTCCGAGAACCCCTACGCTTGCGAACTTCGGAGAATTCCTGTTCCAGAGACTGTTTGAAAATTCTGGGCAGGCTCCAAATTGAGGCCCCGTGAGTCACCAGAAGGGGGTGAAGTAAGCCCATTTGGCCGCCTTGTGGCACAACAACGTACGCTCCAGAAGCCCTCCAGCTATTTTTCAAGCAGTCTCTCCACGCACTCGGCTGAATAGGGGCAAGAAGAGAAGGGCCGAGGCTGATAGACCCCGACCCTCTTCTTATACCCTCTGAGTTTTCGAGAACACACCATGCCGGAAGCCCGGTTTTCGAGAAGACTTCTTAGCGGCAGCACGGTGAATAACGCAGGGTCGGGGCTCCATATTGAGGCCCCAGTCCTTCTCGTTGTAGACTAACTGTATAAGGAGGAGAGCAATGAACGAGCCTCCCACAGGCCTGTCTATCCGACTTGGTGTATTCTGCCTGCTGGGTTGATACCTCGTGCGCTCGCAGGGCTCTTTGGTCTTCTGTCAGAGTGGAGAAAGATCTGGATGATCAAACCCAGTATTGCTCTCACCATTAGGCTGACCATTGTGCGCGTCCTACCCGCTCTTCTTTTGATGCTCGGATTTCTGAGCCTCGGCTCAGAAATCCGAGCAT
>DASQVA010000057.1:0-6420 GCA_035641035.1 Rubrobacter sp. | reverse complement strand
GTTCCAATGCCACAAGCATATTCTACGGGAGGCCGGCACCCCTCCATCCCTTGTTATCGTGGCTCCTTCTACAAGAGGTCTCGTTTAGAGATCTCATCACTCCGGCGTACCCGGCCGCTTTGAGCACTTTGGCGCCGAGAGGCCAACCACTACTATATGCGCCCATGCTAAAATTAGGTTCGGGTGCGTACGCGATATCCGGCGAGACGGCGGCTGGGTCGGGGTAGAGGGCAGGAATTTAACCCCGGGTTCAGCTGCCTAACAATCTCGGCGGCTCAATTGCCAACTCTGCTAAAGCGAAAGCCGCGGGAATGATCCGGACCAGCGAGTTATCCACTTCGATGGTGTGTATAGAGCACTCGCCCACCGTGAGTATGGGAGAGCTGAGACGTTCGAGCTAGTCGTGTTCTCCTATCGGGCAGCGGGTGGGCGTGCCTCTAGCAGACGGCTCGGAATATGAGGCCTGGAGCTTGAGGCGTTCGCTCTCCCTGGCGATAGCTGCAGAAGTGTGTGCGGCGGCCACGAAAAAGATCCTTGAGGAGTGCCCCGACTGCCGGGGTCAATCGTAGCGCGTTCGCTCAGTGATATGGTTAGCGGCTCTATGGCTACGCTGCGCCCGGACAACTAGGGTGAGTTGCAGGAGGCCTTGTTCGTCGACGCTTGGGGTTAAACGCTCGGTCGGCACAGGGCGCCCTACGCCTTTCGCGGCTCTCTGATACTAGCCACCGCCTCGAGACTACCCTGATCCGGCTGGGCGGCAACTTCGAGGACCTCGAACGCCACCTCCTGCGCAACTTCAGGAAGTACGCGCACCGGGATGTGGTCGAGCGGGACTCGCTGTGGCACTGGTTCTCGTTGACGCATCTCCACGGGCTACCGACCAGGCTGATGGATTGGACCTACTCCCCGTACGCCGCGCTGCACTTCGCATATTCAGACGTTGCATCCTTCGAACAAGAGGCGGCGATTTGGGCGGTCAACTTCAGGAAGGCCCACGAGTTCTTGCCGAATTTCCTGAAGTCAAAACTCGACCAAGGCGACGCCTTTACCGTCGAGATGCTCTCCCGTCTGGAGACGCGTGGGAGCGTCGAAGAAGCGGAGCCCTTCTCCATCAGCGTGAGCCCCGGCAAGACGATCGACACGCTCGGGGACTTTGATGCGCTGTCGGGCGAGGTGGACCAAGATTTCCTGCTCTTCCTCGAGCCGCCGTCGATCGACGACAGGATCGTTAACCAGTTCGCCCTGTTCTCTGTGATGAGTGACCCCACAGCACCGATCGACGAATGGCTGGAGGGGCATCCGGACCTATTCCACAAGATCATCATCCCGGCGAACCCGAAACTGAAGTGGGGGATAAGGGACAAGCTGTCGACCAAACGAACGTTACGGAGAGGGGCCTGTTCCCGGACCTCGACGGTCTGAGCGCTTGGCTGAGGAGGTACTACGCACCGAAGAGACCGTGATCTATCCTAGGCCATCGTTTCGAAATCGTTGAGCCGTGCGATGCGTTGAACCTCTAATGTCCTCGTAGTCCCAACCGAGGCATCCCTCGCGACCCGTATCCCGAGCACGTTTCATCGTCTGAAGTAGGTCCGCTCCGCCAGCGCCGCAGGATATCGGCGCCCCATAGAGTCTCGTACGTGCCAGTTTGCCGGCGGTACCATAGTCGAAGGTGGACACGAGGGCTATGTTGACACCACTCTGACACCACCGCGAACGCAATACGGTGCAACGTGGGACAAGGCAGAGCAAGGAAACCAGCTTAGATATGCGGGTTTTGCAAGCCAGTGCAAACCCCTGCAACGCCTGATTTATTACTCGTAATGAGCAGGTCAGCGGTTCGAGTCCGCTCGTCGGCTCTTTATTTCCCTTTATCTAGGCCAAATACTCGGAAACAGAGAAACCCCCCGGACGGCGCTAGAGGCTTCCTGACACTACTCAGATGCCGCAGACTTCATCAATACCCTCGGCGGCGTCCCTACCCATAGAGGGCACCCAGTGCTAGTAGCGATCCAGGGGTGCCTGTCGAACCTTCCTCGGCAACAGGCCCGCACGTCATATAAAGTCGGTACTGATCAGGCGTGGATCCCGAGATTTGCGGGCATTGTCCTTGAAGATCGCTGCCCGCGGTGCTTCGTTGTGCACGGCGCCTTCGACGTCAGAGATAGTGACCGGGATGAAGTGGGAACCGTCTTTGTTGTCGAAAGGGGTATCGGTCCCGAAGAGAACGCGATCGGACCCGAAGAAGGCGACGATGCACTCGACACCGTGCTCTGAGCCGAACAGTGCGCTATCGACGTAGTGCGCCCATCTGGGGTCCTTGGTAGGCTGCGTCATCCGCGTCGAGGCGTCTTCAAAGGATAGCTCGCCCGAGCTCGTCCGCTCCTCCTTTCCTCACCCTACCGTCCTCGGTATAGAGCGTGCCATACAGGGCCGTGTCAATCGCCCAGCCTAGAGCCAACCTCCGCCCGCAGTTCGGCTCGTGTAGAAGGTAGAGTTCACCGGTGTGCGAATCGAGCGGGGCTAGGACTGATACCAAACCTCATGGTAGACTGCGTGCACGTTAGGGATGGGTAGGTGAGGGAGAAAATGCAGATTCGCGTTCGCTTGACGGCGGGATTGGCAGAGCTCTTTCGAGCGCCGTTCCTCACCATCGACCTTGCGGACGGCGCGACGGTCGCGGACCTGTACGCCCGTCTGGCGGAGACCGAACCGAACGCTGCACCAGCGCTGCGCTCGGCTCTCGCCGTCGTGGCCGGGGAGCACGCCGGTCGCGATAATCTTCTTCGGCATCGGCAGGAGGTTGCGCTGCTGCTACCCATCTCCGGCGGATGACCGCCGGACCACCACAGACGCTAGGAGGTTCCGCTCCATGACTATACACGAGGCGCCCAGAGGCACGAAACAGGTACGTCGGACCGTCTTCGTCGAGGAGTACACCGACGGGCTGCTCGGGCCGGATGTGCCTATGCTCGGTCCAGTCGCCGACGGCGGGCACATTGTCTGGAACTCCACCCCCGGCTGCTGGGGGCCGATGATCACCCCGGCGATTCGCGGGGGACACGAGGTCTGCCGGCCGGTGGCTGTCGAGGGCGCCGACGTTGGGGACGCTGTCGCGATCCGGATCAAGGACATCGCGGTCACGTCGCTGGCTACCTCATCGGGTAACGACCAGCCGATGGAGGGACGGTTCAACGGCGACCCCTACTGCGCTCCGGTCTGCCCGGGCTGCGGGACCGAGTGGCCCCAAACTCGCCTGGAAGGCATCGGGCCGACCGCAGTGCGGTGCGTCCAGTGCGGCGCCGACTGCGCCCCCTTTACCTTCACCAACGGCTACACGATGGCCTTTGACGAGCGGCGGGAGACGGGGCTCACGGTCTCGCAGGAGCGTGCGGAGGACCTCGCGCGTGACGCGTCGCGCGTCGCGGCTCTCCCGGACGGGTCGGCCCAGAATCCGGTCCTAACCTTCGCACCGCACGATATCATCGGGCTCGCGACGCGGCTGCGACCCTTCCTAGGCCAGATAGGCACCTCGCCGTCCGCGACCATCCCCGACTCCCACAACGCGGGGGACTTTGGCGCCTTCCTGGTTGGCGCGCCGCACCGCTACGCGATGACAGCCGAACAGCTGCAGCAGCACAAGACCGATGGGCACCTGGACGTGAACTCCGCTCGCGCGAGCGCCATCATCGTCTGCCCTGTAAAAATCGCAGGCGCGGGGGTTTACCTCGGCGACATGCACGCGATGCAGGGAGAAGGCGAGATCGCGGGTCACACCACTGATGTGTCCGGCACAGTCACGCTGCAGGTCGAGGTTCTCAAGGATCTTGGGATTGACGGTCCGGTGCTGTTCCCGGTCGAGGAGGATCTGCCCTATCTCGCCAAGCCGCTCACCGAGGCCGAGCACGCCCGCGCCCTCGCGCTCGCCCGCGCTCATGGCATGGACGCTATCGAGGAGTCCCTGCCTATCTCTGTGATCGGCACGGGCCCGGACCTGAACTCGGCGACCGACAACGGTCTCTCGCGCGCGGCCACGCTGCTGAACATGCCGGTCCCCGAGGTCGCTAACCGGGCCACCATCTCCGGCGCGATCGAGATCGGTCGGCATCCCGGCGTCGTCCGCGTGACGTTCCGCGCCCCGGTGGACCACCTCGCCGCGTGTGGACTCCTGCGCTACGCGGTCGAGCAGTACGGTCCGCCTCTTGCCAGCGGGCGCCCGGTGGGCGGTAGCGGCGCGGCCGACGCCGGGGGGGCGAGTGCCGCACGGCCCGGCACGGAGGACGGGACGGTGCCGTCGGGAGCCTGACACCTCAGCAGCAATGGCCGTCGTCGGCTGCGGCCCTAGTGCCCTACCGCCCCAGGCCCTTTCGACCCTGAAGAGGTGCAACGCGTATTGCTCACTCGTAATGAGCAGGTCAGCGGTTCGAGTCCGCTCGTCGGCTCTCTCAGAATAGGCGTAGTAACCAATCTGCGAGAGAACGGCTATCCTTCGCCTTCGTAATAGCCGACCTCGGCATCGCCCCGGAGAAACGTGTTGAAGTTCCTCTCCTCCTTCGGGCCTCCTGGCGCAGCTCCGCCGAAGATGCCGACCTTCCCGGAGTCGGGGTAGATCATCACGTCCGGCTCCACCATCGTGGAGAAGCAGAGGTACCTCAGCACCACCTCCGAGTCGTTGACGATCTGGTGAGCCGCTTCCGCTCTCGCGGGCAACGCTACGTAGTCGCCCTCGGAGATCGAGATCTGCTCCCCGCCAATCCGGAGCGTGCCCGAGCCTTCCAGTACGTAGACGGCTTCCTCGTTTGCGAGATGGTAGTGGTAAGGCCACGCTCGGCGCCCGGGCGGCACTTCGTAGAGGCTGCAGCCCAACTTCTCGCCGCCCGCGGCTGAGCCTAAAGACCTACGCCGGTGGCCGAACTTCTTTCCGTAAGACTGCTCATTCCACTCCGCATCCTGATAACCGACTACATTATGGTGGTCCGCCATACTTGTTCCTCCTTTTTAGCCGTCGAACAACTTATACGCTGCCGGTGTGGGGCCTGCCCAGTCGAAAGCAAACCGTATTTGCGGTACAGTCCGTGCGCGTTCCAGCTTGCCAGCATCCATCGCCCAAAACCCTACAAGTCGGGGCGCGAGAACACCACCTTCATCATTTAGTTGCCTAAGTCCTACCCGCGGTGAGGCTCCAAGACGAACACGTCGGCGAGGTAGGCGCAGGTGGCGTAGTCCACCACCACCCGGACGAAGCCTACCTCTTCTTCGTCCGCAAACAGGCCGAAGGTCAGCGAGTTTTCCACCGAGCGTCTCACTGCCCGCACGGGTATGTCCGCGACCCAGTAGGAGGTCTTCAAGAAGCCATGGATCATCTCGAGGTCTAGGCTCGCCTTGTCCGTAATTATGAGGTACGTTCCTTGGTGCCACTCGCTGACCACACCGAGATCTTCTAACCTGTCAGAATAACCTTCGTGCTCAGCGCGGCCGCTCGCCGCCCTCAGGGCCGTAGACGAGGGGGAGGGGGTGGACGCCGTCTTTTACACTGTGGGCGGCGGCACGATTGTTGATAGCATCCCTGCCACGAAGTCATTCGGGCGCCTGGCGACCATCCTCGGCGCGCAAGGCGACCTCACCCCACTCTACCAGAAGAACCAGACTCTCTATGGCGTGTTCCTCACACGTGAGCGAGCACGACTCGAGGAGATGAGTGCGCTCATCGAGCGCGGCCAGGTACGGCCCCTCGTCGCCGAGGTGCTGCCGCTGGAAGAAGTCGGCAAGGCCCACGAGCGGTTGGATTCCGGACACGGGCGCGGGAAGGTCGTCCTCAGAGTCGGAGGGTACTGAAGGCAACATACCGCCGTGTAAGGCGGATACTGGCCAAAAAGCGGGTATCAAAGACTTCCAACTCTAGCGTCGCGGAGACAAGGGTAGTAAGGAACGGGACGGAGGCAGCGTCATAGGAGTACGTGATCGCTGGCGTCGACGATGGTAAAGGCGGGTTCCAGGTCGGCTCGGAGGCAGATCTTGCCCTCGTGGATTTCAAAGCAGATCTCCCTCTGCGGGCCGAAGACCTCTTCTACCGTCACAAGATCAGCCCGTTCATCGGCAGGCCCTTCCGCGGAAGCGTCGTGCGGACGGTCGTGCGCGGGACGACGGTGGTCCGCGACGGCCGGGTCGTTTCGGAGCCGGTCGGACGGTTCATCCATCCTAGCCCCTGAACCTCCGCAACGCTGGGCGTGGGTGCGGGGCAGGCCGGACAGCCGTCGCAGACCTCCGGTACGAGGGGCGGGGACGTGCAGCAGCCAGAACAACCGAACTAGGGCGAGGAAAGGAGCGAGAGCACTTGAGCGATCTGCGCATAACGGCCGGGCCTTACGAGTTCTTGGCCCGCTGGGAGAGGGAGAAGTCCCCGAAGACCTGCGAGGCCTT
>DASQVA010000056.1:0-2430 GCA_035641035.1 Rubrobacter sp. | reverse complement strand
GCTCTCGTGGCGCATCGAGGTCCTGCTCGTCGCCCGGACCGTGCAGGCCATCTCCGGCGCCGCCGCCATCCCGAACGGCACGGCGTTGGTCCGCTCGCTCGTTCCCTCCGAGCGGCGGGGCCGCGCCTTCGGCAACGTGGGGGCTGCCATCGCGGTCGCGGCGGGGCTAGGCCCACCAATCGGCGGTATCCTGACCGCCGTCCTTGGGTGGCGTTGGATCTTCGCTGCCAACCTACTGCTGCTGGCACCCGCCCTGGTTCTTGGATGCAGGCTGCCGACCGATTCCTCGGCCCCACGAACGAGAGGGTTCGACCTGCGGGGCACGGGGCTCCTTGCCTCCGGTATAGTCTCCCTCGTGCTCTCCCTGACGATCTGGCGGCTGCCAGACGCCCCCTTCTTCTTGTCGCCGGCCTTCGGCCTCTTTGCTGCCGGGTCGCTCTTGGCGCTGGTCCGACACTCCAGGCGTTCGCCGAACCCCGTGCTGAACCTCGCGTTGTTCCGGGCGCGCGGGTTCACACCCGCGGTCGCCACCGTACTGCTCAGCAACCTTGTCATGTACACCTTGCTTCTATCCTTGCCGTTATTCCTGACGGCGTGGGGCTTGTGGGACAGCGCCCACATCGGGTTGCTCTTAGCTGGACTCTCGCTCCCAACGATCGTCTTCTCGTCGCTGGGAGGTCGTCTCTCCGACAGCCTCGGAAGGCGTGCCCCAGCCGTTGTGGGGATGACCTTGATTGCGCTGGGCGCCTTCCCCTTTCTGGTGGTGGACCCGGTATGGTTGTGGCTCGTCTACCTGGTCCCGCTAATCTTCATCGGTGCCGGCCTGGGGCTCTCCATGGCTCCCGTCCAAACGACGGCGATAGAAACCGCCCCCTCCAGCCAAGCCGGGCAGGCGTCCGGCCTCTTTTCCACGATGCGCTACCTGGGCAGCATCTTGGGCTCGTCCGTCATGACGGCGGTGCTGAGTGGCGCCACCCCGCCTGTTACGCACTTCCGCATCCTCTACGCGACGCTCTTCGTTTCTGCCTGCAGCGCGACCATCGCCGCCCTGCGCTTGCCGACGTGGCTCGACAAGTCCGCCCGCTGATCAGAGGGCTTCTACTTGCGCCGAAAAGGGTTCTCTGCTTTAGCTGAAGCTGAAGGAAAAGGGGAGCGCCGCGTGCGTCCGAGTAACGACAATAAAGGGTTCCTTAGACAGGCTACACGACGCGCGCACCAGCGGCTGGGCCCTCGAACGTTCCGCGACGTCTGTATAGGGTGGAGCGAAGGTGACTGGTGATCACATGGGGCAAAGCTTGCGCGATCCGAATTCAGTAGAACGAGAAGAGGACCATGGTGTTAGGCGGATACGATGCGATATTGACACCACCCTATTACCGCGAGCGCAATACGGTGCAACACATGGCAAGTCACAGAGGAGAAAACCGCTTAGATATGAGGGATCTGCAAGCTCCTGCAAACCCCTGCAACACCCTTTGTCTCAGTCGTAATGAGCAGGTCAGGGTTCGAGTCCGCTCGTCGGCTTTGCGATTCTCCTGTAGGTAGCCAAAGGCCGAAAAGCAAGTGAGCCAAACCGCAATCAAGAACTGGTCTGCACCTAGAGAGTATGTAAACTGAACGGAACTATTCTGATGTTCTCTCTCCAAGGCTGGAGGGATTGTGCGGAAAGTCGAGGCATATGTCGTTTCGTCTCTTGTTCATAGGCGACGTCGTGGGGGAAGCAGGCTGCACGGCAGTCCAGGACCTGGTACCTGCCTTGAGACAGGAGCTAGAGCTCGACGCGGTCATCATAAACGCCGAAAATTCGGCACCTAGCGGACGGGGCATAACCCCTGCATCGGGCTCGGCCTTGCTCTCCGTAGGAGACTTCTTGACTCTAGGCAATCATGCCTTCGATATTGAAGGGGTAGGGGAGTTCCTGGACCGGGAGCCGCGGGTGATACGCCCGGCGAACCTGGAGGCGGGCTCACCAGGGTACGGGTGGGGGATGTTCAAGGCGGGCGACGTGCGGGTTGGGGTTGTTAACGTACAGGGTCGGGTGTTTATGAAACAAACACCGAGCTCTCCCTTCCGGGCGGCGGACCGGGTGGTCGGAGAGCTCGAGGCAGCCGGGGCAGACTTCGTCCTCGTGGATGTACACGCCGAGGCCACGAGCGAGAAGCAGGCCATGGGCTACCACCTGGCAGGCAGGGCCCAGGCCGTGATCGGAACCCACACTCACGTACCTACCGCCGACGCCCGCATCCTCTCCGGCGGCACAGCCTACGTTACGGACGTGGGCATGACCGGCGGCGCGGAGAGCATTATAGGGTTCGACAAGGAGGAGTTCCTGGGATTGTTTCTCGGGAGGGGACCGTCTCGCCTCGGGGCGTCAAAGGCCCCCGCCAACCTAAACGCCGTCGTCGTCGAAGTGGAGCTTGAAAGTCGCCA
>DASQVA010000055.1:0-2046 GCA_035641035.1 Rubrobacter sp. | reverse complement strand
GTGGGTCCGGGATTCCATGCCGACCTCTGCGGAGTCATTCTGCTTGTTGCGCACGTAGGTGACGGAGGCGGGGTCCTCCCCTACCAGGATCACGTCCAGCCGCACCGAACGGCCCTCGTCGTTCAGCTCCCGAACTTCCCCTGCTACCTCCGCCCGTATCTCGGCGGCGGTGGCCTTCCCGTCAAGTATCTTCGCCATCGTCCCTCCCGTCGACGTTTCGTTCTGAGAAGCCCCGTAGAGTTCGTCCGTCCTCGCGGCCATGACGAAGTCGTTGCGGTGCAGCCCGCCGATCTTGTGCGTCCACCAGGTAACCGTCACCCTGCCCCACTCGGTGAGGAGCGCCGGGTGATGCCCCGCCTGCTCCGCCCGCTCGCCTACCCCATCGGTGAAGTCCAGGGCCCCGCCGAAGTCGCCGAACCGGAACGCGCGCTTCAGGCGCTTGACGCCGTGGCGCTCCTCGACCCGCCAGTCAGGGACCTGCGGGCGCAGTTCCCCGATCTCCGCGTCGGTCAGCGTGGGTTCGTCGCCCTGGCAAGCGGTGCACCTCGTCTCCGCCAACCCGCTCATCTTCTCCTCCTTCCATATCCCCGCACCCGGTCCGGAGGGCCATCCTTCCCTCCGGCCGACGATCTCGCCCCCCGACCCCTCTCGCGCTCCGCGGAGCCGGCCGCGCAACGTCACCGGCACGGCTTCCTCGCCGTCCTCGTACTCCCGGACCCCGTCGAGGTCGCCGCCCGCGAGAAGATCCGCCACGGCGCCCAACCCCGGGACGCGCACGCTCGGGTCCAGGTCTGCCAGCCCGACCAGGTTGTAGGCGCGCGAGATGCCGCGGTGCGGCACCCGGAAGTCCCGTCCTTCGATGACTCCTTCCCGTAGAGCATCGGTCTATGTCCACCGTGCGTGGCGCCCTCTCTCCCTTCCGGTCCCGCCCCAGGGCCACCTCGATTCCCTGGCAGAGCCGTAGCAACTCCACCGCCGGAAGGTCGCACTCGACCTCGGCGACGCAGTTGAGGTAGTCCGGCTGCTCCTCCTCCACCCCGACCGACCGCGTTTCGTATATCCTCGAAATCCCAACCAGCTCCGTTCGGGGCGAGCGCGAAAGGGCGTCGAGCGTAGCCCGCAGATGGTCTTTGCGTCCCACGAGGTTGCTGCCCAGGCCCAAAAAGACGCGGATCATCCGCGGGTCGCCCCGGCCCCTAACGGCCCACCTCTCCGGCCTCTAGTAAACAGACGCCCCCAGCCGGGGCCGGCGGTGCGCGCGACCCACGCCTTTTGGCTCACTCGGACCTTTCATTTCCCCGTTCGGCGCGCCGAACGGGGGCGCGGTTACGCTGCCCTAGCGTCCCCCGAGCAACCGGAGGAACAGGCCCGCGACGCCCGGGGCGTCCGCGGGGAGGTTGCCGAACACGAGGACTTTCCGCTGCAGGTCGAAGTACACCCTCCCGCTGCGGTCCCGGAGCCGGAAGATCTCCTCGGCGTCCTCGACGGTCGGGTGGAGCACGTACTCCTCGGCGCCGTTGTCCAGGATCAGCTGCACGGTGAAGTCCCCCGGAACCCCGCGTTTCCCTTCGGTCCAGGAGGCCTACATGTGGGTGACCTCCCGGACCGCTATCTGCTGCTCGAGGCGCTCTTCCTTCTGCTCGTTCACGATCTGTTACCTCCTTCTTGTCCGTGTTCGTCTTACGTCTACGTACGTCTACGGCGTCGCGGGTCGGTCAAGGGCCGGAGAGGTGCGGGTAGAGCGGGTACTTGTCCATGAGCGCCCGGCTGCACTCGAGCAGCCCCTCGCGCTCGGACTCGAAGCCGTCGCTCAAAGCACCCGTTATTATCCGCCCGATCTCGCGCATATCCTCCTCGACAAAGCCCCGCATCGTCAAGGCGGGTGTGCCGATCCTGAGGCCCGACGGGTTCATCGGGGGACGCGGGTCGAAGGGTATGGTGTTGCGGTTGGCGGTGATCCCGACCTCCTCCAGCCGGTCCTCGGCCGTCTTGCCGTCGAGCCCGGCCGAGGTGAGGTCCACCAGGACCAGGTGCACGTCGGTCCCG
>DASQVA010000054.1:0-3459 GCA_035641035.1 Rubrobacter sp. | reverse complement strand
ATAAGGGCGCTGGCACAGGGCATGAGCGACAGGCAGATAGCGCGTTCTCTGGGTATCTCGGAGAAGACGGTGCGCAACCACACCTCAAACATCTACAGGAAGCTACACATCTTCGACAGGACGCAGGCGGTGATCTACGCCATACGAGAGGGCGTCATAGAGGTCGAGGAGCTTGAGTACCGTCCCCCAAGGGAACCCTGACCATAACCTTCGTGCCCCCGCCGGGCAGGCTCCTAACCTCGATCTTCCCACCCAAACCTTCGACTCTCTCGCTCATACCCACGAGACCCACGCCACCCTGCGCCGCCTCGGGATCGAAACCGCGACCATCGTCGGTCACCTCGGCCACCAGCGTCTCGCCCTCGGTCTGCAGCCTTACCTCGACGCTCCTCGCCCGAGAATGGCGCCTGACGTTGGTGAGGGCCTCCCTCAGGACGCGCAGCAACTCCACCCCAACCTCCTGGGGGAACGCTTCTCGGAAACCTTCCCCGATCGCCAAGGCTATCTTGCGCTCGGGCGTCAACTGTCGATTCAACTCGACCAGCGATTCGACGGACTTTACGAACGACCTCTCCTTTTCGTGCCTGAGGTCGTACATGGCGCTGCGCAAGCCCGAAGTCGCCCGTCCGAGGGCTTCGAGCTCTTCCTCGAGATCCAGCTTCATCCCCAAACCCTTAGCCCGCAGGTGGGTAAGCCGCAACGACTGAAGGGCCCCCGAGAGGTCTTGGAGGACCACGTCGTGCAGATCCCGCGCTATCCTGCGGCGCTCCTCCCTTTGGGTACGTGCCTCAATCTCTTGGTGGCGCAGACGATCCCGCTCTTCTTCCGCCTGTTTGTGCTCGGTGATGTCCAGTAAGCCGGCGACAGCGCCGACGAGCTCTCCGTCTGCGTTGTTCAGGGGAGCGGCGCTGATGAGAACGTCGTAGTGGCTGCCGTCGGGCCTTACCATGCGCGCTTCCCTGCCGATGGTCGTCTCCCCCCGTAGGGCCCTGGCTATAGACCATTCCTCACGAGGTATGCGGCTGCCATTGGGGTAGTGGGCCACCCCCCACACCTCCGGGGTGATGTCCAGCGTGGTGCCTTCGGGATCCAGCAGCGCCATGTGTCTCGCCGCGGCGTTGGCGAACGTAAACCTCCCTTTGTCGTCGCAGACCATGATGGCGTCCGCTGCTTGCCCCAGGATCGTCTCGAGCAGGACCTTCTGATCCTGCAGCGCCTCTTCGGCTATCTTCCGCTCGGTTATGTTCTCGTGGGCGACTACCGCCCACGGCTTCTCGTTGCAGAAATACGGCGTAACCCTTCCTATGAACCAGCGTCGCTCGGTAGGCGAGTGGCAGGGGTACTCCATCTCGAAGCTCTCCCGCCGACCAGAGAGCACGGCCCTTATCCCCTTCGCGAACGCGACGGCATCTTCCGTATTTCGACCCGTCGCCGATTCGCAAGCCCGCAGGTAGTTGGCGCCCTCAGAGACCCTCCCCGGGTCGCCCCCGTTTGCCTCGGCGAACGCCCTCCACACCCTGTTCACGGCGATGATCTCGCCAGACTCGTCGAGGATGGCTATGTGTGCGGAGAGGCTATCAAGCGTCTGCTGCAGTTCCTGGCTGCGCTGCGCCTCTTCCTCCTTAGCGATTTGCTCGCGCTCAAGAGCCCCGAGCAACTCCAACCGTCCGACCACAGCCCGGGCAAACGCCCCGAGCACCTTCATCTGCTCTTCGCCGAACTCGACAGATCGGGTGCTCAGCAAGCAGAGAGTGCCGATGGCGTGCCCGGCGGAGGTGATCAGGGGCGTCCCGGCGTAGAAGCGGATGCCGTAATTTACGCACCAGTGTTGCTCTCTAAATTCTTCTTTGGCCAGAAAGTCCTCTACGACCAGAGGCACCTCGGTGTTCACCACGTACTTGCACATGCTGTGATCGAGGGCGTCTTGCCTGGCTTCAGCCAGGTCCGGGTCCAACTCTCCAGACCACGCCCTGAAGTATTGCACGTTCAGGAGATTAAGGTTGACCATGCAAAGGTCCGTGCCGTACACACCACGCACCTCGTCTACGAGTTCCTGGAGGACGTGATCCGCCTCCGGGCTGGCGGCCCCCAGATACTCGAGCGCCGCCAGCCGTTCTACTTCGCGTCCATCGTTCCCGGACGCTGTGGTGTCAGGGCGGTCTCTAGAGTCAGCTGACGAGGTCACGGTAAACTCATTGCTCGTGTACTTATCCCCTCAAGGGAGGGTAACACACCGCCGGGTCCGGCTCCCTCCTCGCTCCTTCCGCCGAAAGCCGGAGAAAACGTACTGATGTCCCCGGCCGGATCGGTAGGGTCATCCAGCGTCGATCAACCGTCCAGTTCGGGTGAGCAGGCGATGCGGCCCGTTCGCCTCCTCGCGGCTCGCCGAACCAGGGTGCCCTCACTAGGGGACGAGCGATATGGAATCCCAAGCCTCGGTGAGGGTGTAATAGGACAATCGCCCTAGCCAGCATTACCGGTCGCGAGTAGTCGGAAAGCCCGATGTCAAACACGTGGGCGAGGATCATACTCGTCGGTGAGATGGTGGTCGGCACTTACACAGAGCAGCTCTCTTTCCTTTGCTGCCTCCTTGGCCGGCGGTGCGCCATCGAAAGGCTCGGGTTCGGGTGGTGACTCCTTCCTTTTCCCCACCTAGCATCCTCATAACCGCCCTCCCGAGCCCTCTGCTGGTTTCCCTCGACGATGCTCACCGACCCGTCTTATCCCGCCGGGCCATCGCCGGTGATCAGGCGTGCAGGCGAAGGCAACGGCTTCGCGTAGAGGTGAAAACGGATGATACAGGTCTCCATAGAGGTAGGCGAAGGAGCCGCCCTCTTCAGGGTACCGGTGCGCGCCAAGAGCATAACCCGGGCGGTTAGCACCATGGAGGGGCGCTACCCAGGCCGCAGCGTGCGGGTGGTGTTCCCCGTAGACCCCGAAGGGTTCTTCATCGAAGATCCGAAGGAAACCGGAGCAGACCGGGACGAAAGCAGACGCACCCTTCACGCTCCTATGATGAGGATTTGATGAGAAGGCCGCGTGGTCCGTTCGACCCAGCGAAGGAGTGATCGGGTGGGCGCGAAGACCCGAGGCCGGCAGTACCTGATGCTCGCGGACGAGGAATTGATGCTCCTGGTGAACAACGGCGAACCGAAGGCTTTCGCCACGCTCTACGACCGCCACATCCGAGCCGCCTACTGCCTAGCCTACCGGATGATGGGCGAGAAGCAGGCCGCAGAGGACCTCGCCCAGGAGGCCTTCATCAAGGTCTGGCGCAGGGCGGGTAGCTACAGGGCCCAAAAGGCCAGCGTGCGCACCTGGATCCTCTCCATAGTCCACAACCGGGGCATAGATCAGCTGCGCTCCCACGCCAGCCGGCGCAGGACCCAGGAGAAGATCGAGGCGTCGGCGGCCAGCTCCCAGCCGAGCGAGGCTTTCGCCGAGACCTGGCGCAACACC
>DASQVA010000053.1:0-4974 GCA_035641035.1 Rubrobacter sp. | reverse complement strand
TGGCGCGCTCGGCAGGACTCGAACCTGCGACCTTCTGATTCGTAGTCAGACGCTCTATCCGGCTGAGCTACGAGCGCATCCAAGATCCCCATGATACCGTCGGGGGGGGCATCTCTCAAGGCGTTGCCCCTGCGAGGCGTTTTTGCGGATATACTTTCGTGGTGACTTTGGGCGTTTGCGGAGCGAAGGTGGGCGTAGCGTATTGAGCGCATCTGTGCTACTTGTCATAGAGGATGACGAGGAGCGGCTGCGCCTGAGGCGGGCGCTTTCGGGGGAAGGGTGGCGCGTGATCCCGGCCGGTTCGGGCTCTCAGGCGCGGCAGATGGCGGGTAGGGAAGACTTCGAGGTCGCGGTCGTGGACAACTGGCTGCCCGACGAACGAGGCTTCCAGGTGATCTCCGCCGTCCAGAAACCAGGGGTCTCTACCGTCGCGCTTCTCAGGGACGAGGACACGATGGACCGCATAGTCGGGATAGAGCTCGGGGCCGACTACTACATGCGCTCGCCGGTCAATCCCCGGGAACTGGTAGCGCGTGTCAAGCAGATCTTCCGCAAGCGGGAACGCACCAGGGACGGGGACTCGAGCAGGATCTACGTTGGAGACCTGGAGATCGACCCGGATCAGGTCAGGGTCCTCAAGGGCGATCGGGAGGTGGCCCTCTCGCCTCGCGAGTTCCAGCTCCTTCATACCCTCGCCCGGAGCCCCGGCCGGGTCTTCCCGCGCACGGCGCTCCTGCGCCAAGTCTGGGGCGAGGACGAATACATAGACGAGCGCACCGTCAACGTCTATGTCCAGCGCCTGCGCAACAAGCTTGGCGACAACCCGACCGACCCCAAGCTGATAGAGACCGTCCGGGGCTTCGGCTACCGTCTGGTGCGACCAGCGGGAACCTAGAAGAGTCGGGCCGACGAAGCCTGGTTTACTACGGACTGCGCCGGATCAGGGCGCCCCCCCTGATGGTCTCCCCGGGGCGTACGTCGTAGTGATGGCCCACGATGCAGTCCTCCAGATACGCGCCTTCTCCCACGCTAGCCCCCGGCAGTAAAATGCTCCGCTTGATAGTGGCGTGCGGGCGGATCCAGCAGTCGCTCCCCACCGTCACGTCGCCCAAGAGCTTGACGCCGCGTCCGACTACCGCGTCCCTCCCCACGAGCACGTGCCCCTCTATGGTGGCCGAGCGGTGAATCTGGGCGTCCTGTCCGACCCAGAGTCCCTCATCCCGCTTCTCACCGGGGATCCTGACCCCGACCTTGCCCGAGAGCACGTCGTACTGGGCCTGGCGGTAAGCCTCTAACGTCCCGATGTCCGACCAGTAGAAGTCTCCCTTGTAACCGACGAATTGCTCCCCCTCCTCGAGGAACCTCGGGAAGACGTCTTTGGCAAAGTCGAAGAAGGTATCCCTAGGTATGTAGTCAAGCGCCCGCGGCTCCAGCACGTAGATGCCCGTGTTGGCGAGGGTGCTTATTGCATCCTCCGGGCTTGGCTTCTCCTGGAAACCCTGGATGTTGCCCTCATCGTCGACCTCGACCACCCCGAACTCCGAGGTATCGTAGACCCACCGCAGGGCTATGGTGGCCAGAGCACCCTTCTCGCGGTGGAAAGCGACGAGTTCTTCAAGGTTCACGTCTGTCAGGGCGTCACCGGAGACGACGATGAAGGTATCATCGAAGCGGCCAGCGAGGCGCCTGACGCCCCCGGCCGTCCCCAGGAGCTCGTCCTCCCTGCCCAGATACACGGTCATGCCGTTTCTTTGGGACTCCTCGCCGTAGGCCGAGAGTAGGGCGTCAGCCAGGTAGTGGACGTTGACGTGGACCTCCTGTACGCCGTGGCCGGCTAAAAGGTTGAAAATGTGCTCGATGATCGGGGTATTTACGACCGGGGC
This sequence comes from Rubrobacter sp., assembly GCA_035641035.1. Lineage (GTDB taxonomy): Bacteria > Actinomycetota > Rubrobacteria > Rubrobacterales > Rubrobacteraceae > Rubrobacter_D. The sequence continues at coordinate 3,091 of DASQVA010000053.1, read as the reverse complement.
CATGGGCTTGGGGATCTCGCCGGTCAGTGGGAAGAGTCTCGTCCCCTTGCCAGCTGCGAGTGCCATCGCCTTCACCACCGGACTCCTTTCTGCAGAGCGACCACTCGTACTCTATATTCTTCTTTGTGCATGCGAGCACTTTACACCGGCTCTTCCCCTGGGCCAAGTTCGACGAACCCCTGAAGCGCTACACGGCCTGGAAAATCGGGGGTCCCGCCGACGCCCTGCTGGAGCCCCACAGCGTCGAGGAGCTGGTCGAGGTCACCGAGAAGGCCCGAAATCACGGCGTCCCCGTAACCGTGCTGGGCGGGGGGACGAACGTGCTCGTGCGCGACGGCGGAATCCGGGGCCTCACCATCAGGCTCGCCAAGAGCCTGATGAACGTCGAAGTCGACGGGACGCGCGTCGTCGCTGACGCCGGCGTCCTCTACCCGGTGCTCGCCAACACCACCGCCGGCCGCGGCCTCGCGGGCCTAGAGTTCGCGACCGGCATCCCAGGAACCGTCGGCGGTGCCGTTTACATGAACGCCGGCGCCTACGGCAGGGAGACGAGAGAGGTCCTCGATTGGGCCGACGTCTTCCGGGACGGAGAGGTCGTGAGGATGGAAAACGAGGGTCTCGGCCTCTCCTACCGCCATAGCACCCTGCACGAGAACCCGGGCTGGCTCGTCCTGCGGGCGGGCTATACCCTCATGCCCGGCGACCCGGAGGAGCTAAAAACCCGGATAAAGGAATTCAGGATGCAGCGCATGACCGGCTCGCCGAACAGGCCGAGCTGCGGCTCCACCTTCAAGCGCCCACCCGGGGATTTCCCCGGCCGCGTCATCGAGGCGGCTGGCCTGAAGGGCACGCGGATCGGGGGGATCGAGGTCTCTCCCGTCCACGCTAACTACCTCGTCAACCTCGGCGGCGGTACGGCGGAAGAGGCGCTGGAGCTCATAGAGCTCGTCCGAGAGAAGGTCCACACGGAGCTGGGCGTTGAACTGGAGCCGGAGGTAAGAGTACTGGGAGACCCTTAGCCGTCAGGTATCAGGTTACTGGAGGTCACAGGCCTCAGATTTCAGCTATTAACCCTTCTGATGCCTGAAGTATGATGCCTCTCTTTCAGATGACGGCTGTGCCTTGATCGCTGATAGTTTGTTTGGGCGGTCCCTGCCGCCGGAACAGGTCAGGGATGTCCGCGAGGTCGGTATGGAGGTCGCAGACGTCGAGGAGAGCCTGGGAGGTGCATTGGGCTGCGCTTATGACCTCAACGCGGATGCCCTTCTCGCTTTGAAGGTACTCGACCGCCTCGACGTAGTCTCCGTCGCCCGAGACGAGGACGTAAGTGTCGGCGTGTTCGGCGAGACGCATCATGTCGACGACGATGCCTATGTCCCAGTCGCCCTTGTGCGAGACCGTCCGTTCGCCGTTTGGGGTGAGGGTCTCGTGAACCACGAGCGGCTTGGAGCGTACCTTGTAGCCGAACTTGTTGAGGTTGTAGACGAAGGAGCGCGCCGAGGGCGTCCCCTGCACCTCGTCGGTCTCGTGCTTCTCGACGATGTAGAAGGTGGCCCTTAGGAGCTTCCTGTCCCCGACGGCCGCCGAGAGGAGCCGATCGTAGTCCAGTACGCCCTTATAGTAGTTCTTGATGGAGTGGTATAGGTTCGCCCCATCGACGAAGACCGCCACCCGCTCTCCGGTTCTGCTCTCCATCACGCCCGAATCTTAGCAGAAAACGTGCCATACCCCCATAAAACCGGCGGTTTACCGATCGCTGGAACTGCGTTAATATCCGGGAGCCAAATCGGGCGGGCTAAAGAGGAGCGGATCGGCACGGACTTCGAGATCAGCATAGACGAACACGCCGAAGGATACTCCGTCGTCGCAGTGCGTGGCGAGGTTGACCTCCACACGGCCCCGAAGGTCCAAGACGCCATAGAGCGGGCTGCTCACACCGATGGCGTACGCACCGTCGTGGTGGACGTTGGCGACGTGGCGTTCATGGACTCGACCGCCCTCTCGGCCCTGGTGCGCTCCAAAGACTCCTTGCAGCAGAAGGAGATCTCCCTTCGCCTCGCCGCCCCCTCAACGGCCGTAGAACGTATCTTCTCCGTGACCGGCTTCGAAGACTACTTCGATATCTTCTCCTCTCGCGATGCCGCTATCCCCAGCTGAATCTCACACCCCTCCCCAATCGGACCGTGTGGTAGTGTGTATGGGACGAAGGTTATCGTCGTTTACCTGCCGGAGGACCTGAAGACCGTACTCAGACGCGTTGCGGCAGAACGGGGGAGCGATGCGGACCTTATACGAGAGGCGGTAAGAGAGTTGGCCCGCCGATCCGAGCCGATCCCTCTGCGGTAACCGCTTTTTCGAGTGGCCATCCAACGCTGGCGGAAAGGGTAGACGGGGGGCTCGCCGGTTTCGGGTAGCGTTGATCGTCTTCGACACCAGCGGACTACCCATCGCCATAAAACTCCAGCCAGAGTTTTCATCACGCCGCCAGGGCGTTGTTGCATGAGGGTACGGTACTCTTATCATGTCTCCCTTCGTGCTCGCGGAACTCAATTATCTACTGGCTACACGGGTGAGTAACGACGCCGGACTCGCCTTGCTCGAAGAAGTTGTTGGTGCGTACGCGCTGACGCAGTTCTACAGAGTTGGTCAAAACCATTGACCCAAAGGTAAATGCCTGCTCCCAAAACCTCCGTCGGGAACCTAGTTAAAGCCACAGAAACCATAGTCCCTTGAGACTTCGCGTCTACGGCATACTGGTTCAACCATTATGACTGACGCTGTAGGGGCGAGACTTGGACGCGGCAAGGCACGTAATGGAGCGGTACGACAGCCTGAGTATAGGTCTCGCTGACGCATCCAACGTCGTGTTGGCGAACGGCCACGACACGCTCGACGTGCTCACGCTTGACGAGCGCCTTCCGGGTCTTGAGTGGCCCGGTTGATCGTCCGTTTCGGCTTCTGCCGGCGCACGCGAATTAGCCCAGCTGGTGTTTGTGACCCGCGGACCGTCACGTACTAGAATCTGATCACGATGATGACCTATGCAGATAAGTTGGAGGTTCCCAAACCCCTAGCAGACCTGGGCGAGGCG
>DASQVA010000052.1:0-2361 GCA_035641035.1 Rubrobacter sp. | reverse complement strand
CGACGGTGAGAAGATCGGCACCGTGGACACCACCAACGTCAACGAGACCAACCAGGGCGAGTACGTGGCCGTAAAGCGGGGGTTGGTGGGCCTTATTCCGGGTACGGGATCCAGCCTCATCCCGATGGAAATCTGCACCATAGACAACACCAGCAGGACCATCCAGGCCTCCACCCACCAGGACGCGGTCAAGAACTCGCCCTCCTTGAGCAGCAGCCAGGAGATGACTTCCGAGTACGAGGGCCAGGTCCGCAGCTACTACCGCCTGTAAGGCTTCCTAGCGATGCGCCGCGCGGAAAGGGGCTTCCCCCTACCTTTCGCGTGGTCGGGTGCATAGGGAAGGTTAGAGGGAGCGCGGGGCGAGAGGACCCGCACCACCGCCAAGAAGGCTGGGGCGCAGAGGCACGCCTGCTACACGCGGTCCCCGACCTGCGGGACTCCTTTGGGGATCGTCCGGCCCGCTATCAGGAGCAGAGTTCCGCTTGCTGGTGCCGGGGTTCTGGATGTGTCGCACGCTGGCACGCCAGCAGGGTCCGGACCGGGAGCCTGCTGTGGAATTGCTTGCAGGGCTGGTATGGTGCCTAGCTATTGTGCGTACCTGGCCCTGTAACCTCTGAGGCTCCTCTTTCGAGGGCGACGGGTGGCGATAGTCCGGGCCGTTGCCGCGACCATCTTCGTGTCGGGTAACATGGTTTCCAAGAACGACGCGCGCCGGGAGGCTTACATGCAACGAGAAGAGCGGGTGCTCGGTAGGGACGTTCGGGGCCCCATAGGGGCCGAGGATATCGACACCGTCCCCTGGTCCCACGGCGGCAAGGACGCCGTCGTTGAGTTCACGACGGACGAGCTCACCGCGATCTGCCCGGTAACGGGCCAGCCGGATTTCTACGACCTGAGGCTATCGTACCGTCCGAAGGGGCGCCTCCTGGAGTCGAAGGCCATGAAGCTCTACCTCTGGGGCTTCCGCGACGAGGGCGCCTTCGCCGAGGACCTCGCCGCCACGCTTCTCGAGGACCTCGTGGCCGCCTGCGACCCCGTCGAGATGACCGTGGACCTTACGCAGCGGGTGCGGGGAGGGCTCCAGATCCGAACCGTCGTCCGCCACGCCCCGCAGGGGGGTTAGCCCCCGCAAACGCTGCTCGCCCCGCCGAAGACCCCGATTTGTGCGCGGTCCGGATCTGTTGTGTAATGGACAGAGGGGATCGGTATTAGGGAAGGGGAGCCCATGACGGACGTTACCGAGAGGCCCGCCGGAGGGACCGACGCGGGGGAGGCGCCGTCGAGCTGGGGGCGGCGGCTCAGGCTGGTGGGGCCAGGTCTGGTAGTTGCGGCGACGGGCGTGGGGGCGGGGGACATGGTCTCATCGCTCACGGCCGGTACGGAGTTTGGGACCATTCTGATCTGGGCGGTCATCCTCGGCGCGGCCCTGAAGTTCGCGCTCACCGAGGGGCTGGGGCGCTGGTACATGGCGACCAGGACGACGATTCTCGAAGGCTGGCACTCCATGGGCTGGTGGGCGAGCATCTACTTTATCGTCTACCTGGCGCTCGTCACGTTCTTCTTCGGCGCCGCAGCGCCCTCGGCCTCCGCCCTGGCAGTGGACGCGATGTTCCCCGGCCTCATGCCGTTCTGGCTGTGGGCCGTGCTGCACTCGTTGATCTTCGGTTTCGGCATCTGCATCCTCGGGCGTTACAGGCTCTTCGAGCGGGTGATGGAGGTCTTCGTCGGCGTGATGTTCCTGACCGTGGTGGGCCTTGCGATCCTTCTCACCCCGAACCTGGGCGATCTGGTCCTGGGCACGGTGGTGCCGCGGCTGCCAGAGGGCTCGCTGCCCTTCGTGCTCGCGGTCATCGGCGGTGTGGGCGGGACGTTCACGCTCGTCTCCTACACCTACTGGGTGCGCGAGCGCGGCTGGCGGCGGCCCTCCTGGATCCCGATGATGCGCACCGACCTCGCCGTCGGCTACATAATGACCGGCATATTCATGGTGTCGATGCTGGTCATCGGCGCCGAGTTGCTGTTCGCCAACGGGTCGAGCATAAGCGACGAGGGGGGCCTCGTCGCCCTCTCGGACCCCATCGCCGAGCGCTTCGGCGCGGTGGCGAGCTGGCTCTTCCTCATAGGCTTCTGGGCCGCGGCGACGAGCTCCATCACCGGCGCCTGGAACGGCGGCGCCTACCTCTTCGGCGACCTGGTGAGAACCATCCGCCGGGTGCCCGAGGAGGAGGGAGAGGAATACCTCTCGGAGACGAGCTTCTTTTTCAGGGCTTTTCTCGTCTGGATCACCTTCCCCCCTCTGCTGCTGCTCACCTTCGACGAGCCGGTCGCTATCGTGATCATCTACGCTTCCTTGGGCGCGGT
>DASQVA010000051.1:0-12264 GCA_035641035.1 Rubrobacter sp. | reverse complement strand
GGAGATAGAGCGGGTTGCGGTGTAGTTGAGCCAGGCGCATCATTGGCGAGTGAAAGCCTACTCGGAAGACCTGCGCGCAAAGGTACTCCAAGCCGTGGACAGAGGGGCATGCCAAAGAGCGAGGCAGCTAGAGCTTTCGGGGTGAGCCGCTCCTCCGTAAAACGATACGCGGCGGCTCGCCGGGAAGGTAGACCCCTTACTCCAAACAAACATCCCGGCTCCAAACCCAAACTCGACGAGCGAGCCAGCAAGCTCTTGGAAGCCGACGTAGAAGAGAGGCCCACCATCACCCTCAAAGATAGGTGCCGCTTCCTCAAGCAGATGGTGGGAGTCTCGGTGAGCGAGTCGACCCTCTCGAGGCTGCTTAGGAAGATGGGCTTCAGCCCAAAAGACGCAGCGTGGCAGCGAGTGAGAGAGACGAGTTTTTGAGGGCGGCCTGGCGTGCTCTGGTCTCGGGTAGGCTCGACGGGAGGCGCTTTGTGTTCGTGGATGAGTGCCCCACCAACACCTCGCTCTCGCCAATCTACGGCTGGTCCCGCAGGGGCCGGAGGGTGCGCTTTGAGGCGCCGCGCAACTGAGAGGCGAACGTCACCCTGCCCTCGAGCATGAGCTCCGAGGGTATGGGACCTTCCTTGGCGGTGGAGGGTGCGACCACGAAGGCCGTCTTCGAAGCCTACGCCGGGCGGGTCCTCACCCCGAGCCTCTCGCCGGGGCAGATCGTGGTCATGGACAACGTCTCGGCCCACAAAGGTGAGAGGGTCAGGGAGCTGATCGAGTGCAGGGGTTGCGAGCTCCTCTACCTGCCGCCCAGCGAAGCTCCGCCGGACCTCAACCCCATAGAAGAGGCGTTCGCCAAGCTCAAGGCGTCGCTGAGGAAGGCCGGCGCGCGCACCCGAGAAGCCCTGCTGGAAGCGACAGGCCGAGCCCTCGACACGGTGACGGCGAGTGACGCGCGGGGCTTCTTCGAGCACCGCGGCTACCGCCCGCTGGCCCAACCGCTACGACAAACGCTCTAGAGGAGCTCCACCGGAAGAGTTTGGTGGGACGCTCCCAGCGTCACTGTGGGTATACGACCTCTTGAGCTTGCGGGTTGTCGCCCAAAGGGACGGGGCGCTGGGTTAGCTTGGCGGACAGTAAACATTTGGGGCCGGGGCGCCGCCAGCCGTGGAACTGCCGCTCCCCGAGTCCGCTTATGCATTGTCCAGTGAGGGTAACTCGTGACGGAACGGTGATGCCCGGCCATCCTCCACCAAGGCCACCCATGTAAAGCCACCGAGCGCTAGAAGAGGTCGAAGAAGGCGCTCAAATCAGACGAGATCAGGTCGTCCAGGTAGATGGTCGGGGCAAGACCATTACTACAAATGACGGCGGTGTCGTGCGGATGGTGGGCCGCGATCTAGTCGACGCACCCCGCCATCCGCGATCTCGCTGCAGGCTCGCTCTCCCAGCCTACCGGCGGGTCTTCGGGATGCTCAAGGTACAAGCACACCGCGCGTTTATGGTCCTCTATACAAATAATAGGGCGCCGCGCCTCGCGCAGCCAGTCGTCCATCCTGATCTTTAATCCATGCCTCTCGCACGCGGCCCTCACCGTAGCGAGCGCCTTGCCTTCGGAGCTGCTGTACACCGCGTATATCTCTTTTCAGAGAGGGGCTTGCCCGAGCGTGGCGGCCTGCGCTTCGCCCTCGGGCGAGAGCGGCCATTCACGGCTGGCGGGTCCGGTAGGCAGGATCAGGACGTAGCGGATCAGGTATAAGCGCAAAGGTAGGACGCGGAAGTACCGGCGGGACTTTATCGCCCTTTGTCTAGGTGGCGCTCTATGGCGTCGTGGGCGGCGTTGATCTCGGCGGTGACGCGTTCGGCCCGGGCGCGCTTGTCGGGGTCGGAGAAGCGGTCTGGGTGGAAGCGCTTGACCAGATCTCGGCGTTTCCTGTCCACCTCTTCCATGGGGGCGCCGGGCCCGAGGCCGAGTCGGTTGTAGGCGGCCAGGACGTTGGGCGGGTACCTTCTAGGGATAAAGGTGGTGTACGCACCACGCCTCCCGGAGGGTCGGCTCTGGGAGCGTGGCCCACCGTCGGCCTCCCCGGTAGCCGCCTCTTCGGTGGCGCGCCGCTTTTCGGCGCGGCGCCACTCTTCCGAAGCGCCCTTCCAGGCGGCTTCGAAGGCGCCTTTGAAGGCCTCGCTGCGCTCACGGCCGGCGCGCAGCCTCTCGCGGAAGCGCTCGTCCTCTTGAAGGTTGGAGACGAAACCCTGGGCGAGACGTCCCAGACGGCGGGGGATGCTCACTGTCCTTGGTTGCCCCTGGTATTCCAGTCTTCTTCGGAGTCGGAGAGAGGGTCGGGGCGGCGGAGCCCCCCCGTCTCGTCTTCGGCCAGGTCCGCGCTCTGAAGAACCTGCGTCTCTTCCCCGGCGGCGGGGTCATCCGCCGGCGCGGCGGCCTCGTCGTAGGACAGGCCGAAAAAGTCGCGCACCCGATCTACGTCTTCGAGGGCCGTCTCGGCGGCCGCGATCTTCCTCTCCTCCTCGGCGACGCCGAAGTTCCTGGCCTCGCGCGCCTTGCGGATCTCGTCTTCGAGCGACCGGATTACGTCCTCGGTCTCGTCCTTGAGCTGCTGTATGCGGCCCTCGCTGAGGTCTATTTCGGAGTTAAGCCTGGACTCCCGGGCCCTGGTGGAAGATGCAAGCTCGGCGATGTCTATCCCGGCGGCCTCCAACGTCCCCCTCACGATGCGCACCACGGCGGGCCTTGGCACCTCCGGCGGCAGGTTCTTGATGACCTCGGCGGCCCGCTCCACGGTGAAGACCTGGGCCTCGGCTTTGTCCACCGCGCCCCTGCCGGAAACGCCGGTGCCGACCTCCTCGGACGAGTAGATCGCGGTTCCCTCGCCCTCGTCGTTCGTGGCGAACATCCGGGAGAAGAAGCTCTGCCTCGACGTGCTGCTATCCTCGTTCATCTCGCCGGCATCCTCTCCGTTGCGGGTAAGGTCTCGACTCGCCGCGTCACCTCATCGAGGCCGCGGCGGAAAAAGGCGATCCGCTCCCTGAGCTGCGCGAGACCAGGGTCGAGCGCGCCTGAGACGAGGCTGTTATCCAAGGCGAGCAGCTCCCCACGCAGGTTACCGAGCAAGCTCTCCGCGCTCTCCAGCTGGGCGTTGATCATGCTAATGCTGCCCAGCAAGTCCCCGTAGCCGTCTAGCTCCCCCCGACGCCCCTCCAGCGCGCTCTCGAACGGCGCTCGCAGGGGCGAGTCCGGTTCCAGCCCCGCAAGATCTCTCTCCAGGTCCTCTATGCGGTGGGAGATCCCCGCCCGGTCCACGCTCTCCAGGTGCCGCCTCAACGCCGCCCGGCGCCTCGCGAGACGGGCCGCGCCCTCTACCTCGCGGACGATGGTTAAGATGTCCTCGTCCAACAGCGGCCGGCACTCCTGCGGAATGAGCTCGTAGCTCTCCAATAGCCCATCCTGCAAGGCGACGAGTCGTTTCATCTGCGTTGCCGCCACACGGTCCTCCCTCGCCACCCGGCCAAGCTCCCGCCTGTTCTCACGCGCGCGACTCAACAGCTCCTTGCGCGCGTTCTCGCGCCGGTCGAGGAGCTTTCTTCCCGCGCCGGCGGCCGCGAGCCCGAAGAGCCCCGCGAGGACGTAAGCGTCACTCGCCGCCGCGAGGGCCCCGAGACCGGCGAAGGATCCGAAGGGTGCCAGGCGCACCAGCAGGCGCCGCGAGACGCTACCTCTACTGCCCACGCGGGCCCTCCTGATCCGGCCGTTCGGCAGCAGGCTCTTCGGCGGGCGCCGGCTCGATGGAGTCCGGCTCGCGCAGGCCCATCTGCAGCTCGATCATCTCCAGCTCCTGCTCGGCGTCGAGGCGCTTTACATCCACCTCGGCGGCTGCTATCTGACGCTCGGTCTCGCTCGTGCCGAGCTCGCCGATGGCCTCGGCCTCGAAAGAGGCCTGGCGAATGGACTGCCTGGCCTTCTCCAGGTCACGCGAAGAGTCCGAAAGGGAGATGCTAGAGCGGGCTTCGTTGGCGGTGCGCAGGGCGCGCGAGCGCTGATGTTCTTCCATGAGGGAGGCCCGCTGGCGCACCACGTCGTTGTAGCGACGCTCCTGGTCGCGAAAGGCCTGCTCCATCTCCTGGGAGTTTTTGCGAGCCTCTTCAAGGCGGCCCTCTATCTCCACCAGGCTCGTCTGGGCCTCCTGCTTCTGCTGGACCACCTCGATGGCGGCCTGTCGCTGGCCCCTACTGGCGAGCTCGCGCGCCTGGCGCTCTTTGGTCGTCAGGACCTTCTGTTTTGAGGCGGCGTCGTTGGCGAGCATCTTCTCGTAAGCCATCGTGCGGGCCGCCGCGACCTGCAGCTTCTTGAGGTTCTCGAGCTCGTCCTGTACGGCGTTTTCGAGCAGTATCTCGGGGTTGCGTTGCTCGACCCCGGACAGAAACCTCCCGAAGAAACCGCGGATCGCCCTAATAAATCTTCCCATCTGCGCCGCCCACCCCCGGCAGTCGTTAGGCCTGCAAAGTACGTTGTGGATTATACCATCGGTACGAACGGCCCCCAGGGAGGTTTCAGCGGGCGGCCCGGTAGGGGCGGGCTTCGATCCGCGGACACCTGCCGGCAGGACTATCGCGCTCGGGGAGCCGACCTCGAAAGCGGCCTCCGGCGCCCGACCGGTCGCGCCCAACAAATCCTCCGCGGAGCGGGCGTCGCGGGGGTAGACCGGGGTAGATTACCACCCGGGTATCCCTGGTACCCAAAGAGCTCGCCGTGGCGAGGGCACGCCGCACGCTCCTCGACTCGCTCCAAGGGCGGCGAGCCGTTTGAAGCCCAACGAGGCGATCTCTTCCTCTGTCACCTCCTCCAGAAGACTCGGCATCGTAGCCAGGGCGTGGCGAACAGGACGGCGACGAGGGCAGCTAGGACGACCATCCAGGACCCGTGCAGCGCCCCGGCGAAAAGCGGCGGGAAGGAGAGCACGTAGAGTTCGCGGGACACCCCGCCGGACAGAAAGATTATGGCGACGGCGGCTATGTACAGCACTTCGATAGAACCGCAGAAGAACCCGGTGGTAGACTGCGTCGCCGGCAGCAACGGGCATCACCACCTCAGCCGTGACGATCCCGACAGAGGCCGCTAGGTACAGCAGAACAACGTAGGAGCCGGCGAGCTCGCAGGCGGCGGTGTGCACGAGCAGTGAGTCCGCCATGAGGGCCAGGAGCGAGAGAGAAAGCCTTGAGGCTACGCGTTCCGACCGGGATCTGCTCTGCCACCCACGCCGAAGTATGATACGCACACGCGCCTATGCGCCTATCCCCGCCACCGAAGGAGAAACCATGGAGGAGAAGGACCACCGGGCAGACAACCCCTACACGGCGATGGAGGGCTACGGGGTCTACGGCGCCTCGGGTGAAGAGATCGGGAGGGTCGAGGACACCGTCTACGATGCCCCGAGCGACGTCCTCAAGTACCTCGTCGTAAATGGCCGCCCTATCCCCGCCGAGCTGGTAGAGGTGGACGCTGAAGGGGAGCGCGTCTCCATCACCCACGACGCGGCCACCGTAGAGTCCGCGCCACGCATGGAGGAGCCCTCCGGCGCGTTCGACGAGGCCGTCCGCGCGCACTACGCAGAGCACGCCTGAGACCCTCGGGCGGCCCTCGAAACTTCGCCCCTCGACCCATCTCAAAGCCGATCCCAAAGGCCAGACAAACCTGCGGTGTGGGGCGACGCTGAGGGCGACGCCGGTTCGCGCGACCACGCGCGACCAGTCAAGGGCTTCAGGGTGCCCGAAAGAATACATACGCGGTCTTACCAACTAGAAGAAGTACACTTCCAGAAAGGCGCGAATAGCCAGGGAAACGAGATCCTGGGAGATCCACGGACGACGGCGGTCTAGAAATAATAGTATCATTATCCCAACATGGGGGACCACCCCCAATGAGAGGGAAGGCCATGCACGAGGGACAGAGAGTATCCGAATCGCTGGGCGACGAAGTTCTGGCGCGCGAGGCGAAGGGCCGGGAGAAACATACCGGTGAACCGCTCGAAAAGCCGCCGGAGGCAGTACGCGGGCTCGAAGCAGACCGGGGGCCCGAGGAGCCGGGCGGCGAGCAGCCCGACGAGACGGCGAACCCGTGGCAGGAGGCCCTGGAGCGCAAGCGCGTACGGGAGTTGGACCGGCAGCGGGCCGAGGAGCGGAGCCGGGCCCGAATCGCAGCCGCCTGGAAACCGTTCATACAGGCGGAGCGGCGGGAATTGGAGCTGCGCAAGGACGGCCAGCTCGCCAAACTGCTGGGTGACCCGTTGCCGGGGGAGCCGCCGGAGGCGTTGCGGCGGCTGGCCTCCCAAGACCGTAGGCAGGCCGAACAGGGACTGGTGGCGCTGACGAGCAACGGAAAGGTGTTCTACAAGCGCGTAGACGAGCTTTCGCCGGAGGACATGCCGGCCAGGGGCGCGGCCAACAGGTTGCGGATTACGTGGCTCAAGGAGCGGTCGGACAGGTGGCTAGGTCGCGGGGAAGCCCCCTCTTAATAGGCCCCACGCAACTTCGACCGCGACCCGTATCCCTGGATAACGAGACGCCGTTAGTCGCCTCCGAGCCTGCCCAGCTTCTCGGTCGCTCGTCTCGGTGCGGCACCCCCCGTAGTCCTGTCCTGTCGTCCCGGGATATTCGCGTCTGCCCCCACGGTGGGACTTCCGGCGCACCGAGACGTGATGTAATCAGGGTGGACGACCGACGTCTTGAGGGATATCTGGCGAGAAGGTCAAAGCCCTTTAGCCCGTCCTCTGGTACCGCTACGACCGCGGTGATGGCCGGGGCACCGGCCCGGGACGAGATCTACGGCGATAAGGAGATAGCGAGTGCACAAACAACGAGGACTAGAGGTTCGGCTGCCCGACGATCCGGTCACGTCCGACCGAGCGAGCACCTGGGCGGAGCAGACCGCCGGGGGTCGGGGGTGAACATCCGCCAGGCCAACGGGATCGGCAGGGTCCACGTAGCCAAGCCCCAGATGAAGGAGACGTACTGCGGCAGGCCGGTGGATGAGGAGGATTGGATCACCACCTCCAAAGAGGCCAACTGCACCGGCTGCGCCCGGGCGGGAGCGCCCAGGCCAGAGGTGGCGCGACGCTAACGCGCCGGGGTCCGTACCCCGCGGCGGCGGGCGAACGCGAACTCTTGCTTATAGCGGCACCATAACGTTCCGGGCCCCAGAGGAGGAAAAGGCTGGGTGGTAAGACGCTCCCTGCTGGTACCTGTGGGGATATTGGTGCTTTTGTTGCTCGCTACCGGTTGCTCCGCCGGCAACGACGCTTCCACACCCTCCCCCGAGCCCTCCGAAACGATGCAGGCCTCCGCGATGCAGGGCTCCGATGAGCTGCGCGGGTTGCGCGTGGAGAGAATCTTCTCGAATGCTCCGGGGCTGGGTCTGCCGAGACCGAGCGTGATCCTGACCCCTTCGGCATCCATCCTCTCTGGGGAGCTCGAGGTGGAGTTCCCGGACTCCGGTAGAGGAGCGTACCTGACCTGCTACTGGAGAGAAGCCGACAGGCGGTTACTCGCTCGGCTTCGAGTCCGCACGCCTCGAAGGTAGCCGTATTACGGTCTGGCTCGCGCTCGAAGAGCCGGCCCAGGCGCGATCCTGACGCAGGCCCTCACCTACGCCTACGCCGTGGCACTAGTGCGGGACATCGATCCCTGAGGGAAGCATTTTCTTTTGTCAACCAAGACGGACGGGACTCGACTGGTCCGTTCGGCGCGCAGGCGGTTAGGGTCCTGTTGGGACGGCGGGCCGCCGCGCGTATAATCCGTGCGGTGATCAAAGATGCGGACATGCGGGAGAGGATCGAGGCCTTGCGCGAGCGGGTCCGCTACCACAACCGCCGCTACTACATAGAGGACGCGCCGGAGATCTCCGACGCCGAGTACGATACCCTCTACACAGAGCTGCAAACTCTCGAAGGCGAGCACCCCGAGCTCGTCACCCCGGACTCCCCAACGCAGAGGATAGGCGGGGAGCCCCTTGAGGGGTTCGAGGAGATCCGGCACACCGTCCCGATGCTCTCCCTCGCCAACGCCCGCAAGACGGAGGACCTGAGGGAGTGGGACGCTCGCCTGCGGCGCCTGCTCGGTGAGGACGAGACCCCACGCTACGTCACCGAGCTGAAGATAGACGGGCTCGCGGTCTCGCTGCGCTACGAGGATGGGCGGTTCGTCCGGGGTGCGACCAGGGGCAACGGCGTGGTCGGCGAGGACGTAACGGCGCAGCTCAGGACGATACGCTCGATCCCGGACCGCCTCGACGACGCCCCCCCGGGGGTTCTCGAGCCCCGCGGCGAGGCGTACATCACCCTCGTCGAGTTCGAGAAGCTCAACAAAAGTCTCGAAGAGAGGGGCAAGAGGCCCTTCGCCAACCCGCGCAACCTCGCCGCCGGTTCCATCCGGCAGCTAGATCCCAAGATAACGGCGCAGCGACCCCTGACCATCCTCCTCTACGGCGTCGGGGAGGGCGGTGAAATCTTCGAGAGTCACTCGGCGATGCTCGCCGCCCTCAAGGGCTACGGCCTGCGCGTCAACCCCTATGAGGTTCACGACGATATTGACGCTGTGATCGAGGAATGCGAGCGGTGGACGAAGCGGCGGGAATCGGTCGGCTACCAGATCGACGGCGTCGTCGTAAAGGTCGACTCGCGCGACCAGCAGCTCGCCCTCGGGTCGGTCGCCAAGTCGCCGCGCTGGGCGATCGCGTACAAGTTCGAGCCGCTCGCCGGGCGCACGAAGCTGCTAGACATCATCGTCAACGTGGGACGGACCGGGGCGCTCACGCCGCAGGCCGTGCTCGAGCCGGTGAACGTCGGGGGCGTGGTGATCTCGCGGGCGACGCTGCACAACGAGGACTACGTGCGGGAGAAGGGTGTCCTCGTCGGCGACACGGTAGTTATCGAGCGGGCCGGAGACGTGATCCCGCAGGTCGTCAAGGCCGTCGCCGAGGACCGCGACGGCCGCGAGCGGGAGTTCACCATGCCGACGCACTGCCCCGTGTGTGGCGAGCCGGTTTCCCGACCGGAGGGTGAGGCCGTAACGCGCTGCGTGAACGCCCGCTGCCCTGCCCAGGCCCTGGAACATATCATCCACTGGGCCTCGAAGACGGCGATGGACATCGACGGCCTCGGCGAGAAGCTCGCCACCCGCCTCTTCGACCTCGGCCTCATAAAGGACGCGGCCGACGTCTACGACCTCGAGGTCGGGCAGCTCGTGCCGCTCGAGGGCTTCGGCGAGAAGAGCGCACAGAACTTGATCCGAGCCATCGAGAAGAGCAAGAACCAACCCTTCCCCCGCGTCCTTTACTCTTTAGGCATCCGCCACGTCGGGGCCGTCACGGCCGTCCTCATCGCAGGGAGGTTCTCCGGCGAAGACTTGATGCGCGGCCTCGAGGTGGAGCAACTGACGGAGATAGACGGCGTCGGCGAGGTCGTCGCCCGTGCCGTCATCGAGTACTTCGGCCTGGAGGACAACCGAGAGCTGATCGGACGCCTCACGGAGCGAGGCCTCGACTTTGAGCGCGATATTACCGGCCCCACCGAAGGACCGCTAGTGGGCAAGCGCGTCGTCATCACCGGGACCCTGGAGAAGCCCCGCAGCTACTTTGTCGAGCGCCTAGAGGCGGCTGGTGGCGCCTTTACCTCCTCGGTGAGCAAGAACACCGACTACGTGCTCGCCGGCGAGGAGGCCGGCTCGAAGCTGGAGAAGGCCAGGGAGCTAGGCATCCCCGTCCTGGACGAGGCCGGCTTTGAGGAGTTGCTCTCTTCCTGATCCTGCCGGGCTAGAGCAACTCGGAGAGCGGCAGTCGGGAGAGAAGCTCATCGAAGTCGGCCTCATCCAGCGCGGAGAGCGGCGGGCGGAGGTTGCGCCAGTCCTCGTCGCCCGTCAGCTCGGCGGTGAGGCGCTTGAGCGCCGGGATCATAGGGTACGCCTCGATGAGCGCGCGGAGTTCTGTCAGGCGCCGCTGCAGGGCCTCCGCCTCGTCGCTCTCTCCCGCCTGGTGCGCGTCGTGGACGCGGCGGGCTAGCCGCGAGGTGACGTTTACGGTGGCGGAGATGCAGCCGGCGGCGCCCTCCCGCAGGGTGTCGAGCAGGAGCGTCTCGGTGCCGGCGAGGACGGAGAAGCCGGGGAACTTCCGGCAAAGGGTCGCTATGCGCTCTGCGTCTCCCGAGCTGTCCTTCGTGCCGACAACCACGCCCGGGTAGGCCTCGAGGAGGCGCGCGATCACCGCGAAGCCGAAACCGACGCCCGTCAGGTGCGGTATGTGGTAGAGGTACAGCCGCAACCGGTCGTCCCCCACGCGCTCGACGACTTCGGCGAAGAAGCGGAACAGGCCATCGTCATCGACGCCCTTGTAGTAGAACGGCGGCAACACCAGCACGCCCGCAGCACCCGCGTCCAGTGCCGCACGGCTCAGGCGGACGGTATCTGTCAAGGCGGACGAGCCTGTTCCCGGCAGCAGCGCCTCACCGGGCAAGCCCTCCTCGATCAGGGCTTCGAGTGCCGCAAGCCGCTCGTCCACGGAGAGGGAGTTCGCCTCCCCGGTCGTCCCGAAGACGGCTACGCCGTGGCACCCAGCCGCCAGCAGCCGCCGGCAGTGGGCGGCAAAGGCCCTGTGGTCGGGGTATAGGTTCGTGTCCATCGGGGTGAGGGCCGCGGCGAACACGCCCCTGGGCAAGGTCGGATTCGAGTGGCTCTCTTCGCCGTTCATCCTTGTCTCCTCTCAACGATCGATGTTCTGGCCCGCCGCCGGAGTACCGGCTCATCACCCCAAAGACTCTAGAAGCTCGAGCCGTAGAGCCGCGGGTTTCCGGTCCTCGGGCAACGGAGGCCTCAACTATGCATCGAGGCTCGGGCGGGCGCCGGCTGGAGGCGGTACGTCAGGTGGGCCCCCTCACCCCCTCGGCCGCCATACCCTCGCTCGCGGCGAGGTTCGTGCCGATGCGGCGCGCGAGGCCGGGGACCAGGAGCACAGAACCCAGTCCTACGAGTATCCAGGCCCCCGCGATGTACGGAAAGATGTTGAACGGGTAGTCCGGTGGCGGGTAGACGTTCTTGTAGATCACGTAGATCAAGATCGCAAGCCCTATCATCGGGAAGACGGCCTCCCAGGTGGGCACCCTGCGGCTGAGGAACAGGAACCTCAGGGCACCCGCGTTCGTGACGATGTAGGCAACCAGCAGCGTCAACACACCGACGGTGGCGGGGTAGAAGAACGCGTTAACGGCCGAGACACCACCTACGCGCAGGACCACGAAGGTCGTTATACCGATCACCATCACGGCCGCCAGGGCGTTGGCGGGCGCCCCCGTGCGGGGTGAGGTATCTCCCAGGCGACGCGAGAGGAAGCCGTCGCGGCAGAGGGCGAAGAGCATGCGCGAGCCCGCCGTCGCGGTGCCCAGAGCGCTGGCGAACGCGCTGACCATGACGCCGAAGTTGATGGCGGCGGCCATGCCGGGCCCGATGTAGTCGGTGGAGAGCTCGCCCAGCGGGGAGGAGGCGCCCGCGAATTTCTCGGTACCCGCCTCGTCCACGCCGAAGCCCAGGGTCTGGGCGAGCATCACGATCACGTAGAAGACGCCCATGGTCACCACCGCCGCCGCTATGGCGCGGGGGATGTTGCGGCGCGGGTTGTCCGTCTCCTCGCCGAGGGAAGCCGCGCCCTCGAAGCCCGCGAACGCGAGGATCCCGAAGACCGTCGCGAGGCCCACCCTCCCGAAGTCTACCCCGCCCGGCAGCGCGAAAGCCGAGAGCGTGAACTCTTGGTCCCCGGGGGCGCCGCCGCCGAAGATCCGGGTGAAGATTACCACGACCAGAACCAAGATCAGGGCGACCGTCAACCCCTCCATGCTCAGGAGGGCGCGCGTTATCACCCTGACGTCCCCGTAGGCGAGGAGCCAGATAAGCGCCGCCGCGATCAGCGCTATCACGACCCAGTCGACCTCGGGGAGGTCCGTCGAGGCCAAAAACTCCTGCCCGAAGAGCCCGACCTCGGCGGTGGACCCGGCGGTGAAGCACAGGTACGTCCCCAGAAGCGCCCACCCGGAGAAGAAACCGGCCCTCGGGCCCAGCGTGGCCCCGGAGAGGGCGTAGACCGACCCGGCGTGGTTGAAGTACGAGGTTAGCCGGATAAAGGCGTAGGAGACGAACAGGATGCTAACGGTCGCGAGCACGAACACCAGGGGCACCGCCCGCCCCACCAGGCCGGCCGTCGCTGTGCCGTTGAGG
>DASQVA010000050.1:0-4072 GCA_035641035.1 Rubrobacter sp. | reverse complement strand
CACACGCTTGAGCGATCGGCCGGACCCGGTGCCAGACGAGATCTTCGAGGAGGCCGCCCGGCACTACGACGAGCCGACCCTCTCAGCCTTGATCATCGAGATCGCCCTGATCAACTTCTGGAACCGCCTCACCGTCACCGTGAGGCAGCCAGCGGGCTCGTACCCCGGCTGATCGGTACCGGGCGGCGCGATCACCGCGCCGTCCGTCTCCTATTCACCCGAGGGGTGCGTGGAAGGGATGTTCTGCGAACTTCGCTTGTAGAAGGTTCTTAGAAGCCCGTTGCCTACGGAACGTGGGGCTATTGCAGTAGGTAAGTAGTCCTTGACTGTATAAGCACGCGGGCTCGACCAAGGAGGGCTATCCCAGCTGCGCCCGGTATCCGTCACCTCTCAACTCTCCACAGCCTTGCCCTCGGAGAAGCGCGTGAAGACCATCCCCGGCGACACGGCGCGATGCGATGCAGGCTACGTCGCACTCTCCAAAGGCAGATCGGAAGCTTTGTCGCCACGCATGAGAATGGGCTCATGAGGCCGCGTACGGCGTAGATCGTTGCTCAGGATACGGTCCGGTGATAACGTTGGCGGCGATTATGACCGGCATATCCAAACCAGGACCAAACAGGAGGGTCACGCTACGGGACGTTGCCCTTGAGGCGGGGGTCTCGATCAAGACCGTCTCCCGTGTCGTGAACCGGGAACCGGACGTGAACGCGTCGACGGCGGTCCGGGTGGCGGGGGTGGTGGAGAGGCTGGGATACCGGCCGAACGAACTGGCCCGCAGCCTCAAGGGGCAACGCTCCGGCACGATCGGGTTAATAGTCGCCGACGTCTCGAACCCTTTCATGGCCACTTGCGCCCAGGCGATCGAGGCTGTGGCCCGGGAACACGGCCACGCCCTGATCCTCTGCGACTCCCGCGCGGATCTCCGAATGGAGGACGCCTATGTCGGGCTGCTTACGCAGCGCCAAGTCGACGGGCTGCTGCTCGTCCCCGCCCGTGGGCACAACGTCCACCTGAGGACGGAGCAACAGGCCGGTCTTCCGGTCGTTGCGTTTGACCGACCGGCCGAGGGCGTCCAGACCGACACGTTGCTGGTGCAGAACCGCGCCGGCACGCGGAAGGCCACGGAGCACCTGATCTGGCACGGCCACGAACACATCGCCTTTGTCGGCGACGTCCGTCACTATTACACCGCCCGCAAACGCTTGGAAGGCTACAAAGAGGCGCTGAAAGCCGCGAACCTGAAACCCCTTCATAACCTCGACGCCCATAGCATCGAGCTGGGCGAGGAGGCGACGAAGAGGTTCCTGGAGGCGCCCGAGCCTCCCACCGCGCTGTTTGCCGCCAATATTCTGACCGCCCTCGGTGCGCTCAGGGCGATCGAAGACCTGGGGCTGCGCATCCCAGAGGACGTCGCCGTGATCGGCTTCGATGACTTCGAGCTCGCCCACGTCCTTCGCCCCCGCTTCACCTTGGTCCGCCAACCTGCCGCCGAACTGGGCCGCCGCGCGGCCGAGATGCTCTTCGACCGCCTCGACGGCCGGAGCTCCCCCGGCTCTCGCCGCCTCGTCCTGCCGACAGAACTGGTCGTGCGGGAGTCCTGCGGCTGCCCCGCAGAGCCTGCCGCCTAACCCACCCGCAAGTACCCCGAAAAGCCGCGCCACAGGTCTTGACAACGTTGTCGGTATCCTCTAGATTGCCCGTCATCGACGCTGACAACGTTGTCGGAAGTGGTTTGGGAGAGGGGAAGGGGGTGGCGAGAGTAGGGATCGGCGTTGGGTGTGGGGCCTGTGCTGGGTCGTGGGGACTCTGGGCGTCGAAGGCTATCGCCAAGTCACCAAGGCGGCGTGTCTTCCAAGGACACGAAGTACGGCAAGGACAAATGTTGGGGATAACGGTTACGGCTAGAGAGGAGTCTTAGATGTCCGAGGACGTGCGCGAGGCGGGGACGGGCACCCCGCGGGTAACCCCGATCCTAGCGGCGACCGCGGTGGTGTCGGCGATAGCGGGTTTTCTGTACGGTTATGACACCGGCATCATCTCCGGGGCGTTGCTGCAGATCACAGACGAGTTCGGCATCGGCAGCGGCTGGCAATCGGTCATCGCGACGGGGATCCTGGTCGGCGCCGTCATCGGGGCTCTCGTGGGCGCGCGCCTCTCCGAGCGTTTCGGCCGCAAGCGCACCATCCTGATCATCTCGGCGGTGTTCGTTATCGGGACTTTGTTGGCCAGCATCTCGCCGACGGAGCTCACGCTCGCGCTGTCACGAGTGCTGCTCGGCATGGCGGTCGGGGGGGCGACGCAGACGGTGCCCATGTTCGTCGCGGAGCTCTCCCCGCCGCAGATCCGCGGGCGACTCGTGCTGGCCTTCCAGGTGGCGATCGGCATCGGGATCCTGACCGCGACGATCGCGGGGGCCAGCCAGCTTCTGGATTGGCGGCTGATGATCGGCCTGGCGGCGGCGCCGGCGGCGCTGCTGTTCTTGCTTATGCTGCCGGCGCCCGAGAGCCCGCGCTGGCTGGTCAAGGTCGACCGGGTCGACGAGGCCAGGAGTAACCTGCGGCGGGTGCGGGGCGAGGACGACATCGAGGCCGAGCTGGGCGACATTATGGAGGTAGAGGAGCAGAGGCGCCAGGCCTCGGCACGCGGCTGGAAGGGGCTGGCCCAGCCGTGGGTGCGCCCCGCCCTAATTATGGGCTGCGGGATGGCACTGTTTACCCAGCTCAGCGGCATCGAGATGATCGTCTATTACACGCCAACGATCCTGACCGGCGTCGGGTTCGAAGAGTCCGGCGCGCTGTACGTCAGCGTCGCGCTGGCGGTGACGTACGTGATCATGAACGTGATCGGGCTGGCCATCGTGGACCGCGTCGGTCGTCGCAGGCTCTCCCTGATAATGACCCCAGGGGCGGCGCTGGCCCTAGCGGTGCTCGGGGTGGTGTTCCTCACCGGGACGGTCAGCGCCGGCTCGGCCCCGTTCATCATAGCCTGCCTGATCGCGTTCATGTTCTTCACCGCTGGTGGCCTGCAGGTGATGGGCTGGCTGACCGGCTCGGAGATCTACCCGCTTGGCGTGCGGGGCGCCGGGACCAGCGCGCAGGCGGCCACGCTATGGGGCAGCAACGTGCTCATCACCCTCACCCTACTCCCGACGATAGAGATCATCGGGGTCGGTCCCACCATGTGGATGTACGCCGGGTTCAATGTGCTGGCGTTCGTGTTCGTTTGGCGGTACTTCCCTGAGGTCGCGGGGCGCAGCCTCGAGGACATCGAGGCCTCGCTGGCCGAGGGCACCTTCCATCCCGGTGGGGTTCCCATCAGACACAAGGGCAAGGAGACGACGACGGCGGCCACCTGATCCACAACCCGGGCGTCCCGCCCGGAAGAGAGGTCGGAGCGCGGCGGGAGCGCGTGCTGGCGGCTATGGGGGAGGCGAGGCAAGCCTCGCGGTGGCTTGCCTCGTCCCGGACTTCGGTAGCGACGTGGTGCCCCGGATCTTCCCGTCCGGGTACCCGGACGGGAAGATCCGGGGCCAGGGAGAGGTCGTCGTTTAGCCGGTACGGACGGAGGTGAGGTCGTGGGGAAGATAGTAACCCTGGGCGAGGTGGTCGCGGACGTCTACCAGGAGGAGATGCTCTCCGAGGTAGAGATGCCCTTCACAGCCCGTCCCGGGGGGGGCACCGGCGAACGTGGCGGTCGCCGCGGCGAAGCTCGAGGCAGAGGCTGCGTTCGTGGGGAGGTTGGGCGAGGACCTCTTCGGGGAGTTCATCTTGCGTGCTCTTGAGGCGGAGGGCGTTGACACCTCGGCGACCCTTCGCCAGCCGCCACCCGGCCGCACTACGCTGGCGTTCGTCGAGGTGTCGGAGGACGGTGATCGGGAGTTCACCTTCTACCGCTCGGTCCCGGCGGCCGACGAGCTTCTCTCTCCCGACGACGTGAAGCGCGAAGCCCTCTCTGGAGCGTCCTTTGTGAACTTCGGGAGCATCCCCCTCATAAAGGAACCGGTGCGCTCGGCGACGCTGAGGTTCGCGGAGCTCGCCAACGAGGAGGGCATCCCTGTGGCCTTCGACGT
>DASQVA010000049.1:0-2990 GCA_035641035.1 Rubrobacter sp. | reverse complement strand
ACATGCTCCGCCGCTTGTGCGGGCCCCCGTCAATTCCTTTGAGTTTTAGCCTTGCGGCCGTACTCCCCAGGCGGGGCACTTAATGCGTTAGCTACGGCACAGAACCCGTTGATAAGGCCCCACACCTAGTGCCCAACGTTTACGGCGTGGACTACCAGGGTATCTAATCCTGTTTGCTACCCACGCTTTCGCTCCTCAGCGTCAGTGCCGGCCCAGACCACCGCCTTCGCCACCGGTGTTCCTCCTGATATCTGCGCATTTCACCGCTACACCAGGAATTCCCTGCTCCTCTACCGGACTCAAGCCACGGCAGTATCAGATGGCGTCTCCAGGTTGAGCCTGGAGGTTTCACATCCGACTTACCGAGCCGCCTACGAGCTCTTTACGCCCAATAAATCCGGACAACGCTTGCCCCCTACGTATTACCGCGGCTGCTGGCACGTAGTTGGCCGGTCCTTCTTCTGCGGGTACCGTCATAATCGTCCCCGCTGAAAGGGGTTTACAACCCGAGAGCCTTCATCCCCCACGCGGCGTTGCTGCGTCAGGCTTTCGCCCATTGCGCAAGATTCCCCACTGCTGCCTCCCGTAGGAGTCTGGGCCGTGTCTCAGTCCCAGTGTGGCTGATCGTCCTCTCAGACCAGCTACCCGTCGTAGCCTTGGTGAGCCGTTACCTCACCAACAAGCTGATAGGCCGCGAGGCCCTCCCGAAGCAGAATCCTTTCCTCATCCGACCATGCGATCAGAAGAGGGCATCCGGTATTAGCCGTCCTTTCGAACGGTTATCCCAGTCTTCGGGGCAGGTTCCTCACGTGTTACTCACCCGTTCGCCACTAGGTCTTTCCCGGTGTTGCCACCGGTAGGACCTCGTTCGACTTGCATGTGTTAAGCACGCCGCCAGCGTTCGTCCTGAGCCAGGATCAAACTCTCCGTCGAAATCAATGCCCCCATCGCAAGCGATGAGGACTTCGATAGAGAAGCCTCGTATCGGGCGGAATCTCCCGAACACGAGGCACTGGCACCATCGGATGGTGCGAACACCATCCGGATATTGACGGTGCGTTTCGTCATAAACGACCACGTCGGAACCGAAGCTCCGAGGCGGTCGCCCGCACTCGCTCTCTCGTCCTGTCTTCTGTTTTCAAGGAGCGACTTGCGCTCGTGGCACGTGCCCCGAAGGAGCTTTGGTGCCGATCTCGCTGCTCCGTTCCGGTCCGTATCGGCCGTGCGGGGCGAGGAGTTAATCTAACGATTGCCCCCGAGGCCGTCAACCTGAGAGCCAGGTTTCTGGAGATTTTCTCGGAGCACCTGCGCTGACCAGGGTTTTCCCCGTCCGGCTAGCGCAGCTACCAGCCTAGGGGCCGCGAACGAGATCCGTCGCGGGCTCTGCGAAATCTTCCGGCGCCGCTGGCAGGGCCGGCAGCACGCAGCGTGCCGTTCACACCGATCCTGGCCCGTCGTTCACGAGGAGCGCGTAGTTCCGCTTGCCCTTGCGCAACAGGACGTACCGCCCATGGAGCACGTCAGCGGCGCCCAGGGTCGAGTCCGGCCCGACCTTCACGCCGTTGACGGAGACCGCGCCCTGGTCGAGCGCACGGCGCGCATCGCCCTTGGAGGTCGCCAGCCCACTTTCCACGAGCAGCGGCACGAGGTCCGCACCCTCCTCGAGCTCGGCCGGCGACGGGAGGGGCGCGGTCGGAACCTCGGCTGCCACCGCGGCCAGGGCCCCGGGACCGGCCTCGAGCGGCGAGCCCCCGAAGAGGACCGCCGCCGCCTGCGCCGCCGCCACCGCCGCCTCCTCCCCGTGCACGAGACGGGTCACCTCGGAGGCGAGCCGCCGCTGCCCGGCCCGTCGCTCCGGATGCTCGAGGTGGTGGGCGGCGATCGCGTCGACCTCCGTCAGGGGCAGGAGGGTGAACTTGGCCAGGAACTCGCGCACCTGCCGGTCGTCGGTCTGCATCCAGTGCTGGAAGAACTGGTACGGGCTGGTGCGGGCCGGATCGAGCCAGACGCGGGCACCGGTCGTCTTGCCGAGCTTGCTGCCGTCCGGCGCCAGGAGGAGCGGCCACGACAGGCCGTGGGCGGTGGCGCCGCGCACCCGGCGGATGAGGTCGATGCCCGACAGGATGTTGCCCCACTGGTCGGACCCGCCGATCTGCATCTCGACGCCCCGGTCCGCATGCAGGCGGAGGAAGTCGTGCGCCTGCAGCAGCATGTAGCTGAACTCCGTGTAGCTGATGCCGTGTTCGCTGGCGAGGCGCGCCTTCACCGACTCACGCGCCAGCATCTGGTTGACCGTGACGTGCTTGCCCACGTCGCGCAGGAACTCGAGCAGGGTCACGCCCGCCGTCCAGTCCCGGTTGTCGACGAGCACCGCGCCGCCGTCGAAGTCGAGGACGCGCGCCATCTGCCGCTTGATCGCCGCCACGTTGGCGCTGAGGGTCTCGTCGTCGAGGAGGTTGCGCTCCTCGGAGCGGCCGCTCGGATCGCCGACCATGCCCGTGGCCCCTCCGGCCAGGGCCACGGGTCGGTGCCCGGCGTCCTGGAAGCGACGGAGCACGAGCAGGCCGATGAGGTTGCCATGGTGCAGGCTGTCGGCGGTCGGGTCGCAGCCGTAGTAGACGGTGATCGGGCCCTCGGCCAGCCGTTCGGCGAGCGCCTGGCGGTCGGTGCTGTCGTGCACCAGGCCACGGGCCTCGAGGTCGTCCAGGATGGATACGTCTGCGGTCACGGGTGACATCGTCCCCGTCCCACCGCGACCGGTCCAGCCGGATCGCCGCGAGCACCGGTGGTGGGCCCACCGGCCGCGGCTCGCCTCGACTGGACGGAGCGAGTGCCGGACGGGGAGCCTGTGCAGGTGATGACCGACACCCGACCCGACGCCGAGCAGCCCGAGGTGCCGCCGCGCCGGCGGTGGACGCCCGTGCGGCTCGTCCTCACCCTCGTGGTGGTGGCGCTCGTGTCGATGTGGGGCTACGTGCTGTTCCTGGCGT
>DASQVA010000048.1:0-2442 GCA_035641035.1 Rubrobacter sp. | reverse complement strand
GCATCGTGAAGATCGCTCGCGATCGGCATCGGGCACGAAGGCAAGCGCGTCGTCGCCCAGGGGCGGCGAGACCCCACTCGATCGGTCCAGAGCACGCTGTCCGGGGGCGGCGGTCGTGAAGAACCGCTTGGGCGACCTGCTGGCCTACACATCGGGCAATGAGCTGCTAGTGGTGTGTGTCTCGCAAATAATCTAGTGTTTGGCTCGTAGACTGGGGTGGTGAGTCGTCCTCCTGCCGCGGCGCTGGTCATCGACGAAGGTCAACGGGAGGGGTTGGCGGCCTCACAGGCCGCACCGCACCGGCAGGTCCAGCGGGCCGAGGCACTGCTGCTCGCGGCCGATGGGGTGGCCAACAGCCACATCGCACAGCGGATCGGGGTCTCGGTCGGCACCGTCCGCGCGTGGCGGGACCGGTTCGCCGAGGACGGGCTGGCCAAGTTGGGTCAGGTCCGCCGGGGGCGCGGCCGCAAGTCCTTGATCAGCGAGGAGTAGATCGCCGAGATCGTCGCTCGTCGAGTTAACCCTGCACTCCAAACCCGAGAGTCACACCCACCGGGCGTGTCGCACCATGGCCGATCGGGTCGGGGTCAGCCCGGCGACGGTGCAACGGATCTGGGACGCCCGCGGGCTTAAGCCGCATCGGGTGGAGACGTTCAAGCTGTCCAACGACCCACAGTTCGAGGACAAGCTGATCGACGTGGTCGGCCTGTACTTGAACCCGCCGAAGAAGGCGGTGGTGCTGTGCATGGACGAGAAGAGCCAGATCCAGGCACTCGACCGCACCCAGCCCTCGCTGCCGATGACCAAGGGGCGGGCCGGCACGATGACACATGACTACAAGCGCAACGGCACCACGACCCTGTTCGCTGCGCTCGACGTGGCCACCGGCACCGTGCTCGGC
The DNA here is from genome assembly GCA_035641035.1 of Rubrobacter sp. GTDB lineage: Bacteria > Actinomycetota > Rubrobacteria > Rubrobacterales > Rubrobacteraceae > Rubrobacter_D. The sequence goes on along the minus strand of DASQVA010000048.1, from coordinate 1,541 downwards.
CAATGCCTACCCAAGCACCGGCACGAAGCGTTCCTGGTCTTCTTGCGCACCATCGACCGGAACGTGCCCAAGGCGCTGCAGGTCCATCTGATCCTGGACAACTACCACACCCACAAACACCCCGAGACCAAGGCATGGCTGGCCCAGCACCCCCGGTTCCACCTGCATTTCACACCCACCTCGTCGAGTTGGCTCAACCTGGTCGAGCGCTGGTTCCGCGAACTCACCGACAAGAACATCCGACGCGGCAGCTTCCCCAGGGTTCCCGACCTGATCGCCAGCATCGAGGACTACCTCCGCGTCACCAACGCCAACCCCAAGCCACTGATCTGGACCGCGTCCGCCGAGTCCATCCTCGAGAAGGTCCACCGAGGAAGAGTCGCCCTCAACCAGTCAACCAAGACTGAAGCACACCACTAGGTCCGCACCGGGAGGTCGCCGGGCTGCTAGAGTAGATAAATACTCACGATGGACGAAGGGAGCAAGATGACCAGCGGCAACATCCGGATGGGCCCGGACGCGGATCGGGTCTTCGCGGCGCTAAGGGAGGCCCTCCGCGACGACCCCAAGATGCGCGAACGCCCGGCCGAAGAGGTCTCCGGAGAGCTCTCACGCGGCGGTTACCTGAACGAGGAGCCAGATCCCGTGCTGGTCGCGGAGATGATGGGCAGCCTCGACCCTGACGGCCCAGGTCGCGAGACCGACGAGGCGACCGAAGAAGGAAACCCGACGTGAGCCGGGCTGCGCGCAAAAGTGGCGTACCAGGATAAGCGTTCGTGGACCTGAATAGGCTCTACTGTGGATCCTTCATAGACTGGGAATCGGTGTCCGCCTCCTGGACCAAACGTACCGTGTCCTCGCGGCTTCTGCTCTTCGCGGCCCGCCGCTACCTAGAGGAATCAACCTCCGTACCCGACCCGGAGCATGTAGAGCTGCTGGCCGAGGTCTCCCTCCCGGACGAGATCAAGCGGGCCTACGCCTCGCCGCCGGCGGTCGAGGCCGACGACTCCCGGCTCTGGGGCGGGTTCGTGGATGCCGCCGTCGCCGCCGAGATCGAGATGGTCTCATACGGCGATAGACCGCCGCTTCTGCACGAGCTTCGCGCGGGCCTGGAGCAGGCCGCCGCGGAGGCCCGACCCGCCACGGAGCTCGGGCGGTGGTTCCTCGCTCGCCGCGACGCCCTGCCAGGCACCGATCTCCCGGAAGACCTGGGCTACCTGCCCGTCTGAGGTGTCGACCGCCTAGTGATCGTCTTCGCGCGGTCGCGCAACGCGACCCGGTAACACGCCGTCCCCGAACCCTCGCACAAAGGCGCATCCCCAGAGAAGCTTTCCCTCGACGGTCCACTGCCCGGCCTATTTACCCGGGATTGGGACTACAATAGAATCATTGTCTGCAAGCCTGCGTGGGGCGGGCTCACTAGGGAGAGGGGTTACCAAGATGGAATCCATACCGAGCGCTAGCTACAGTTTGACCTTGCGGGTCGAGTTCCCGCACCGGGCGGGGTCACTCGGCAGAATACTTACGGCCATAGGGGAGGC
>DASQVA010000047.1:0-9666 GCA_035641035.1 Rubrobacter sp. | reverse complement strand
TGCCTCCGATACGATCGCTGTGAAAGCTTGCAGGTGTTTTTGTGCTTCGTCCTTGGACGAGTCGGTGTGCTCGACCAACCGCTCGATCAACTGCTTTTTGTTCATGCCTGCCGTACTCCTTGCTTGCGTGGTATGGGCCTTTCGCATCGTACCCGGGGTAGGAGAGCACGCAAACATGGAGGCATCGGGGTCCTTCCAGGAATTCGATCCTTCTTCTGCTCGTACTTTGGAGAACGCGCCTTCTAAAAGCATCGGTGGATAGAGGCAAAGAGAGACTGGGGCTACTAACAGCCCCAGCCCCTGCAGTTAAATCCCCTGGCGTGGGGCTCTGCACTAGACGTCGCGGCGGGTAGTGGTCTCGTCTGCTACGTCTATCTCCTCGCGCCTTACGTGCCTCCCAACCCTTAGAGCCCAGCACCCAAGCCAGGTCGGTGGGCGGAGCTGGGTCCGCTACCCGTTCGCGCAGCTGCACATGCCACCACACCACATCGTGCCACCCACCCAGCTTGTATCCCACCCCGCGGTAGACCCCAACAGCTCGAAATCCCACAGACTCGTGCAGCCCGACGCTCGCGGGGTTTGGCCACGTGGCCCCGGCGTAGGCGCGTAGAAGCCCTCTGCGCCAACGAATTCTCCGCGAACTTGGTCCAGACCCTCGTGTCGAGCCTGACGAACGACCTCCTATTTGTAGTTCCAGCCGGTTGCACTAATGGCTCCCCACGTTCCCAGGTGCTCACCTTCCACGCTACGCGGTTCTGGGCCTCTGCCCGCTCGTACATACATACACTCCAGATCTATTGTGCGTTACGGTAAACGTCAGATGGGTGATCTAAAGCGTTGCTTCGTGTTGCGGACGTCGGAGACCTTACACCCGAGGTTCGCAGAACACTCCTTCTAGAGCTGTCTGAAAATGCGCGATAGACTCCAAACTAGGGGCTGTAAGCTCGGCAGAAGGGACCAAGAAGGCCTCGTTTCGTCGTCTTGGATCATTGGGGACCCACGATCGAGGGTTCCTCTAACCTTTTTCAGACAACCCCTCTCTACACACTCGGGTGAATAGGGGCTTGTAGTAGGGTTCGTGTTGCTCTGAAGCCCGAACGTCCGGCCGGAGTACAATCGTTCCCCTATGGAACACGCGATTAGGTGGCGTACGTGGTCACGGCGGCGGATGCGCCGGGAGTGTCGCTTGGCGGTTCTCGCGTCAGTCATGGTTTGCTTGCTCGGCACGAGCTGTGGCCCGAACACGGGCGTAGTACGAACCTCGGACCAGCCGAACGTAATCTTGATCCTCACCGACGACCTGGACGCCCGCCTCCTGCAGGAGCATCCCGCCGACTATCCTAACTTGCGCAAGCTGGCGGATGGGGGCACGACCTTCGAGAACGCGTTCGTGACCGATCCCTTGTGCTGCCCCTCCCGGGCGACCATCCTGCGCGGTCAGTACGCCCACAACCACCGGATCGTCGGCAACTGGCGACCTCAGGGGGGGGCCGAGAAGTTCCGCGACCTCGGACACGAGGACTCCACGGTCGCTACCTGGCTGCAAGAAGAGGGCTACCGGACAGTCTTGGTCGGCAAGTACATGAACGACTACTACGGGGATCGCGTGCCGGTAGGGTGGGACGATTGGTACGCGATAGCCGGCGGTCACCTGAGTACCCGGCTCAACGAGAACGGCCGGATCCATCACTACGATCCCGAGCACGCCCACCTCGACGAGGTGCTGGCCGAGAAGGCGACCGCCTACATCCGCCACTCGCCGGAGGACGAGGCGCCCTTCTTTATGTGGGTAGGTACTCAGGCGCCGCACGCGCCGGCCACGCCCGCCGCTCGCCACGAGGGAGCCTTCCCCGACGCCCGGTTGCCGCGGCTGCCTTCCTTCAACGAGGAGGCCGTCTCCGACAAGCCCGACTGGGTGCGCGACAACCCGCCTTTGGATCTGGGAGAGATCGCCCCCCTGCAAGACCTCTACCGCAAGCGTCTGCGATCGATGCTGGCCGTGGACGATATGGTAGGTCGCCTAGTGGACGCCCTCGACGAGAGGGGGCAGCTCGATAACACCTACGTCTTCTTCACCTCAGATAACGGCTGGCACGCCGGAGAGCACCGGCTAAGCGCGGGCAAGTGGACAGCCTACGAAGAGGACGTGCGGGTGCCCCTGATCGTGCGCGGCCCCGGAGTGCCCGCAGGCCGGACGCTCGAACACCTGGTACTAAACAACGACCTGGCACCCACCTTTGCCGAGATCGCGGGAGCCGGCGAAGCTACGCCTCCCTTCGTGGACGGGCGCTCTCTAAGGCCGCTTCTGGGGGATGACCCGCTGCCCACGGACGATTGGCGCTCCGCCTTTTTGGTAGAGGCCGCCACGGAATTACTGGGTCCCACCGCGGTCCCTCCGCTGAGCGGCGACCCGCTGCCGGAGGACTGGCGGCACGCACCACGCGAGGACTGGGGCCGGCCAGGGCTCGAGGCCGTGAGGAGCAAGGATCATCTGTACGTCGAGTACGGAAACGACGAACGAGAACTCTACGACCTAAGGGAGGATCCCTACCAGCTAGACAACCTCTACGAGGCCGCAGACGCCGAGCTCCTCAGCCGCCTGAAGGGACGGCTCGAGGTGCTGCGGGGGTGCTCCGGGGACAACTGCCACGCGGCGGAGGACGGACCCTGAGCAGGAGGTATAGGCCGGACAGAGTCAGGGACACTCCGGAAGGCGATGATTGTAGGAGGCCTTGGAACCGCCGAGAACCCCGAAAAGGCGAGCGTCAGAGACCGCCTACTCATCAACTTCTGAGAACGCTCCTTCCTTGACGTTGGGTGAATGATGGTGGACGACACGTCAGCTGGTAGAGTACGGATCCTGGGGACCGCCGTGGGGGCCGGCTTGGAGTGAGAAAGAAACCGAAGAGGACGCTGACGCGCAAGAACTTCTTGAGAGCCGCGGGCGCCGGTGCGGCCGGGATGTCCCTGCTCGGCGCAGCCGGGTGCACCAGCTTCACCGAAGACCTGACACACCTGCCCGAGGAGTACCTTCCGAGCGGGGGACCCGGAATGAACGTCGTCCTGGTTATCCTCGACAGCCTGAGAAAAGACCACGTGGGCGCCTACGGCAACGACTGGATAAAGACCCCGACCCTCGATGCCCTCGCCAGGGAGAGCCTGCTCTTCACCCGCGCCCACCCGGAAGCCATGCCCACCATACCGGCCAGGCGTGCCATCCACACCGGGATGAGGACCTGGCCCACCCGCCCGCCCTACTTCGGATGGACGCCGATCCCTCCGGGGCAGAGAACACTGGCCGAGGTACTGAACGTAGAGGGCTATGCCACCTCCCTCGTGACCGATACCTACGTCCAGTTCCCTATGAACTTCGGCCGGGGCTTCGACAGCTACCGCATGATCCGAGGCCAGGAAAGGGATGCCTACATGGACCCCTCCGGGATCTCGGAGGAAGAGATGAGACGTCATTACATCATCCTAGGGGAAGGCAACAAGGCCCGCCAGTACCTGGCCAACGTCCAGGGCCGCAAGAGAGAGGAGGACTGGTTCGCCCCAAAGGTGTTCTCGGGCGCCATGGATGTACTGGAAGAGGCCGCAAAGGAGAATCGACCGTTTTTCCTTGTGGCAGATTGCTACGATCCGCACGAGCCCTGGGATCCGCCTATCGAGTACGTTGGCCTCTACGACGAGGGCTACGAGGGCAAAGAGCCGCTCAGCGATAACTACGGCAAGGACGATTACCTCACCGACCGCCAACTCTTACGGATGAGGGCGCTTTATGCCGCGGAGGTCACCATGACGGACCGTTGGCTCGGGAGGTTTATCGAGAGGGCACACGAGCTCAAGGTTATGCAAGACACCCTGCTCGTGATCGTCTCCGACCACGGCCACCTCCTCGGGGAGCATGGCTACACGGGGAAGCTACCCTACGCCCTCTACCCCGAGCTCACCGAAATCGTCTTCTTAGTAAGGCACCCGCGGGGCAAAGGGGCGGGCAAGACCAGCGACTACTATGCCTCCACCCACGACGTGGCACCCACGATCTTGAGCTTCTTGGGGGTGGAGCAACCCGAGCCCATGGACGGGGAGGACCTGATGCCACTACTGGAGGGCAAAGGCCCCGAGCGAGCTAGGGACCACTTCAGCCAAGGCTACTACAGGTATATCTGCTGCCGAGACGAACGCAGGGTGATGTTCTGCCGCACCGACGGGGCCGACGCCCACCTCTTCGACGCCATAAACGACGCGGATCAGAGGAGGGACTTGGCCGAAGCGGAGCCCAAGACGGTTAAGAGAATGTACGAGGGATACGCCCAGAAAGACGCCGCAGGACGCCTTCCCAACTCCTGAGAACCCATTGCGATCCCGGCTAAAGCACATGCCCAGATAACAGGCTGGGTCGTCCGGCAGTTCGTCGCACAATAACTTTCGTATTCGGGGGTCACTCACCGCGCACGATCGGCTGCGCTACCAGCCACACGGCGACCGGATCGCATTTTGAGCGTTCCGCGAACTTCTCGCGCAAGTAGTCATTCGACGCGCATCTTCTCCATCGCCCCGCGGTCCCAAGCGATACCGATACCGGGCTCCGACGGAGGTACGGCGTGCCCGCCCAATGTCCGGATCTCCCGCGTGGTGATGGCGCGCAGCTGAGGGATGTGCTCCACGTAAAGGGCGTTCGGTACGGCCGCAGCGAGGCTCACGTGCAGCTCCATCAAGAAGTGCGGCGCCACCTTGACGTTGAAAGCCTCGGCGAGGTGGGCAGTCTTCAGCCAAGGCGTTATGCCGCCGATGCGGGCGGCGTCTACTTGTACTATCCCCGCGCCTCCGCTCTGTAGGTACTCGCGGAAGTAGCTTGGCGAGTAGAGGCTCTCCCCGACCGCAACGGGGACGCTGGTCGAGGCGGCCAGGCGGGCGTGGCCGGTTATGTCCTCGGCCGGCAGCGGCTCCTCGAACCAGAACACGTCCACCTTCTCGAACATTCTGGCGCGGCGTTTGGCCTCGGCGAAAGTCATCGACTGGTTAGCGTCCACCATGATGTCCATCTCGGGGCCGACAGCTTCTCGGACTGCTCGCAACCGGTCGAGGTCCTCGGCGGCGCGTGGCTTGCCCACCTTCAGCTTCACCCCCGGCCAGCCGCGTCCCTTCGACTCCAAAGCACCCGACACCAGCTCCTCGGTGCTCAGCTGCAGCCAACCTCCCTCTGTGTCGTAGAGGGGCACGGTGGGGTTGGCCCCACCGGCCAGAAGCCATAATGGCTGCCCCGCCGCCTTGCACCGTATGTCCCACAGGGCGACGTCCACCGCCGCGAGGGCTAGGTTCGTGATCGCCCCAACCGCCGTGGCGTGGGTAGCCCAGAAGAGTTTCTGCCAGATCGCCTCTACCTGGCGGGCGTCTTCCCCGATCAGGTTATCCAGCAGATCTGTCTCGAGCAACCGGAGTACCGCGGTGCCGCCGGTTCCTATGGTGTAAGAATAACCCGTCCCGACAAGGCCATCTTCCGCCTCGATGTCGACGAAGACCGTCTCCTGCTTGGCGAAGGATTGGATCGCGTCCGTGCGTATGGTCTCGACCTCGACGTCGCAGAGAAAGGCCTCGGCCTTGACGATCTTCACTTTGAGCTCCTCTCACCAAACGCCCAAGGTCATTCTATAGCGACCAACACGGCCACCACCGAAAATGTACCTTAGTTCAGAGGGTGGAGGCCAGCGCGGCCGAGGCAATCCGGAGAGGCGTGCGCCGTCACCGGCGCGTGGCGGCCCGACACCATCCCGGAACTCGTAAGAGCAACAACATCACCCGAACGTAGGTTACCCCGAACAGCCTCTCTGCGCGCTCTCTCCGCTCCGGGCGAATCAGATCTACTCCTCAATGAAGGTTGCGCGTGTACCATACACGGTATACCATATACCGCATGGACGGCTTGGAGCCGATCAACGCGGTTCACATAAACGAGCAGGTCTACAAGACCATCGAGGCGGCCATCGTGCGGTGTGAACTGGGCCCTGAGGCCCTTCTCGGGGACCGACAGCTGGCCGAGGCTCTGGGGGTCAGCCGGACTCCCGTTAGGGATGCTCTGCATCGTCTGGAATCCTCAGGCCTCGTCGAGCGCAGGGGTAGAGCGGGCTGGGCAGTGAGCGCCTTCGCCCTGCGGGACGTGCACGAGCTCTTCGACCTGCGCCAGATACTCGAGCCTCTCGGGTTCGAGCGCCTCTCCGAGAACTGGGAGGAGGCGACGGTCGGGGAGCTATCTCGCTTCTTCGCCGACTTCCCGGAGCGGATGCCTAAGGATTTGATGCCCCATTACCTCTACACGGATCGCCGCTTCCACAAGAGGATCGTGGAATGTACTGGGAACGGGCGGATCGTCCGCTTCTATGAGGTTGTCGAGAAGCAGATAGACAGGATCCGACACTACGTCTCTTACAACTACGAAGGACGGGTGGAAGACAGCCTGGCGGAGCACCGCGAGATCTGCGCTTCGATCGGCGCTCGCGACCTGTCGGCGGCGACCGAAGCGCTGGTCCGCCACCTGCGCAAGGTCGAAGATCTGATCGCCGCCCTGGCCCAAGAGCGCGAGGTCGACCAGCTTGCCGACGAGAGGGGCGCCGGAGCACGTCGCATGACAGCACACGGGGAAGGGGAGAGAGGACATGTATCTCGGTAAGGCTATCCGTTTGGGACGCCTGTTTAACGACGGGTCGGGTCGTCTTCTGGCGATAACCCTTGACCACGCCATCGCGCGGGGCGTCCTACCCGGCTTGGTGGACGTGGAGTCCGCGGTGGCGTCGGTGGCAGCCGGCCAACCCGACGCCATCACTCTCCAGAAGGGGATCGCGGCACGGGTGTTCTCCCCCAACTACGCCGCCAACGGCATCTCGCTGATCGTCAAGGCCACCTCGTATTCTCCGTACCACCCCACGCTCGACACCCCGACGGCCACCGTGGAAGAGGCGCTGCGCCTAGGAGCCGACGCGATCTCGGTCGGCATGCTGGTGGGCGAGCGTAACCAGGCCCAGCAGCTCACTCACCTCTCCTCAGTAGCGCGCGAAGCCGAAGCCTTGGGGCTTCCGCTGGCGGCCCACATCTACCCCAGAGGCGAAGCCTTGAAAGGGGAACTCAAGTCGGTGGAGAACGTGCAGTACGCGGTGCGGGCCGGCGCTGAAGTGGGCGTCGACGTCATAAAAACCGAGTACACGGGCAGCGCCGAGAGTTTCGCCGAGGTGGTACGGGCAGCCTCACCGGCCAAGGTCGTGCTCGCCGGCGGCTCGCCCGGCGGCGAGCTGCGCGACTATTTCCGGATGACCGCCGACGCGCTGGCCGCCGGGGCGGCCGGTTTCACCTACGGGCGCTTCGTGTGGCAGCATCCCCGGCCGGACCGGGTCGTCGAGGCCCTCCGCCTCATGGTTCACCAAGACAAAAACGTCGATGACGCCATCCAGCACGTCGCCGCGAATTCGCAAGATCCGGCGGCGGAACGCATGCCTGTGGGAGGGAGAGGGCGCCGATGATCGCCGCCGTGTTCCATGGTCCCGGCGAGATGGAGGCTAAGGAGGTCGACGTTCCCGACATCGGGCCGGGTGAGGTTCTCATGAGGGTGGGAGCCAACACCCTTTGTGGAACCGATGGACGCATCTTGCGCGGGGAGAAGACCAAGGGGGTACGGCGACCTTCGATCTTGGGCCACGAATTCGCCGGTCACGTGGCCCGGGTGGGCCAGCGGGTCCGGGGTTTCGAGGTCGGGACGCCGGTGGCGATGGCGCCGGTGATACCGGACCGGAGGTGCTTCTACTGCAAGCATGGTATGGAGAACGCTTGTCTGAACCGCAAGGCGATGGGGTATGAGTTCGACGGGGGCTTGAGCGAGTACGTGCGGATCCCTGCCCTGGCCATAGAAGCGGGTAATCTCTTCGTCGCTCGAGAGGATCTGCCGTCCGAGTACCTGGCGCTGGCCGAGCCGCTGTCTTGTTGCGTGAATGGGCATCGCCGATCGCGGGTGGGCATCGACAGCACGGTCCTGATCCTGGGCGGAGGCCCCATAGGCATCTTCCACCTTCAGCTGTCTTTGCTGGCCGGGGCTGGTACGGTCATCGTGAGCGAACCCTCGCCCTTCCGCAGGGACTTCTCCTCGCGCTTGGGGGCTCGCGTCGTGGATCCCACCGTTGAGGATCTGCCTGCGATCGTGGCCGAGGCAACCGGTGGCCTCGGGGCAGATTCGACGATCGTATGTATCGGCCTGCCTCAGTTGGTCAACGACGCACTGACCATGACGCGCAAGGGAGGCCGGATCAACATCTTCGCCGGTCTGTCTGGCCGAGGTTGGGCGCAGGTAGAGGCCAACCTGATCCATTACAACGAACTCGAGGTTACGGGCACGACGGCGGCCCGCCGCTCCGACTACGAAGTCGCCCTCCGGTTGATCGAGTCGGGCCGGGTGGACGTGGAGTCGATGGTGACCGATCGCCTCCCCCTGCAGCGGGCGAGCGAAGCGATCGCCGAGGCGATGACCGGCGCTGAAGGGCTCAAGGTGGCTGTTATACCGTGAGCGACGAAGCCCCACTCGAAGGACTTTTCCTCTCCCTCGACGTCGGTACGAGCGGCGTCAAGGCCTCGTTGTTTACCGCCGATGGGGTTTGCCGCGGGGAACGCAGCGCCTTTCTGAACATCCTAACCCCCCGACCCGGTTGGAGCGAACTAGACCTAAAGCGGATCTGGGAGGCGGTTGTGGAGACTAGCCGCGACCTTGTGACTTCGCGTGAGGCGGGGCGGAGGGTGCTCGGGATCGGTCTTTCGGTCGCAAGCCCTACCGTCGTAGCCGTCGATTCGACCGGACGTGCCCTCTCCAACGGGTTGACCTACGCGGATGCCCGGGCCCAGCACCGCCTCGATCGCGTCCGTAAGCTGGTAGGCGACGAGCGGTACCGGCAGCTTACCGGAAACAGGCTGGCGCTGGGCGTGTGCTCGGCCGCTGCGATGCTCCACCTGTCGGACGAATTCGGGCCCTCAAGACCCGGAGGGCTGCGTACCGGCCATCTAAACTCTTACCTCGCCTGCCGCCTAACCGGTCGGTGGGTGATGGACTGGACCAATGCCTCCTTCACCGGCTTGGTGAACCTGCAGACGCCGGGAGAGTGGTCGCCGGAGGCGTGCGAGGCCCTCGAGTTTCCTACCAGGCTGTTGCCCGAGTTGGTGGCGCCTTGGGAGCCCATCGGTCGACTGTCGGCCGAAGCAGCCGCGGAACTCGGCCTCGGGCGCTCGGTGGTAGTGGTCGCCGGGGCGGCAGACACGGCCTGTTCCGCGTACGGGGTGGGCTGCGTGAACGACGGGGAGGTCTTCGAGTCGGCAGGAACCTCAGGGGTGCTCACTGTCTGCCACGCCCGACCCTCGGGTAGCCCGCTATTCCTGAACCGTAGTCACGTTGTTCCGGGGCGGTGGCTATCCCACGGAGCCATGTCGGCCGCTGGTGCTGCGGTCCGCTGGATAAGGGACGCGATCTTTTCGGATGCGGGTTTTTGCCCGAGGGGGGCCGACGACTACGCTTGGATCAACGCCGAAGCGGCGAAATCGGCGGCCGGGTCGGGAGGTGTGGTGTTCCTTCCGTACCTCTTGGGGGAGCGAACACCCGTGTGGGACCCCGATGCTCGAGGAGCATGGGTAGGAATGTCC
>DASQVA010000046.1:0-16789 GCA_035641035.1 Rubrobacter sp. | reverse complement strand
CAGGCCGAGGAGGGTGAGGGAGCTCATCGAGGCGAGGGGCTGCGAGCTCATCTACTTGCCGTCTTACTCTGCGGATCTCAACCCCATAGAAGAGGCCCTCTCGAAGATAAAGCACATCCTCAGGAAGACCTGCGCCCGTACCAAGGAGCACCTGACCGAGGCGATGGGTCGAGCACTGGGAGCCGTAAGCGCCCAGGATGTGCGGGGCTTCTTCCTTAACTGTGGCTACCGCCCACCGGCGCAGCAACTATGAAAGGCGCTGTCAGAATTAGAACGGCTGCAGAACGCGAGAGCAAGAGAGCGTGAGCAGCTCAAGTGGTTCGCTTACGGGGCCACGGTGTTCGTGGGTGCCGTTCTCTCGATCGTGCCGCGATGAACCAGCGATGAATCGGAGATGTAGCCCCGCGACAAACGGGCATCGAGCTGCTTAATAACGAGGCCCAAAAGTGCCGAACAAACTACCTGAAGAAAGCGCTAACCCACCTTCTTTTGCAGCTTATCCAGCCACCTCCGTACGCCGATGAGTCGCCCCATCTCGGCCTCGTGACGTTACCAGAGCGACTTTATCCAGGTTTTGTCGTGCACTTTGGGGGCTCCAGTTTGTAGACGGCGCCTTCGATGAGTTGGAGCGTCGTCTCGTCGTGCTGGTACTCGTGCTGCACGGTCATGTGGTAGACGAAGCGCCCTCGAGGAGCGGTCCACCCCGTTAGAGATCCGTCTCCGAAAGTCCTAGGAGCGCGGCGTTGCGGACGGCGTCGAGGTAGCGGTCGGCGTCTTTTCGGTCGAGGAGATCGAAAGACGGGTGCTCGCTGCGGGGTGTGATCGGGGCATCGTACACGTTGTAGAGTTCCCGATCCGAGAGACAGAGCCACAGCTCTTCGTAGTCGCCGATATGGCCGTAGTCCTAGATCAGGAGGCTCATAATCTGGTCGTGCTGGGCTTCCAAGTTCTCGTCGAATACCCCGCGGAACAGCCATCGTGGCCTCTCCCTCGCATCTTTGAGTCACCGGACAAGGTTATCCTTCGCCACACCCTTATACGTGTCTATACCGGGGATGGTAGGCACCCGGTCCCCGCTGTCAAGCCGGCAGCATCCGGGGCCGACGAACGGGTAGAATGTCCGAGAGAGCGGAGAGAGGAGGGACTGGTGTCTGGAAAAGAGCGGCCGACGGCCGAGAGGCTGACCGAGGCGTTCGGCGAGCCCTACCGGGAGGTGGTCCGGAGCGCCGTCGACGCCCAGCAGAGGAACGTTCAGCTCGCCCAGGGCTGGGTCGACAGCATGACGGGGTTACTGGAGAGCCAAGCCGAGGCAAACCGGGCCCTAACAAGGGCCATGGAGGCCCACACGAACGCCGTCGAGGAGGCGATCAAGAGCCAGGAGCGCACCAGCCGCGCCTTGGCCGAGAGCCTAGACGCGTACAAAGATGTCATTGAGCGAAACACGGCGCTGCAGGAGAAGAGCACGGACCTCGTTCAGGGCTTCTTCGGGGATATGACCTCCGAGTTGCGCCAGGGGATGCAGAGCAGCCAGGACGTTGCCAAAATCCTGATGGAGGGCTCCGAAAAGCAGATGGAAGCCTTCCAGGCGATGCTGAGCGAGGCGATGAACTCTTACACCAACCTGATGAACGCCCCCTTCGATCTCTACCGGAAGAACCTCGAAGCGCTCGGTAAGCAGGGAAAGTAGGGAATGTAGAGCGGGACTACCCGCCGGGAGACGAGAAGCTGCGCGTAAGGAGGACCGTATGCAAGCGAGAGAGAAGGGCTTTGAGGTAAGGAACCTGATCGGGGGTTCCTGGGAGGAGCGCGACGGGCGCGAGACCGAGCCCGTCTACGACCCCGCCACCGGCGAAGTCATAGCCGAGACCCCCCTCTCCACGGCCGAGGACGTGGACCGGGCGGTGCAGGCGGCCGAGGCGGCTTTCCCGGGTTGGGCGGCGACGCCAGTCACAGAGCGCGCCCGCCTACTGTTCCGCTTCAAGGCGCTCCTGGAGGAGAATTTCGAGGAGCTTACATCCCTCGTCACCCTGGAGAACGGCAAGGACGCCAAAGACGCCGCCGGCGAGGTTCGGCGCGGCATAGAGGTAGTGGAGTTCGCCTGCGGGATGCCCACCCTCCTCATGGGCGAGACCGTGCGCGACGTCGCCAGGGGCGTGGACAACACCTCCTGGCGCTACCCTTTGGGGGTCGTAGCCGCCATAACCCCGTTCAACTTCCCGTGTATGGTGCCCCTGTGGACTCTGCCCGTGGCCATCGGGGCGGGCAACGCCTACGTCCTCAAGCCCTCCGAGAGGACGCCACTCTCGGCGGTGAAGCTCGGAGAGCTCCTGGCCGAGTCGGGCTTGCCCGAGGGCGTATTCTCCCTAGTGAACGGGGCCAGGGAGGCGGTCGACGCCATCCTAGAGCACCCGGGGATAAAGGCCGTCTCCTTCGTGGGCTCCCAACCCGTGGCAGAGCACGTCTACCGGCACGGGGCGGCCCACGACAAGCGGGTTCAGGCGCTTGCCGGCGCCAAGAACTCCATGATCGTCATGCCCGACGCAGTGCTGGAGAAGGCGGTGCCGAACATAATCTCCTCAGCCTACGGCAACGCCGGGGAACGGTGCCTGGCGGGCAGCGTACTGGTGGCCGTGGGGGATGTGGCCGACGAGGTGGTCGAGAGGCTCAAGGAGGCGGCCTCCGCCATGAAGGTCGGCCCCGGCTACGAGGAGGGCTCGGAGCTTACACCCGTGATCCGCGGCTCCCACCGCGATAAGATCAGGGAGTACGTCGATCTCGGCGAGAAAGAGGGCGCGGAGGTTGTCCTCGATGGGCGCGAGCCTCCACGGGAGGAGGGCTTCTTCTTCGGGCCGACCATACTCGACAACGTGGGCGCCAAGATGCGGGTAGCCCGCGAGGAAATCTTCGGTCCCGTGCTGAGCGTGGTGCGCGTAGACAGTCTCGAGGAGGCCATCGGGTTCACCAACGGATCTCCGTTCGGGAACGCCTGCTCGATCTACACCGAGAACGGGGCGGCGGTCAGGCACTGGCGCGAGAACGTGGAGGCCGGGATGCTCGGCGTAAACGTAGGCGTCGCAGCCCCGATGGCGTTCTTCCCGTTCAACGGGGTCAAGAACTCCTTCTACGGCGATTTGCACGCCACCGGCAAGGACGGGGTACGCTTCTTCACCGAGAACAAGGTCGAGATAACCCGCTGGCTTTCCGAGCCCGCCGGGGAGTCTCCGACCGTCAAACGCCCCATCGAGTCCGGCGGGTAGCAGAGGTCCGCGGAGGGGCGCCCAAAGCGTCCCTCCCAACCTGTACCCGCTCTCTTACTACGTCGGCGCTAACGACGTCGGCGTTAGCGCAATTTAATGCGCAGGCAAAGAATCTGAAAAAATCTTTGTCATATTAGTGATATTCGGCTGCGGGCCGGGTACAATGTCGCTGACGCAAGTAAGAACTTGGGAGGGGGGCCACGTGCGTCGGCTTGCAGCGGTTGTATTTACGGTCTTCGCGGCAGTTTTCTTGGTATCTTTCGTGTCGCTCTCTGCCCAGGCCCAGCCGGCCACGCGGCAGTACGAGCCTTCTGGCGGTTCCGAAGCATCCGGCAACACACCGGAGAGCACCGCTCCGGACGACGGTGCGTCCGGAGCGGGTTTTGTCTCGCAGGGCTCCGTCGGGGGGGATACCCCAGAAGCCCGGGCCACGCGGCGAGATCTGGCGGAGGAGGAGCGGATGCCGGACTACTCGCAGGTGGTAGACAACTCTACGAAGGGGCGCTTCGTCGCTCCAGGATGGGAGCGAGCCTCCGGGAGTGGCGGCAGCCACGGTGGAGATTACGCCCTCGCCAAGGCCGGCTCTGATACGAAGAAGGCAACCTTCAGGGTAAAGATCCCGACCGACAACGACTACGGCGTCTATACCTGGTACACCACCGCCAGTGAGAACGCCTCGGCCGCCCGCTTCGTGATCTCATCTGCCTCCGGTCCCCACACCGAGAAGGTCGACCAGACAAAAGAGGGCGGTATGTGGATCAAGCTCGGCACCTTCGAGATGAAGAAGGGCGAGCGCACCGTGAAGGTCTCCCCTTCGGGCCACGCCGACGTGGTCGCCGACGCGGTGGCTATCGTTCGGGGCACAGCGGCTCCGCCCGAGGAAACCGCGTTCTCTGGAGCGGGCGGTGATACGTTGAGGGCGAGCGCCACCTACTCGGCCGACACCGGCCCCGACATCGTAAGGGTGGCGCGGAAGTACAAGGGCACCAGGTACAAGTACGCCACCTGCACCAAAATGCGCATGAGTTGCACGTGCGAGACCAAGAAATCCGTAGCTCACCTCGGACACATGTTGCCCATGGATGAGCGCGGGCAGTGGAGGTACGAGCAGGCCAGAAGGATCAGATCCAAATCTAACCTCCTGCCCGGCGACATAGTGTTCTTCCAAGAAGAGGGGGGCGGCGTCATAACGCACGTCGGCGTGTACTCCGGGCACGGCAACCTCGTCCAGGCCTCCTCCTACTACGGGAAAGTCGTCGAGAGCAGGATGAAGTACGTACGTGGTTTCCTCGGCGCCATACGCGTGACGCGTGAATCCTCGTTAACAGATAACCCCGAACCTCCTGACGCAAACAACAACTGACGGGCGACACAACCCCTGTTCCTTTAGGAGCTGGGGCTACGCTGTACATCGAGTGTACTTCGATTGAAACCGTTACCGGAGCGTTATGGACCCGTGCTCAAATTGTTCCCCACGTCGCCTCCTTGTCACCCGCACCCTCTACATTGTGCTTATCAGGTCACCCAGACGGAGCGGGACGAGTAGCAGAATGAGGCGGGGTGGGGTGACAACCTCA
Organism: Rubrobacter sp.; assembly: GCA_035641035.1. Lineage (GTDB taxonomy): Bacteria > Actinomycetota > Rubrobacteria > Rubrobacterales > Rubrobacteraceae > Rubrobacter_D. The sequence continues at coordinate 11,955 of DASQVA010000046.1, read as the reverse complement.
TCGGCTACGGCGGCGACGCCTCCTTGGGCCGCTTCTACGACGGCGCTGGCAACGGCACCGTCCAGTCCAGGGACGTCCCGGCCGTCAAGGACACCGTAACTGCGGATCGGGCACCGACACCGTCTCCGCCGACAAGGCCGACATCATCTGCGACGCTTGCGAGAGGGTAAAGGCCTGGTAAGCACAGAAACCTCCGTAAAAAGAGGGGCCGGGTCCCCGACTCCCGGTCCCTCCTCTCTTGTCCGGTGCAGGAGTCCGCTCGGGAGCTCGGGCTCGAAGTTCATCTAGGGGGGTCTTTCCGGGTCAGCCTCCGGGCATGTAGAGATAGTAGGGTTTCGGTTCGAGGTTCAGGCCCGCGGCGTCCATTACCTGCTCCACCTCGGGTTGCCGGGGGGCGAGGCGCGCCAGCAGCGTCTCGGAGAAGGTCGGCGTCTCGACGTAGCGGACCACGGTCGTGTCTTGAGCCTCGGCGAGCGTCCCGGCGATAATGGCCGCCTCGTCGATGCCGCCGAAGGAGTCGACGAGCCCGAGCTCCTTGGCCTGGCTGCCAGAGTAGATGCGGCCATCGGCGATCTCGCGCACCCTCTCCTCGGAGAGGCCGCGTCCCTCGGAGATGACGCTAACGAACTCGGCGTACGACTCGTCCACGAGCGACTGGAAGACCTCACGCTCCTTGGGTTTCATCTCCCGGAAGGTGTTGCCGATGTCCTTGAACTTCCCGCTCTTGATGACCACCTGGCTTATACCGTACTTGTCGGCGGCCTCGGAGAAGTTGGTGAGTTGGAAGATGACGCCTAAAGAGCCGGTGAGTGTTGTCTCGTTGGCGACGATGCGGTCGGCGGCGGTCGAGATGTAGTAGCCGCCGGAGGCCGCCGTGTCCCCCATCGAGACGACGACCGGCCGATCCGTGTTCCTCTTGAAGTCCAGGATGCTCTGGTGCATCTCGTCGCTCGCGGTGACCCCGCCGCCGGGCGAGTTGATCTCGAGCACGACCGCTACGACGCTCGTGTCGTCTGCGACCTGACGCAGGGCGTCGGAGAGGCCCTCAGGCGTGGCGGTCGGCTGGACCCCTCCTACGGAACTCTCGGCGGAAGCGATGGTGCCCTCCACTGGCACGACCACTATCTTCTGGGGTCCCTCGCCGGAGACGTATTCCTCCTCGTAGACGGCCGGAGCCGTCGTACCGTCCGTGGCGCCGACAGCCAACACCACGACGACCGCCCCGACGGCGAGACCCACGAGCCCCAAGGCCACGAGCCCCCCGACGACGAAGGGCCACCGGCGCCTCCTCCTACCGGGTTCTGCGCTGTGCCTCTCGGGCTGCTGAGACGGCCTGTCTGAAGAAGTGTCCACGCTGCTCCCTTTCCAGTTCTGCGTACCTGGCTGTGCGCGCCTCTAGCCTGAGGGCGAGACCGTGCGGTCCGATAAGCGAAACCGCCCCCAAACCCACCAAGATTATAAGCCCGGCGCAGCCGACGCACGAGACGGTGCACGAGCCCGCTGACTCCGCGTAGTCGAGGCCGCGTGCCTGGGAGGCCCCGATTACCACCAGCACTACGAACCAAACGAGGGCGGCGAACCCGCGCAGCCCGCCCACGCATCCGAGCGTCGTCGGGGTGGTACCCTGCGCCCCGAGTGCCGCCTGCACGCTGGTGAGGACGAGCCCGGCCGCCGTGGAGAGCGCGATCGGCACGCCCGAGATGCCGACCACCGCCAGCACCGCCGGCAGCGGTCCGATCCCGTTGAAAAAGCGCGTGACGAGCTGCATTATCAGGGAGACCCCGAGCGAGCCCCACGACGAACGGCGTGAGGGCGGCGGAGACGACCACGCTCATCATGGTGACTGTCCTGAGGTTGTCGATGGTCCCCGGTGGCAGACTAGGGACCGGTTGCCCCTCGAACTGCGCGCTCGTGATGCCTCCGAGGACGGCTAAACCCGAGCCTGCGAGGCCGAGCAGGGCGAAGGCGGCGTGACGGTGAACCCCGCAAGTACCCTGCGCCCCGCTGCCGCCTCCCTCAAAACCCGGACCGGCGCCCAGATGACCGCCAGGATCTCCAACACGTTACCCTCTATCCAGGTTGGGACGAACGACGCGGGCCGCGGGCCCGGTTCAGCGGTCCCCGTCAGGGGACGGGGGTCGGCGTCGCCGGGAGGTGTTCTTCAAGATGTCGTCCTTGGCGGCGCGGGGAGATATCTTCTCGTCGCGGGCCTCCAGGGCGAGCCGTTCGCGGTGGTTGACTATCCAGAGGTACAGGTCGAGCTCGGTGCGGTCAGGGAAGGCGTCGAGGACGCGTTCCTCCCGGATCATCTCAGCTACCGGACGGTAGTGGTACTCGTACCAGTCCCCAAGAACCTCTTCCGGGGAAACGTAGCGCTTCCAGAGCTGGGAGGTCCTGAAGCCGTGCGCCTCGATGTAGGTCGCGAGCCTCCGGTAATCTGCAATGTCGGAGAGCTCTACCTTGATCTCCGGCAGCACGCGGTCTATGGGCAGGCGCTCCAGGAGGTGGCGGTGCTCGAGCTTGTGCAAGAGGTCGCGGGCCGTGAGCGCCGAGTCGACCGGTACTCGGCTGCGGAGCTCGACAACCTCAGCGTCGATCATCTCCACGCCCTGCTGGCGGGCGACCGAGACGCGGTGGTTACCGTCCTGGACGAAGTAGGCGTCCCCGATCTTGTACAGGCTCACGGGCGGCAGCTCCTCGGCCCGGTGCATGATCTCGTCTATCCGCCTCCAGCGGGTGCTGAGGTCGGGTTTTGACGGCAGAAAGGTTCGGTCGAAGTCCCTGTGACGCCCGACGCTGCCGATGATCTTGGCGACCGGCACCTCGCGCGGCCCAAGGTAGTTCTGCGAGACGACCCCGAGCGCTCCCTTGACCTCGTCGAAGGAGAGCAGCTGGTTGGAGGCGGGGTCCCTTCGCAAGTACGCGCCGATGCGCCGCAGGAAAGCCTTCCTGCGGGCGCGGGAGAAATCCCGCTCGGATTGTTCGTGGAGATCCATGTACCTCGTCACCAAACCAATCTACAGCCACCCGGCCCGGGCAACAAGGGCACGGGCCCGCAAAAAGACTACACGTCGAGGATTCGATGCCCGAAGACGTTCGTTACCTTGGTCTCCCCCCGTGCGACGACCCGTTGCTGGTCCGGCCCGTAGAGGTGCACGTGCCCGTGCAACCACAGGGACGGCTCGTACCGGTCGATGAGGTCCACGAACGACTCGAAGCCCACGTGGGCCTGGTCCTCACGGTCCCCGAGTCCGAACGGCGGGGAGTGGGTCACGAAGATCCACGGTTTGGGACGGCCGACGAGGCCGCGGTACCAGATCCTCCGCGAGAGCGCCCGGGCCCGGCGGCGCATCTGGCGCTCGGTGTACTGGTTCGGCCCTCCCGAGTACAAAGGAGAGCCGGAGAGCCCCGCGAGCGCCGGCCCACCGGTTCCACCCCCTGCTCCGCCACCCGCCTCTACGATTCGACCGTCGAGCGGTGTGCAGCCGCCCGGGTACTCCGGCCCGTCGGGACCGGGGTCGTGGTTGCCGAGCACGTAGTAGACCGGCACGCCCAAAAAGGTGATGACGTACTCAAGGTAATCGAAGGGCAAATCGCCGCAGGAGATCACCGCCTCGACCCCCTTGGCGTAAGAGGTCAGGTTTGGGCCGTGGAGCATCGACTCCACCCGGTCGCTGATGCACAGAATCTTCAAGCTCGCGTCACCACGGCCCGACAGAGGATACCGTGTTTCTCCTGGGGCTTCCGCCGATGGCCTCTTTCCAGGCCAGGGGAGGGCGTGTGTGCGGAGATCTTGACGACCTCGGGGGCGCAGGAGCCGGAGGTCAGACGCCGGGTGGACGGCGCCTCGAGCTCGAACACGTCGGCGACGACTCGGACATGGTCGCGAAGGAGGATCATGCGGCTGACGGGAGACCCGGGTAAGTACTCCGATCCTGCCTACACAGATCTCTCGTTCAGGGCGCCCTCTTCGCTCGATTATCGCCTCAACCAACCTCGACGCCGCCGGAGATCCCACGCCGCTTCGCCAGGAACACGATACACAGGGCCGTCTCCGAATCGTCGCCGACACGGCGAACAGTTGCCAGCTCGGGGACCGCGTCCCGGTGGCGCTCAGGAACGGCCGAAACACCCCGGCCTACGCCCAGTTCGGCGACGGTCCCTGCGTCACCGACGACAGGAGCGGCGTCTCCTTCGGGAGCTTCAGGGAGGGCATTCTCGCCGCGACTTGTACGTTCTCTGGCTAGAGACCTGGTTACAACGAGGTCAGGGGCTCGGTTGTCAATATCAACATAAAGATTTTCACCTGGACGGTGAACCCCGACTCCAGATCGTGCAGCGAGAGGTGGGACCTGGAGTCTGTCATGACTCACGAGTAAGGGCCACTTTCGGGCTCACCCACGGTCTCGGAGAGCTACCACGGCATGCTCACCATGAGCGGCGTCAACGACACTGCCAGGACACTCAGCGGATCCTCGGCCGTGGCGACGTGCTCGCCCTGGATGGGAAAAACCCTTGAGACGACCCTGCCCCCTGCCTCCCGGTGTTGCCCGCGCCAATCGAGACGATTATCTCGTGCGGTCGACGGGTAGTACGTCCGGGTAGGCAAAGGAGGCGGGAGGAGAGGCCGTGGCGGGACCGGAGACGCCGAAGCTTATGGTAGACGTGATCATCCCCTCCGAGAGGAGGGTGATCCTGATCCGTCGCGGTAGCGACCCCTACGAAGGACGGTGGGCCCTGCCGGGGGGCTTCGTCCAGGTGGGGGAGACCGTGGAGCAAGCCGCCCTGCGCGAGGCGGCGGAGGAGACTGGCCTCGCGGTCGAGCTGGCCCGCCTCGTCGGCGTCTACTCGGACCCGGAACGCGACCCCCGCGGCCACAACGTTAGCGTCGCCTTCCTCACCCGTGTCCTCTCCGGCGAGCTCTCGGCCGCCACTGACGCCGCCGAAGCCTCCTTGCTCGACCCTGACACGGTCGAGCTGGCCTTCGACCACCGGCGCATCATTGCCGACGCGATGATGTAGCTATCAGGCATCAGGTGACAGGTTTGAGCGTCCGGGGGCGAGACCCATCTCCTACGCCGGGTCGCGACTCTTCGTAACTCGGGCTCGTGCTGGAGATGCGGAGGCGGGATGTGGATGCGTGGCTAGTGACCTTTACCTGAGGGCTGATGCCTTCATGATGCCTCCAAAACACACAGCGACTCGGCGGGGAGCCTGGTCGTGACCTCGTCGCCTACCGCGAGCCGGACGTGCGGAGCTAAGGCGGCCCGTAGGCCCGCTTCGGGGGTTTCGAGGACGTAGTTGACCTGCGTACCCAGGTAAGCCGCTGAAGTGATGCGAGCGATGAAAGGAGTTCTCGTCGTGCTCGAGGCACACGGCCTCTGGTCGGATAGTGAAGGTGAGGACGCCGGGCGGGACCGAGCTTGCCAGCCTTAGTTTCCCAGAGAGGTGCGGACGGAGCCATTCTCGGCGCAGCCTTCCAGGAGGTCGGTCGCAGTTGGTCGCGCCGAAGCAGCGGGCGGCGACGGGGACGTCGGTGGCATAGTCCAGGGGCCGAGCTGCCAGTTACTTCTCGACGATGAGGGGGTAAGGCAAGCCTTCTGATTCGGGGACCACGCGGTAGGGCGTCGGGATGGTGTCGGAGGAAGAGAGTAGCTGAAGGGCGTGGTACTCGTAGGGGCCTGCTCCTCCAGGAGGAGCCTGATCCAGCTCCCCGTTACCAGCCGGACACGAGGGCCTTCGTCCCGCAGGCGAGGTAGTTCAGGCTGTGCTCGCCCCGTGCCAAAACTCGACGCTCACTGAATGCCCATTCGGCAAGGTTTCGTCCAGGTAGCGCCGGACCTCGACGGTATAGTCTCCGTCGGTCATGGCCGTATTGTAGGGTGAATTTGCGGGTAGGGTTTCACTTTTCGGGGGGTGGGGGTGGTGTAGAATCCTTTCAGGAGGTCAGGAGTTTGGACCTGAACATCATCTTTTGGGCGGTGCTGGCAGCGTTGGCCTTCGCCGGCGAGCTTCTCTCGGTCTCGTTCTTCTTGTTGTTCTTCTCGCTCGGCGCGGTCGTGGCACTCGTGTTGGCCTTCGCGGGGCTCGGGCTCGTGGCCCAGGCCGTCGGGTTTATCGCTGCTTCGGTGTTGAGCATGGTGGTCTTGCGTCCCGCGCTGTTGAACCGGCTCGCCCTGGGCAGCGGGGAGCGGTACGCCGGCCACCGAGGGATCACGGGCGAGAACGCGGTGGTGACCGAGGCGATCGAGTCCGGGGGAAAGGGGACGGTTCGCGTGGGAAGCGGGGAGTTCTGGACGGCCCGCTCGCTGTACCCCGGGGAGAAGATAGAGAAAGGCACGAAGGTTCGCGTTCTGGACACCGACGGGCTCACCGCCCTGGTGGATACCGTCGAGACCGAAGGAGGAAGATAAGCCGTGACCGGCCTTATAGTATTGGCGATATTGGCGTTCGTGGTGTTCCTGGTGGCGGCCCGGAGCATCAGGATCATCCCCCAAAGCCGCGTGGCCATCGTGCAGCGGCTTGGTAGGTACCACCGAACCGCCGAGAGCGGATTGACATTCGTCGTACCGGTGGTGGACAGGATGCTGCCCAAGACAGACTTGCGCGAGCAGGTCATAGCGTTCCAGCCCCAGGCGGTTATCACCAACGATAACGTCGGCATGCAGATCTCGACGGTCGTCTACTACCAGGTCGTGGACGCCAGGGCCTCTGAGTACGAGGTCGCCAACTTCCATCTGGCGTTGGAGCAGATCACGCAGACAACTTTGCGGAACGTTATCGGCAACCTCATCCTGGACAAGACCCTGACCTCCCGAGACGAGATCAACGGCAAGCTCCGCACGATCCTCGACGAGGTTACGGAGAAGTGGGGCATCAGGGTGACGAGGGTCGAGCTCAAGGAGATCACACCGCCAAGGGACATCCAGCAGGCGATGGAGAAGCAGATGCAGGCCGAGCGGACCCGCCGCGCCGCCATCCTGACCGCCGAGGGCGACAAGCGAGCCGCGATCCTGAAGGCCGAGGGCGAGAAAGAGTCTTCTATCCTGAAGGCTGAGGGCGAGCAGCGCTCGGCCGTCCTGCGCGCCGAGGGCGAGGCGGAGGCCTACCGCAACGTCCAGGCCGCCCAGATCGAGATGACCGGAAGGCTCTTCGAGCGCCTCGAAAGTTCGAACCTCTCCCCCGAGTCGCTCCGCTACCTCTATCTGAGGGCCCTCCCCGAGATGGCGCAGGGACCGGCGAGCAAGCTCTTCGTCGTCCCCTCCGAGATACAGGACCTCGCCGGGACCTTAAGCACCCTGGCCGCAGGTGCAGGCCTCGCCAACGAGGCCGATACGAAGGATGAGGAGAGGCAGCGCCGGCTCGAAGCGCCCAACGGGGAGTCCCGCGTCCGGAGGGATAGCCCGCTGTAGACCGGAGAAGGGCTTCGCGCGGGTCCAGGCGAAGCCCTCACGCACGGGTTGGCTATCTGTAGATGCTGTTCGAAGAAGCGGACCGGCTCCGCGGAGGCGTCGTCGGGTCCCCTGGGGTCGGTGTACGAGCCGGAGTGTCTCCCGCCCGACCAGGCGTGTCCGAGTCCGCTAATGGCCCACCGCGTACCACGACGGCGCGAGAAGGTGTGGCGTTTCGTCTACAGCCACGCCGCTCCAAGACTTGCGGGGAGGTCAGGGGGGGTCGCGTCTATAGCGTTGTGCAATGATATTGGACCTATATTCCTCCCCCAGCTTAGCGGGGCATGTCGGACGCTCCGAAGCCTACAGCGCTATGCTTAAAAGCAGACATCGCAGGGGTGGTCCAATTTTATTGACCTCCGCTGTAGAACGGGTCGCGGGTGAGGGTGGCGGCGAGCAGAGCTCCGGCGACCAGCATCATGCCGTCGCCAACGTTCGAGAATGTCCTCGCCACTAAGAGCTTTGCGTACTCTTGACCAAGCCCACCGAAGGGACTCATGCCGCACCGGTCTTCGTGTAACGACCCGTCGAACACAGCTCGCGGGGAGGATAGCCGGGGGTGTGCCGGGGTTTGGACGGGTTAGTGACGGCAGTAACAGTCTATTTAGGCGACGCCGTAGCGTCGGGAGAACGAACCGGGAGGAGACGCAGTATTCAGTGGTGCATCTGGAGCTCTCTTTCTTCGGTGCTGTGCGAGGATGGTACGAAGCAGCGCGCAGAGCTCCGACCGGCGGCTCCATAGCGACGGATCGCAAGGCCATTCGACCAAGCGTAACCGCCCGATCTCGACCTATAAGGGAGCCCAGCTGCTAACGCTCACGCCGTGGGAAAATGACGGCACGCGCAACCCGGGGACCGCGATGGTAGTGATCCCTTCCCGTTCCTCGCGTCTGGGTCGCCATCGTTAGACAGTTACCCGCAAAGCGCCTGCGCGTTTACATGCCAGAGAAGATCGGGACAACCCTAGCTGTGGTCGACCGAGGGGGGTTAGCTGTGTGTTTGCGGCCGCCTGCGCCAGGTGGATGAGGGCATGTGTAGCAACGGCCGTGGCTAGGGTTGACCCATCAATCGCGCGTCCTACCGAGCCGGTCGACCAGCGCTTCGAGGTCGAGGGTCGCGGGGTCCACGACCGGTGGCTCGGGGAGTCCCAGGGGCGGCGGGTACTTCTGGCCTATGCCGCAGTCGAAGACGACGACCGAATCGTCGCGGCCAACCTCTCCTCTATCGCGCAACTCGGGAATGGCGGCGAGCGCCGCCGCCGATTCGGGACTGACGTACCCGGCTCCCAGGCGTCCCGCCAACGTTTGCATCTCCACGATGGAGTCTTCGCCGACCGCCACCGCCGTGCCGCCGGATTCTCTGAGGGCATCCAAGATCAGGAAGTCCCCCACGGCTGAAGGCACGCGGATCCCCGAAGCGCAGGTCTCGGCCTCCTCCCAAGGCTCCGCGAAGCGTTCCCCGGCGTCGAAAGCCCTGACGATCGGCGCGCAACCCTCCGATTGCACGCTGACCATCCTCGGACGCTCTGGACCTATGAGGCCGAGTGATTCTAGCTCTGCGAACCCCTTCCACATGCCGACAAGGCCCGTACCGCCGCCGGTCGGGTAGACGATCACGTCGGGTAGATACCAGCCGCGCTGTTCGGCCAGCTCGAAGCCCATCGTTTTTTTGCCCTCGACGCGGTACGGCTCCTTGAGCGTGCTGACATCAAAGGCACCGGTTTTTTCGGCGAGGGCGGTGGAGATCCTGCCGCAGTCGCTGATGAGGCCCTCGACCAGCACCAGTCGGGCGCCCATAGCAAGTGCCTCCTGCCGATTGATGGGCGCCGCGTCGACCGGGATCAGGACCGTGACCTCAGCCCCGGCCGCCGCTCCGTAGGCCGCGAGCGCTCCTGCGGCGTTCCCCGCCGAGGGCGCGGTAAACGAGGTAGCCCCAAGCTCCAAGGCCCGCGAGACGGCCGCCGCCATCCCGCGGGCCTTGAACGAACCTGTGGGGTTCAGGCCCTCCGCCTTCGTGGCGAGAATCGGGACGCCCAAGGCATCGCCCAGCCGGGGCTGCGCCAGGAGCGGGGTGTCCCCTTCGCCCAGGTGGACGACGTTAAGCTTGTCACCAACCGGTAGCAGCTCCTTCCAGCGCCAAATTCCGCTCATCCGGCGACGCGCTAGCGATTCCTTCGTCAGGGTTCGGGCGGCCTTATCGAGGTCGTAGCGGGCGAGCAGGGGACGACCGTCCACGGGGTCAAGGCCCATCAGTTCATCCGCCGCATAGCTCTCCCCCGACAGCGCACCCTCCAGGTGGGTAAGGGTAGACCCGGTAGCGCGCGCTCTCTCTCCAGAAATCGCCATCTTGCTCCTTTTCTCGTCCGGACCTTGGCGCGGCGCGTCCGGCTCCGAATCCGAACCGCTACTAGACCAAACGTAGTAGATTGCCGCGCGAAGATCTCCGGACGCGGGCCAAAAGCCTCACGTCCGGCCGGAGAGAGCCTCCGCGTGGTGCCGTACGTGGTCTTCTATAAAGGTGGAGATAAAATAGTAGCCGTGGTCGTAGCCTTCGTGCCACCGGAGGGCCAGGGGCTGCCCGATTTCCTGGCAGGCATCCTCCAAAACCTCCGGGTAGAGCTGCTCTTCGAGGAACTGGTCGGCGGTCCCCTGGTCCACGAGTATGGGGCGGCCGTCCGCGAAAGGACGTTCGCGCACCAACTCGCTGGCGTCGTGCTCGCGCCAGGTCTCTGTGTCGGGGCCTAGGTAGCCCGAGAAGGCCTTCACTCCCCAGGGGGCGCGCGTCGGAGCGGCGATAGGAGCGAAGGCCGATACGGAGGCGTAGAGGTCCTGGTTCTTGAGCGCCAGAGTGAGGGCGCCGTGTCCACCCATGGAGTGTCCGAAGATGCCCCGAGCGCCGGAGGCGGGGAAGTGCTCCGCTACGACGGCCGGCAATTCGCGCGTGAGGTAGGTATACATCTTGTAGTGACGTGACCAGGGCTCGGCGGTAGCGTCGAGGTAGAAGCCGGCGCCGCTGCCGAAGTCCCAGTCCTCGTCCTCGCCAGGCAGCCCGAGACCGCGGGGGCTGGTGTCGGGCGCGATGAGCATCAGACCGTTCTCCGACGCCGCGCGCTGGGCCCCGCCCTTGGTCATAAACGTCTCCTCGGTTGAGGTGAGGCCGGCGAGGTAGTAGAGGGCCGGCAACGGGCCTTCGGCGGCCTGAGGCGGTACGTAGACCGCGAAGCGCATCTCGGCGTCGCAGGCGGAGGAGTGGTGGGCGTAAGAGCCGACGGTGCCGCCGAAGCAGGCGTGCTCTTCGCGGGTGGTGAGGTTTTCGGGCAAGGTCTTCTCCCCTAGAACTTTACGACGCTGCGGATGGACTCGCCGCGGTGCATCAGGTCGAAAGCGCTGTTTATGTCCTCCAGCGGCATCGTGTGGGTTATGAGGTCGTCTATGTTGATCTTGCCCTCCATGTACCAGTCGACGATCTTCGGCACGTCGGTGCGTCCCCTCGCGCCGCCGAAGGCGCTGCCCTTCCAGACCCGACCCGTGACGAGCTGGAACGGGCGCGTGGAGATCTCCTGCCCGGAGCCCGCCACCCCGATGATCACCGAGACGCCCCAGCCCCTGTGGGCGCACTCCAGAGCTTGGCGCATCACACTCACGTTGCCAATGCACTCGAAGGAGTAGTCCGCCCCACCGCCGGTGAGGTCCACCAGGTAGGGGACTAGGTCGCCTTCGACCTCGTTCGGGTTAACGAAATGGGTCATCCCGAACTTCTCGGCGAGGTCCTTCTTTGCCGGGTTGAGGTCGACGCCGATGATCTTGTCAGCCCCGACCATGCGGGCGCCCTGGACCACGTTCAAGCCTATGCCACCGAGGCCGAAGACCACGACGTTTGAGCCAGGCTCCACCCTTGCGGTGTAGATCACGGCACCGATTCCGGTCGTGACGCCGCAGCCGATGTAGCAAATCTTGTCGAAGGGGGCGTCCTCGCGGATCTTGGCCACCGCTATCTCCGGAAGGACGGCGTGGGTGGCGAAGGTCGAGGTGCCCATGTAATGGTAGAGCGGGTCGCCGCCCAGGGAGAGGCGGGTCGTGCCGTCGGGCATGAGACCCTGTCCCTGGGTCGAGCGGATCGCTGTGCACAGGTTTGTCTTGCGGCTCAGGCAGGACTTGCACTGCCGGCACTCCGGGGTGTAGAGCGGGATCACGTGGTCCCCCTCGGCGACGCTCGTCACGCCCGGGCCTACCTCCACCACTACCCCAGCCCCCTCGTGTCCCAACACCGAAGGGAAGAGCCCCTCCGGGTCAGCCCCCGAGAGCGTGAACTCGTCCGTGTGGCAGACGCCGGTGGCCGCGATCTCCACAAGCACCTCGCCCTCTTTAGGGCCCTCTAACTCGACCGTCTCTATCTTCAACGGTTCGCCTGCTCCGAAGGCTACAGCCGCCTTTACGTTCACAGCACCGCCACCCTTCTACCTGGCTCGATTCCGGCCCCGTATGTTCAGGTCCACGCCCCTCAG
>DASQVA010000045.1:0-4194 GCA_035641035.1 Rubrobacter sp. | reverse complement strand
TCACGGACGCTGAGCGGACCATTGGAGTGGAACGCCACCCTGCTCGAAGGCGACCTCGCGGACAGCGTGAGCAGCCTCAAGGACAAACACCACGGCAACCTGGTCGTCTCCGGTGCCGGCGAACTGGCCCGTGAGCTCATGTCCCACGGCCTCGTCGACGAGGTCTGGTTCACGGTGAGCCCCTACCTGTGGGCGACCGGGCCACGGATCTTCGAGGACGTCGGCGCCGTGCGGTTGGAACTCGTCTCCACGACGACCTTCCCGTCGGGTGTGGTACGCCTCTGCTACCGGCCCGCCCCAGCAGACACGCCCTCCACCGGGTAATCTGCGCAGCGGCGGACCCCGGGCACCACAACGGGGTCCTGTTGACCCCAACCACGGCTCTCATTACGGGTGGACCAATCAACGGGGTCCGGCCACGCGGGCCTCAGTCTCCGCCCAAGCGGCTCTCGGACTTCCGAGCATTCTTATTCCACGCACTCCGGTGAATAAAGGCAAGAAGAGCCGAAGCCTAAGGACCTGGCCCTTCTTCCACTCTGTCACGGCTTTTTTGCGTGTCGTTGCCAACTACTACTTTTGGTCGCCTTGCGAAGTCCCCCCTTGGTCTGAGATGTCTTCCTGCCGGATGGCGGAGATGTCGGAGAGGTCGTTAAACACTTTGAGGACCTCGCCGATGTTCTGCGCCTCGGCGCCGTTGACCACCAGGTAGAAGACGTGGAAGTGACCTGGTTTTGCCTCCATGTACCCTCCCAACGACTCGTTGTCGACCAGGCGCTCGTTCACGTAGTCCGGCAAGCCGACGGTCCCCGGCTTGGCGAAAACCTTGCCCTTGGCGGGGCAGTTCTTGCAGTCTTCCGCCAGGCCGCCGTTGACGCCCAGCTCGGGCAGCATCTCGCGGAACGTCTTGGCCTGGGGCTGCTTGAGCCAGTAGAGCAGAAGGTCGGTCGCCGCCTTGGGGGTGAACCGGTCCGTGGGGTTACCCCCCCTGCCGTCCGCGAAGGCCACCTGGTCGGTGTCGACGCCAGCATTCTCGAAGAACTTCTGCATAACCGGGAAGGCGTCGTTGCAATCCGTGCTGCCCGCCTTGACGGCCATCAGGCACAGGTCGAGGTTGGCCCCGTAGTTGTGGCTGACCTTGAGGATCAGTTTGGCGTACTCGCTGAAGGGCGGCGAGACGTAGGCGGCGACCTCATCTTTCGATGAGTAGGAGTTTTTCTTCGGCAGCTTGGAGGAAGGGTTAGGGCCGGTGTGCGAGGCGCCGACGGAGACGTCCTGGCGTCCCAGCGCCTCGATCAGCGCCGTGCGCGCGAAGGCGGCCGGATCGTCGACCGCCGCAACCCTCAGCTGCTTGCCCGCGTCCGCCGCGATGTTCCCGCTTACCACCACCGGCCCATCCGTCTGGGGGCTCACGCTCAGGGTGGTCGGTTTGCCCGCTTTGACCGTCTTGGCCCGCATCTCGAGGTGGTAGGGCGCTACCTTCGGTCGCCACTTCACCACCTTGGGCGCCTCCCCGACCTTCCCGGGGGCAACTTCCACGTCTATCACGTTGTCGTTTATGGTGATCGGTCTCGGCCAGGGAACGAGGTTCGGGGCGTCGAAGCTGAGGTCGTTGACGGAGCTTTCGGGAGCGAGATCGAAGAGCCTATCGTCGATTACGACGTTGCCGTCCACGCGCTTTATGCCGGACTTGCGCACCTGCTTGGCGATCTCGTCTAGGCCAGCGAGCGGGTTTTCGGGGGTGAGCGTCGCTCCCGGCACGCTGTTGGCGTAGGTGTGGTCGATGGGGGTGTAGGAGACGTTCCCGTTAGGCGCCGTTCGCCCCCCCATGGTAAGGTCGCCGCTGGCCACGAGCACCAGGTTGCCCCTGAGCGTACCGTTCTCGACTTTCCCCTGCGCGTAGACCGGCGTTTTGAAGCGGTGGTCGAAACCTAGCTCGTCGAGGGTCGCCGAGACGCTGAAGAGCTTGGTCGAGGAGCCAGGGATGTACAGGCGGTCCGCAGGGCCCAGCGAGCGCACCCTGCTACCGTTAGAGGGATCGACCTCTAGGTAACCCCACTCGCCGTAGTGGTAGAGCTTGGAAGCCATGATCTTCTCTACCTTCGGACCGAGCGCCGATGGCGCTTCGCCGAGATCACCGCCCTGGGTCTGCCCTGTCTTCTCGGTCGTCTGGGCTTGTGGCGTGGTCTTAGCCGAGCTAGATCCCCCTTGAGATCCTCCTTGTTCGTCGGATTTGCAACCGTAAACGAAGACCAGTAGCACTGCCATGGCTATCGTCGTCAGTAGTAGAGTCGTCCTGCTCAAAGCCATCCACCTTTCCCGGTAGGGCAGAGCTAGAGGTTGCATCCCGCCCCCGTGAACAAAACCGATCCCAGTATGAGGGAAGGATAGATGGAATGCATCCACCATATGGGCTAGATTCGTTGAGTCTGGTGACATTTACGGACTATGGCCCGGTCCAGATAGTCACGGACCGCTTTGCACGCAAGAAAGCCTCTTGAGCGAACTTCGGAGAACTCCGTCATCACGAAGTTCGCAGAATTTCCCTTCTACGCACTACGGTGAATAGGGGCGTTTACCCGACCCGCCAGGCGGCCACGCGCCGCGTCATACGCTGCCGCCGTTTCGTGCCGCTTCCACGACTTGGTGAATGGCATCTGTCACTAGGCCGGGTTGCTCCACGTGGATGTAATGCCCGCTATCCTCTACGATGATCTGCTTCGCGTTCTCCGAGCGCTGCGTGAGGGCCGCTTGAGACTCGCTGTGAAGCTCATCAATCAGGTTCATCTGCTCTTCTGAAAGACCCGTACCCGCCAGTTGGACAGATCCCGCGGTTAAGACCATCAACGGTTTATCCCCCAACGACATCGGGTCCGTGCGGTTCTCGTCGAAGCTCTCCTCAAGGGTAGAGGTCTCATCTGCAACCGCGAAGATATGCTTACGGTGGGAAGAGATCGCGGCTTGCTCGTCCTCGAGTTCTGGCGACGTAAGGCCGAATGTTTCTCCTCCAAGCGTATACGGCAGGCGCGTCAGACCGATCGTGGCGTAGATCTTCATCAACAGCGGCGATGGCTGATGCGACTGTGTCAGAGCCACCGCCTTCTCGTCTTCGAGGGCCGAATCGACCAAGACCATCCCGGCGACCTCATCCGGGTACTGGCTGGCATAGACCTGCACGTTGGTCCCGCCGAACGAGTGGCCGACCAGCACGTAGGGCCCTGTAACCCCCGCATTACCAAGCAAAGTGTGTAGCTCCTTGACGATATGCTGGCTCGTGCGTGGTTGGGGACCAGGGTCACTCCAGCCCATACCTGCCCGGTCATAGGTGCACACGCGCATGGACTTGGCGAGCTCCGGTTGAACCAGCTGCCAATCCAGCACGGTGCCGCCGAGCCCGGAATCCATTATTACGGTCGGTGCTCTACCTTCTTCTCCCGTGCAGTGGAGGTGCATGCTGGAGCCGCCCACCTCGACCATCTCGCTTGGCGGAGGATACCACCTGTATGCGTCGATCTTGGTGGCCACGAATTGGTAGATCACGCCCGCAAGCAGCACGAAGACGATCAATCCCACGACCCCGAGGAGAACGCGCCTGGTCCACTTCCACAGTCGACCACCCCCCTCGCGCGGGGCGTCGGGTTGCCGATCCGTTCCGGTCTGCGTCATATCGCTTATCCCTTCCCAAAGCTCATTCCACCGGAGCGTTCGCACCCAATGTAACAAGACTTGGGAGATGGTGCTACTTCCGAGAATTCGCCTTCCACGCTGTGAGTATCCTGGAGGATGGCTGTGGGCGGCGCCTCGGACCGGCCTGACCCCCCTTCCACGTGGGCCCCAAAGGTGCCTTGGGAGTGACTCGTCGGCCGGACGCCTCGGTGTCGCCCAACGGCCGCCCGGGGCTGGAGCCTGCGTGACCTCATAGGAGCTCGCCGCCAACGCGACTCGTCACAGTATCGTCCGTTCTCTCCTGCCTGTCGGGTGGAAAGTGGCTACGACTCGAAAGGAGGTGCGCGAACTTGACGATGACTCTAGGTACTCAGAGACCAGACACCAAGGTCGAGGTGATCCTAGGCGTGGACACACACCTGGACTTCCACACGGCGGTGGCCGTGGACCATCTGGGCAGGCGCTTGGGCGAGCTGAGCCTACCAACGACGCTAAAGGGTTACGAGGAGCTTCTCTGCTGGGTGGAAGGCT
>DASQVA010000044.1:0-3130 GCA_035641035.1 Rubrobacter sp. | reverse complement strand
ACGACGGAGGCCATAGGGGAGCGGATAGCCCACCAGGCAGGCAGAGAGCCGCCCGGGGCAGGCGAGCGCCGCGCGGATGTGCGGCTCCGGTCGGCGTTGTGCTACGCAAACGCGACTCCCCCGCTTTAGTAACCGGCATGGCATGGGAGGAGCGTAGGGGAAGCCGCTACTACTACCGCAGCGTGCGCGAGGGCCAGCGAGTGCGCAAAGAGTACGTCGGCGCCGGTGAAGTGGCAGAGCTGGCGGCCCACGCCGACGAAACCTTACGCAGCATCCGGGAGTCGGAGGCCGCCGAGGGTCGTGCGGAGGTAGAGCGTCTTGCGGAGCTGGCAGCCTCCGGTGCCGAGCTCTGCGAGATGGCAGGGGTCCTCGCCCGGGCGGAACTCGTGGTCGCCGGGTACTACAGGCACAAAGGACAATGGAGGTTGAGACGTGAACGATCCGAACCCGATGCTTGAACCGTCCCCGGTGGCGGGGCAGCAACCGCTGGACGAGAAAAGGGAAGAGCGGGCGCGCCTGATGGCCGTGCGCGACAGGCTAAAGGAACTCGCCGAGCTCTCCGAGAAGGCGGAGGGCGGGGACAAGGATGCCCGCCTGGAGCTTCGCCTGGCGGTGCGGGGGTCCACCCCTGAAGTGATAGCCCGTGTCTCAGATCTTGCGGGCTCCTACCGGCGGGTGCTCGCCAAGAGCGCCTCCAGAGGAGACCCGCTGCTACAAGAAGGACTCCAGGAGCGCATGCGCCTCATGGAGGAGAAGGTCGCCGGGGACAAGCCCACCGCCCCGGAGGAGCTGTTGGCGGAGCGGGTGGTATCGTGCTGGCTGATGGTCGAAGCGATAGAAACCCTCACGGCCGCGCAGCTGCGCCGGGACAACCAGAAGCGCGTAACAGCCTCACATATTTTGCAGATGATGAAGCTCCAGGAGAGCGCGAACAGACGATATCTCGCCGCGATAAAGACGCTCGCCCAGGTGCAAAAGTTGCAAGCTAACACGCCCGGCGTCCAATACAACATGCAGATCAATCTCAGATAGGTTGCGAGAGACCCAAGGAAGACACTCGATCTGGTCCGACGGTGGGTAACGGACATACCGAAAAGTTTGGCGAGCGCCTGGACGCGTCGGAGAAGGCGCAGGAAGGTAACGGTCTCCGAGGGGCGTGACGGCCACTAGGAGGCAATGCCAATGACCGAGGTCCGTGGGGCTCCGACTGGGTGGGTTTCGAGCACCAACAGATTCTGAGGCTGCGTCGCCCAACACCCCATAATGCCCGCATAATACAGACACGCAAGAATCGCCTCTAACCTCTCGTACCCCTTAGAGGCCCATGGGTAAGGGCCCCACGCGGGGACAGGGGGCATGTTTAGCCCTCACCGCCATCGTGGTATGTATCAGTAAGAAGGGTTGCAAGAACGCGAGAAGGAGCGGAGCTCATGTGCTACACGCGCAGAGACAATGAGGCCACCGAGTACGAGGCTCTGCGGCTAGCCGAAAAGCAGGCCAACAAGAAGGGGCAGACCACCCCGCCCCGTGAGTCGCGCGAGAAGAAGCCGCTGACCAAGAAGGTCAAGGAGATGATCGGGGCTAGCAGGTAGCCCAAACGAGAAGAGTCAAAGTCGGACCCCCGAGGAGTTCTCCCCGGGGGTCTTCTGCTGTACGTGTGTGGAGCCATGAGGGGGTTCGTCTCATGGCCTAGGCTCACAGGATCTTCCTTGATATCGGTGGGAAGCAGAGGGCTGGGGTTCCTGGCCCGCTTGAGACTCGGCGGCGTCTCGACCAAGCTCTTAAGAGCTTCTACCGGACCGGTCTTAGTTATTAGCTGCCCTTAGGGCCCTTGGGATGTTCTGGGTCGCCCAGGAGAAGGTGCTCCACCAACGCCGCCGCTAGAGGGACCATCCGCGACTCTCTTTCGCCACCGCGGTCGAGCGCGTTTGTCGGGTCCACGCAGACGTACTCCACCCCCGTTGCGGCGCAGGGCACGCTGGACGGCTTAGAACCTGTTCTTACAGCGGGTTGCATCGATACTGACCTGCCTGCAGGTCGACGTTACTTCAGCTAATCAGACAAACCTCTCATCGACACCGCACATGTGCATCATGCGATATGGGTCATATTCACTGAAACCCGCTGTTACTGCCGCGATGCTCTCTACTAGGAGGGCCTAGGAGAGAGCCGGGCGTAGGAGTTCTGGGGGACCCCGCTGACCTGCTTGAACTGCCCTCCGGTGTGCAGCCTGGTCCCTTCCACGTGCAACGCCCCCACCAGGTGGTAGTTGCCCGAGTACTCCGGGGCCCAGTTGGGGTCGAGTCGTCCGTCAAACGAGTAGGCGGCTATGCCCTTTCTGGTCCGACACTCGTCTCTTGGATCGAGCCTCCTAGGAACCGTGGAGACCCGCCCGGAACCGCACTTGTCACCGGACTGGTCGGCGACCTCCCAGAAGTGCCCGCCGATCACCAGCTGCCCGCCCATCACCGCCACCCCTTGAGTCGAGCCCGAGGTGTCGCGCATCCAGGTGGGGTTGCCGCTGCTCTTGGAGAACTCGGCCAAAAAGTCGCTGCCCCCCGCCCCAAGGTACACCGCCCCGTTGGCTTCCACAACCGAGTGGCCGAACGCGACTCTCCAGGCCTTTGCTACCCAAGAGGCGTCGTGGACGCCCCTTATGCTCAGCTTGACCAGGGCCTCGGCCGGGTTGCCGTTTACGGCGTCGCAGGCGCACGCCGCCCAGATCGTCTTGCCGTCGAGCTCGAGGTCGTGGTAGCGCGGGCGCAGCTTGTGAACGCGCGGGATGTTCTTATCTACGGAGATCTCGGCTCGGGTCCACAGCTTTTTGCCGGTGGCGAACTCAAAGCCCGAGAGGCTACGCCCCCCGCCGTAGACCATCCCGCGCCCGGCCGCCGCCAGAACCGACCTCAACTCCGGCGGGTCCTCGTACCACCGGAGCACCTTCCCGCTCTTGCCGTCGACCAACAGCAGGTTCCCCTCCTTGCCGCTGGGCCCAGGGAACTTGCCCGCGATCAGCAAGTTGCCCGTACTGCCATAAGGCGCCATGTCCCACACCGTAGAACTCTTGTCGCCAAGCTTCGGTGCGATGGGCACGTAACGGTTTGTCACCGAGTTGAACACCGCCACGTTG
>DASQVA010000043.1:0-10924 GCA_035641035.1 Rubrobacter sp. | reverse complement strand
GTGCTGGTCCAGGTAGTGATAAAGGGAGGTCGTCCCCGCTTTCTGCGCACCGATAATGAAGAAGTTGGGCATCGTCATAGGATCACCTCGCCGCACACCCGATACATAAAACAATTCTTCGTGGATCTCGCTTCGGACCGGTCGAACGTCGCCGACCTAGGATGCCACCCTTCTCCTGCCGTGTCAAGGACGTCGTGGGCGTCGCGGGGCGAGCCCTGCCGGCCTTGCGGAGTAGCATCTCGTAGGCGATCATATGCCGGTGATGATGGATCTAACCTGTAGGGGTGAGCGGTGTCGATAGCGGCGAGGGCCTCGGTGTTCGCGGCTCTGGCGCTTCTGGGCGGCGTGGGCACAGTCTACGCGCCGGTGCCCGCGTTCACCGCCGTGGCGGTTATCTTCGCGCTAGGTTTGTGGGCGTTCGCCGGTAGCCGCCGACCGTCTCTCGCGACACCCAAGGTCTTAAGGGAGGCGAGGGCCGAGCCGCGTGGCACCCAGGTCACCAGGCTGGTATCAGGTTACCTGCTAGTCTTCTGGATTGGGCTTATAGCCCCACTCCTCACCTACTCTCCGCGGGGGCCCTCGAGTCCCGGTATGTCCGAGGGGTCACTGAGCAACCAGGTGTTGATCACCACCTTCGGGCTCGTCGGGGCCCTGTTCTTGCCCACAGCCATCAGGCACTACAACAGGGCGTTTCGGTGGCTCTTGATCCTGTGGATACTGTACCTGGGTTGGGCGGCGACCAGCTTGTTCTGGAGCGCCTACCCTCCGCTCACTATCCGCAATGTCGTCGCTTTCGTCCTGGTATCAATTGGCTGCTTCGGCCTGGGCGCCGGTTTCTACGGCCGCCTCCCGAACGGCAAAGACCTCTTTCTGCGGCACATCTTCTGGGCCGGGGTCCTAGCGGCCCTGGTGGTCTTGCTGCCCCTACCTTTCCGCTTTCAACAGTACGATCTACTCAACCCGACGCAGCGCCTGGAAATAGGCGGCAACTTCCCCGCGTACGTGGTGCGCCCCGTGATGTACGCTCTGCTGGCCCTCGTCGCGACCTCCATTCTGGGGGTTCGCCAGTGGCAGAGGCGCGACTGGTTCTGGGTCGCGGTCTTAGTGCTCCCCTTGCTGGCGCTAAAGTCGCGCGGACCGATCCTGTGGGGGATAATAGCGCTGGCGATCTTCTACCTGTTCTACAAGACTCGCATTGAGGACCGGGTTTTGCAAGCCGGGACGCTGTTCATGATCGGCGTCGGCACGTACATCTACTACTCCGAAAACGTCTTGGAGACCATCTTCGGCCCGCTAGTCCCGTACCTGACTCGGGGAAACGTGGAAGCCACCACGCACCTGACAGGTCGGCTCCCGCTCTGGCAGGTTTTGATAGGGGAGGTCGAGCAGCATCCATGGGTAGGCGCGGGCTTCGCGGCCTTCTGGAGCCCCCCCAACATAGCGCAGGTGGGATCGAGCGAGGTTGCAGACGCGCCGTCGGCCCACAACGGTTACCTGGAGGAGCTGCTCAACACGGGAGCGGTGGGGCTCGCCATCCTCCTAGTGTTCTGTCTGGGCACCTTGACGGTAGCCATGAGACGGGCTCGGAGGGGTGATCCTCTAGGATGGCTGATCTTTTTGTTCATGGTTTTCTACCTGCTGCTCAATCTGACCAACGCCCTCACGCAGGAGTATTTCCAGCCTCCGTTCGTGATAATCCTGTTGGCCCTCGGGTTGATGGCGAGCAGACCGGCGACGGATCCGCCGACCTCGCCAAGGGCGCCGGCCCCCGCCCGCAAGCGTGACGCGCCCTTGGCCTAGGAGCTTTCGCGTAGGGCCGCGGTGACCGTTTCGAGGCGCGCTCTACGTGATGGCCAACCATTATGGGCTTAGGGAAGAAAATCGTATAGGTTGGGGCACTCTTCGCGAGGTTAGGGGGGGCAATCAGATTTCGTGTGGTGCAGGACCTCGTGTAGGGGTTGGCTCTGCAGTTCCCCGACCTCCCACCCCGTCAGGCGGACCGCGGTCGGGTTGACGAACGTGGCGTAATGTCGGTTCCACTATCGCCTTCATTCTGTTCACATGCGTATCCGTAGTCACGCATGGCTGCTGCTATCTCGTCTTCCTTTTCGGGTGGCAAGAATAAGATACTTCCCGCTTATGGCGGTCGTTCCAGCGCTACCGAACCTATGTTCGATAATCATAGACCTCTCCCGAGAAGAATCAACGAACAACTGATATCCGAAGTATACGCGTGGTCTTGTGATTCTGTGTTTCTTGTGCTGTCTTACACACCGCTGAAGGCACTAGAGTCCCCGTCCACCGGTACGACGATGTCGTTGACGAAGCTCGTGCCGGGGCCGCACAGCCAGATCAGGTGTTGATCAGGTTATCCGGCTCGCCGAAACGTCCGGCCGACGTATGGTCGATGATCGTCTTGCCACGCGCGGTTACCGACCCGTCCTCGTTGAGCAGGAGCGCGCGATTTTGTTCGCCGACGAAGAAGCCGGGCGCGATCGCTTTTACCCGCGTCTCCGGGGTATCCAGTGAGGACGTTTTGGGGAGGGGTTCTAGGAATGGGTTCGTTTCGCAAAATCGGAGGCCAGGAGGACGGATCGGTCGTAATGCCCCGGGACTGTGCCTGAGGCGCCCTCGGTAAGAACCCCGCCCTGGATGGGGTTCGAGAGAGCACGCCTCCTTCACTCTACGACACATACTCAGCACTGTACGCGTAGTCGATAGACACCGAGACGGCGCCGAATCGTCCGATTCTCGACGACGGATAGCATCCCAGCCACTCGCGCAACGGGCCACTCACCAAAGGGTCGCCATGTTGGGGCCTACACTGATCTTGAGCGTCACGGCATGGGCAGCTAGACAGATCCGGCCCGTCAGCGCGAGCTGCTCCACGATCTTTGGGTTTTCACGAGCGCGTTCGCCCGGTCCTTCTGGCTCGTAGTTGCAGGCGCACAGCCTGAAAGCCTCCTCAAAGTTCCATCCACAATCTGAGAGAGGTAGCGGACCCAGCGTGTACCGCCACAACTAGCGCAGGATGGGTTGGTCATCGACCGTCCACCCCTTCAAGCATTTAGTGCACGGTCTGATTCGGGGTGGCAACACAAACAGCAGAGGAGCGCGTCCCACCTCCGACGGTTACGAAGCCTCACCAAGGCCGCTCTACACCTACCGAGTCTACCGACGAACCCGCCTCGCCTAGCGGAACCAAAACAGGTCCGATGTTCGCTACCCGCACAGCAGGGGTCGCCCCTACCCTTGTGCAGGAGCGATTTTTTCCGCTCTGACTGGGTAATGATGAGGCCGGGAATATCTCGGCGGTCGTACGAGGATACCGGGAAGATCAAGGGAGCCTCCTGTCCTCGGTCCTAGCTTTCCTGGTTCGGCGTTACGTCAGCCCGTCGCCGAAAAGATCCTCTCCCGCTTGCGTGATTACTACCTAGATCGCAAGCAACGATGAAATTGGGCGGTTGTACAATCTCCTTAAGCGTTTAGGCGTTCTGTTCGCAAATGGTTGCACAGAGGGAACCTACGAGCGTACTCGAACCATTTACCTGCTCATTACTAGTGCGCGCTCTGGGGTTGCTGAGCGTTGCACAGCTGTACAAATTCTGCATAGAAATTGGGTTTTCTGTTCCTTGTATGGCCCACCATTGCAGGGTGTTGCGTGTGGGTTAGGGTCAAACTATGCTCAAGTGGGGTTAGCACGCCGTGGACTACACTTCGTCCGTTCTTTTGCGCTCGATACGCGAAGAGCAATAAAGACGGGTTTCTCGCACCCAAATAGGTCTTCATCAACGTCCTCGTGTATAGAAAACACAGTTACGCGCCGGCTCTTGACAATCTTATGTTTGCTATAGATGATGGAATATAGGATAGAGAGGAGTTTGAAGTCTATGAGGCAGTACTCAAAACGTCTACCTTGAGAAACTGGGGCAATGCTTATTTGGGCGGGGACATGCGCCATCGGCCGCCTTGTCTCGGTTGGTTGTGGGGTGGCTAGAAATGCTGCCGTAGGGTTGCGGTTAAGTTCGAGGAACGACGGGAACTGACGCCGTCTAGCAGTTCGCGAGCTACAGACTAGGAAAGGGGCGAGCACGGGAGTTGGCCGTAGGGGGCGCCTGAGGGGAAAGGTTGCCGCAATGACGGTGGCGGCGTCGAGGATCGGACGTGTCTCAGTGGAGAGGTTCGCGCACGAGGGGTTCGCGTGGTGATTGCTGACCTTACATGACGCCGACGGGACGAGGCGGTAAGGCGGTTCGTGGCCGAGGACTTCCCGGCCGTAGTCGTCAACGACCTAAACGGCGACAACCTGTACCGCGTGGGCCGCGAGTGGTGGCGCAGTGAAACACGGAAGGGAGAGTCTGTGAGCGCCGAAACCATCGAGACGCAGTACGTGTGCCTGACAGCGATCGGGGGGTTGAGGTACGTGTCTGTTCATGATACGCCCTTTCGATAATGCAGAGAACCCTCCCCCTTGAGGGCATAACCGTCGTCTCGGTCGAGCAGGCCGTCGCCGCCCCGTTCGCCACCCGTCAGCTCGCAGACCTCGGCGCCAGGGTCATAAAGGTCGAGCGCCCCGGCGTCGGGGACTTCGCCCGGGGCTACGACGAGACTGTCAAAGGGATGGCGAGCCACTTCGTCTGGCTCAACCGCTCCAAGGAGTCGCTCGCCCTAGATCTCAAGCGTGACGGGGCGAAAGAGGCGCTCCGTAAGCTCGTTGCCGGGGCCGACGTCTTCGTGCAGAACCTTGCTCCCGGAGCGGCCGAACGCCTCGGCTTCGGCGCGGAAGAGCTGAGGGGAGAGCACCAGCGGCTGGTGTACTGCTCCGTCTCGGGTTACGGTGAGGGCGGACCGTACACCAAAAAGAAGGCCTACGACCTGCTCGTACAGTGTGAGGCGGGCCTAGTCTCGATCACCGGTACGCCCGAGACACCCTCCAAGGTCGGCATCTCCGCCGCGGACATCGCCGCGGGGATGTACGCCTACTCCGGCATCCTCTCCGCCCTGCTCAGGCGTGAGCGCACCGGCGAGGGTGCGACGCTGGAGGTCTCGATGCTGGAGGCGTTGGGAGAGTGGATGGGCTTCCCGGCGTACTTCGCCGGGTACGGTGGCGAGGAGCCCCGGCGGAGCGGGGCGAGCCACGCGGCCATCGCCCCCTACGGCCCATTCGGGTGCGGGGATGGCGAAGTCGTCTTCCTGGGCATCCAGAACGAGCGCGAGTGGAGGACGTTCTGCGACGAGGTTCTAGGGCGCGAGGGGATGGCAGAAGACGAGCGCTTCGACAAGAACTCCAGGCGCGTCCAGTATCGAAACGAGCTGCACGCCGAGATAGAAAGGGTCTTCTCTGGCCTCTCTTCGGAGGAAATTATAGCGAGGCTCGAAGGCGCGGGGGTGGCGAACGCCCGGATGCGCACCGTGCGGCAGTTTCTCGAGCACCCTCAGCTGGAGGCTCGAAACCGCTGGCGCGAGTTCGGTTCGCCGGTGGGTCCGTTGCGCGGGCTCCTCCCTCCAGCCACCCTCGCCGGCGTGGAGCCGGTCATGACACCCATCCCCGAGGTCGGCGAGCACAACGAAAAGATCCTTTCGGAGCTCGGCTACGGGGAGGACGAGACCACGGCACCAGGGCGGGACGGCGCGACGTCGGCGGGAGAGACGCGCTGATCGGCGCCGACCGTCACGCGACGGGGCGGCCGTCCGTCGGTTTGGCGTTCTGTTCTGTCGGTTCCCGGGTTCAACCACCGGATGGTCGAGAAAACCTTTGCCTACGACGCCGACGCGATCATCCTCGACTTCGAAGACGCCGCGCAGACCACTCGAGTGGAGGAGCAATGCAGAGGCAGGTCACAAGGGAAGGAAAGCAGTATGAGTGACACCTTGATTGTGCTACACACAGCGATCGCCATACTTGCAGTAGTACTGCTAATCGTGGTGGTCAAGGTCGACCCGGTGATCTCCCTGGTGATAGGTACGCTCTATCTGGGCGTCGCGGCGGGCCTGGGATTCGAGGGCACGATAGGAACCCTGGTACAAGGCTTCGCCGACATAATGGCGGAAGTAGGCTTGCTCATCGGCTTCGGAGTGCTTATGGGCATGCTGTTTACCGCTATGGGCGCTCTCCAGAAACTGGTCGCCCTGCTGCTGAGAATTCTCGGCCCCCGAAGGTTACCCTACGCGTTCAGCGCCGCGCTGAGTACCATCTTTCCATCCATCTACGTGGACGTACAACTCGTGCTCGCGTCCCCTTTGGCTCGCTCGGCCGCTCCCCGGTTGGGCCGGAACGGGCTTGGGATGATGGGTGGGGCGCTGACCGCCGGCATACTGGTCGGGTACGTGTTCGTCGTCCCCGGTTTGGCAACCGTGGCGATAGCGGGGTTGCTGGAGGTGCCGCTGGGCACGATGTTGATATACGGAACCTTGATAGGACCTCCTACCGCCGTACTCACCGTGTTCATCTACAGCTGGCTTCTGAAATACGGGCTATGGAACAATGCCAAGGATGAAGCGCACTTCGAGGACATGGTGCTAGGAAGCCCCGATGCCGTGGCCGAGGAGGTGAGTGAAGAAGGCCCTGCCATAACGACACCGGAAGGAGACCCCTCCGTAGCCGAGGACACGAGGAATGGAGCCCCTGCCGCAACGGAACAACAGACAGCGCACCATCATGCCCCTCCATTGTACGTCTCGCTGTCGCCCATCGTGGTTGCGCTGTTGCTTATAGCCTTCGGGGCAATTGCCGAGGCCACTGGTCTAGAGGCCCCCGTGATAGCGTTTCTCGGGGATCCCGTCTTTGCCCTCTTTTTAGGCTTACTCGGCGCCTACCTGCTGGCGTGGCGTACGCTAACCAAAGAGCACGTCGAAGAAGCGATGCACAAAGGTTTCAACGCAACCGGCCAAATCCTGCTGATCACGGGCATCGGCGGCTCCTTGGGGGCGGTAATCGGCGAGACCGGGCTCGACCGTATCCTCGGGGGGTTCTTCTCGGCAGAGGCGGGCACGCCGGCTCTGCTAACGATTGCGTTGGCCTGGTTGATCGCGGCCATTTTGCACCTCGCCATAGGTTCCATCTCGGTCGCCGCCATCACCGCGGCGGGCATACTGGCCCCGATATTGGGTAGCATCGACGTCCCCACGGTAGTGCTCGGCCTGGCCATCGGCTCCGGGGCGCTGTTCGCCTTGCAAGTGAACAGCAACTTCTTTTGGATGTTCGAATCGCTGGTAGGGCTCACCACCCAAGGAACACTCAAGGCGCTTACCCTCGTAACCTCGATGGCGTCGGTGGTCTCCTTGCTCTTGATCTTGGTGCTTAGTCTTGTTGTGTAATTCGTCGAAAGTGTTGCGGCAGCGCTGAAGACGCGCCGCCACGGCAGAACGATGGGCGACTTGCGCGAGGCCTTCTCTATGGAAACCGCGACCTGGTGTTCGCCACGAGCAGGGGTACGACGTTCGAGGCGTCGAACGTCGTCAACCGAAACTCCAAGCCGTTGCTTAAGCGAGCGGTCTTCTCCCCCATCCGCTGGCATGACCTCCGGCACACCTGCTTCGACTTACATCTCCGTCTGGTCACTCGCCGGTTGCCAGTACGCGGTCATCATCAGCGTTCGGGCGTGCCGGCTAGGGAGGAGTCCCAAGATTGGGCAGCCGTGGGAGAAGCATCAGAGGTTTTCGGGAACCAGGTGAGCTTCGTGAAGTCGTTGGATCTCGGTCTTGAGCTCGTGCAGCGTGCCGGGCAGATGGATCGGCACGAGCGTCGCGCCGGCGAGAAAGACCTCCGATAGCATCGTCTCCGTCACCGTTGTCACCAAGAACCAGCGGTACCCTCTTCGGCCCATACCATAGACACACCGAACAAGACGCGCCTGTGTTCCTACATAAAGTCGAGACTCTCCTCAAAAAGTGCGGACTGTGGTGACAACGGTGACACTGCCCCCAGAATCCGGTAGGGCAATGCTAGATTGACCGACCCCGAAATTGGGACGGCAGACCAGAACAAGGGTGAAGCCTGACTCTCTAATGAGGTGCCGAGGAGATCCATCTCCGATGGCCGAGAGGGTTAGTGAATAGTGCTAAAAGCACGCTTGAGGTGAACCTAACCCCAACCTCCCCACCTCGCCCTACCATAGAGATACCCGTCCCCGCCCAACTTGACGAGTTGGGCTGTAGTACCCCAAGGATCAGGTTCAGAAGTAGGCGGCGTGCTTTCTCGAGGAGGTGGAGGTCGGTGGCCATCTTGCTGCTCCTCCTACCGGTTGGTTTCCGTGAACTCCCTTTGTGAGGCGAAGAAGTCCGTGAGGTACTCGGCCACGGTGTCGGGAGCGTCCTCCTGGGCGAGGTGAGCACAACCGGGTATCGTCTTCAGTTGCGAACCTGGAATGGCCTCGTGTAACTGTTGGCCCCTCTCCAATGGTATCCACCGGTCCTGCTCTCCCCACACGATCATCACGGGACGGTCGATGCGGGCGTAGAGCGGTTGCACCTCGTCGGTGTAGCGTGGGTCGTTCTGGGAGATCTGGCGGTAAAACGCCTCCTGGCCCTCCGCCCCTAGCCAGGGTTCTATGTAGGGCTTGAGCGCATCGTCGTCCATCGGTCGGTACGTCGCATCCCGGACGTAAGCCGCCACCATCGCCTGGTGCATGTAGGCTGGTATCTGCCTGAAGACCCCAACGTAGTCTTGCACGAGGAGGTAGAAGGGTGAGCCCCAGGGGGAGAGTGCCACCGCGTCGATGAAGGCCATCGCACGGAAGTTGCGCCGCTCCAAAAGGTGGGCCCTGAGGGTGATCGCGCCGCCGAAATCGTGGCCGACGACGTCGGGTGCGTCCAATCCCCAGTGGTCCAGGAGCTCCGAGAGGATCCTGCCCTGGGCGACCAGCGAGACGTCTTGGCCCTCCCTCTTCTCCGAGGATCCGTACCCGAGCAGGTCAAAGGCGTAGACGGTGCTGGTCTCGGCCAAGGCGGGTACGACCTTGCGCCAGACGTACGAGGAGAATGGAGTGCCGTGTACTAGCACGAGCGGTGGTCCTTCCCCGAATATCTCGTAACGCACCGTGCCGTGAGACGACCCGTACTCCCTGCCCAGCGTCCATACGTCCATGGGCTGACATCCTTTCGTTTCGATCCCGGTTGGGATCCTCTGGTAGCTTGGCGCCTTCCTGCAGAAGTCGTTCGTAGAGTCTCACGGCGTGCTCTTCTCCTCTCCGGCGAGAGGAAGCGACCCCTGTGGCCTTCTTCCGCAACGAAGAAACCCCTGCCAAGGAGGGGTTCGATGGGTCCGTCGCTTCGCACAGCAACATCGTTCCCCTACGGGGCTGGCTGTGGCACCTTGGAGGCATACCCTCTAGGTTGCCGGACGCTTCGAAGGGCCAGATCCCTCACGCCTCTGTGCATGCTTACGCTTTCTATCGTACATGACGCTTCCTCTGACCCATAAGGAGTCCTCCGTCAGCCCTCGGCTCGTGGATCAGCCGGACCCGATAACCGCCCCTCAGGTGGTGTGTCGGATGAGAGCAGCGCCGGGATCTCTTCGGGAGGAAGCGGCTGTGCGAAGTGGTAGCCCTGGGCGAAGTCGCAGCCCATCTCCTTCAGCAACCGCGCCTGCTCCTCGCTCTCAACCCCCTCGGCTATGACCTCCATGCCCAGGGTGTGGGCCAACCCTATGATCATCTGCACTATGGCCGTGTCCTCCAGCTCCACCCCGAGACCCTTCACGAAGGACTTGTCTATCTTGAGGGCGGCCGCAGGCAGTCGCTTTAGGTAGGAGAGGGAGGAGTAGATGGTACCGAAATCGTCTATGGAGATCTCCACCCCCATGGCCTTCAAGCGATCCAGGACTGCCGTATGTCGTTCAAGTGTACTCACGTAGGCCGTCTCCGTGACATCGAGGCTAAGGCAGCCCCCCTCCATTCCGGTCTCTTGGAGCACCCTCTTGACGGTTTCGGCCAGGTCCAGACGAGAGAGCTGCCTGGCGGAGAGGTTCACACACATAACGAGCGGCGTGCTATGGGAAAACTGCTTCTGCCACTCGACCGCCCGGCGACAGGCCTGTTCCAGCACCTGTTCCCCCATCGGCACCACCAAACCACTCTCCTCGGCGACCGGCACGAACTCGTCCGGGTCCAGCAGCCCACGCTCCGGATAGTCCCACCTCACCAGCGCCTCTATTTTGCACACCTCCCCCTCATCATCGAGACGAACGATGGGCTGGTAGTGGACGACGAACTCCTCTTGCTCTATGGCTCTCCTAAGGTCATTCTCTAGCTCCAGCCTTTCGAGAGCCAGCTCGTACATGGTGGAGTCGAACACCGTGTAGTCTCTGTCCTCGTCCTTGGCTCGGTACATGGCCGTGTCGGCCTCCCTCAGAAGGCCGTCGGGATCATGGGTTCGGGCCTCACCCAGGGAGATGCCGATGCTTGCGATCACGTACAGCTCTCGCCCCTCCATGATGAGCGGCCTGCGAAGCTCCTCCGTAATCCTCTCGGCTACTTGAACTGCCTGCGCCGGATCGTCGACGGCTTCGATAAGCACGACGAACTCGTCGCCCCCGAAGCGGGCCAGGGTATCCTCTGGGCGCAAGCAGCGCCGTAGGCGCTTGGCCACGACGGTGAGCAGCAGGTCCCCCGCCTCGTGGCCCAAGGAGTCGTTTACGACCTTGAACTCGTCCAAGTCCATGAACAGCACGGCAACCCGGTTCTGCTGCCTCCTGGTGCGCTCCAGGGCGTGTCCGAGGCGGTCCACGAAGAGTTGGCGGTTCGGGAGGTCGGTCAAGTGGTCGTGGAACGCCTGGTGTTCAAGGCGTTCTTCGGCCTCCCTGCGCTCGGTGACATCCCTACCGACGGACTGGTACTCGACAATGCGACCATCAACGTCGAAGATCGCCGTGTCGGTCCACTGCAGCCAGCGCACCCCACCGGGAGTGAAGACACGTTCCTCGATG
>DASQVA010000042.1:0-6153 GCA_035641035.1 Rubrobacter sp. | reverse complement strand
GCTCCTGTGGCGAAGGCCACCGGAACCGATACCGCGCCTCCGATGTACTCCTCCCCGAGTTGCACGATACGTCCACAGTGCCGATTCCGCCGGCTACCCGGTGATGGAATCGTTACCATCGCAAACACGCGCCCGGACGGTAGAGATCCTGGGGTCCCCTGACCACACGATGAGGGAGGCGCGGGACAGACAAGAATTGGATCCCCGACCCCGGGATGCCTATAGTACACTTCGTGCCATGAGCGCGCCTCCCACAGGCTGGCGAGGGGACGCCCGGCGGCTGGGGCGGATGCTCGTCGGGCCCCCGCCAAGCAAGCCCCCCGGCAGGGTCCACATGGCGCTCGACCTCTCGGTCTTCGTCGCCTGGTGCTCCTTGACCGCCCTCTCATGGGGGGCGATGCCCCCGCTCCTGACCCTCGCCATGTTCGTCTTGTTGCTGGGCGCCGTCTTGAGGACGCTCGGGAACCTCGTGCTCTATCACCGCTGGGGGGGCGGCCGCCCCGGCGAGCTGCTACGCCTGGCGTCCGGCCTGTTGTCGGGAGGCTTCTTGGGCCTGCTCATCGCGCACGTGGTACAGATGGGGTTGCAGACGGGGCAGTGGGGATGGTTCTGGTGGACGGGGTGCGTCCTGGCCCTGAGCACCGTCGTCGCCGTGGCCGGTCACTATTACGGCCACGGCGAAGGACCCCACCCCGAGGACGGCCCCTCGGCGGGGCGCAACCCGAGCGACTAGGCTATTCACCCGAGTGCGTGGAAGGTTCAGACCTCCGAACGTCGCATCCAGAAGGTGGATAGACGTGCACCATACGGCATAACGATCGGCTACGTGCTAGCGCCTGTCGTCCGGTCGCCTCTGCTCCCGCATCTTCCTTAGCGGCGTCTGTGCCCTACCTTGGGTCCCGCGATATTTTCACACCGCGGCGGGCTACCATCTCCATCTCGAACGCCATGTCTTCTGCGACCTCTTCCAGATACCCCAAGGTCTTCGACTGGCCATGCGAACGAGCGTGCTCCAGGGCATCCACCATCCAGCTTAGGGTTGCCGTTTCGGTGTCTACCCCCGTCGGTACGTCTAGCACTTTCCCTCCCAAATAAAGCAACGCCCGTATTGTAGAGCGGAGCGGCGTCGAGGTAGTCCATTTGGGCTACATCTTTCGAACCAAATTCGCCCGGGCGTGGACTGCATTGTGCCCTGAGGCACAAGATTCCTGCGCGAGGCTTCCCCACGAAACACGCAGCGTTACCCTCGCTACCGGACGCTCTCCAAGCATGGCACGAGCATCCCGGCTCGAGCCAATCCGCCGCACGCGCCGACGATTCGACCCTGAGGTTAAGGCCTTTAGGCTGGCGTGGTGGAAGCCTGGGCGGTAGTGGGTCGGGGCACATCCGTCGAGGGGCGGTTCCCGAGCGAAGGAACGGAGAGATCTTACGTAAGTGACCCCACCGGGATTCGAACCCGGGTTTTCGCCGTGAGAGGGCGATGTCCTTGTCTCCGATCGCCTTCTGCCCCTCCTCAAAACCGCAAATCGAGGCCCTTAGAAAACCTCTCAGGCCCCTTAGAAAGCACGTCAGGGGAGGTTTGTTGGGTTGCCGGATCCATCGCCCAAGGCGCGACCTTTTCCGGTTCCCGGGGCCATCCAAGGACCACCCCAAGGGCCACACCGCAGACGTAATCACGGCGCGAGAGTATAGACTAAGGCAAGCAGATCTAGGAAGGACACGCGGATGGATGAGATCGTCAAACGCCTGAGCGATTTGTCATCGCGTTTGTCCTCACGTTTGTCATCACTGGGGCGCGTACGTTTGGTGGTGGGGCTGGTGGTGGCCCTGTTCCTCGCGTGGCTGGTGTCTCCGGTCTTCCACGGTCTGGTCATGGCGCTGTACGTAAGCTGGCCTTTCCTCGTCGTGGTGCTGGCCGGTACGGTCTTCGTTGCCTACCTCTGGCGGGTGGGAGACAAGGACCCGGCCAAGGTAGTGGCGGTGGTTGCCATCGTTGCGGCCCTGGCCTACCTGGTAGTGGCCGCGCCGCTGCGGGACCTGAAGTACCTGGACTCGGTAGAGGCCGGAGAGATCGAGGAGATGCCCAACACGCTGGGTGTGAGGTTCCTCCCCTACGACGTTGCCGCTCGCTTCGGGCAGAACACCCAGGATGATTCCACCCTCGTGCTCGGGCAATTCGAACCCCTGGACAACGACGAGGGCGGGATAGATTGGGTGGCGCCGAGGGAGCCCAACGGCCCGTACAACTCCCTGGTCGAGAACCAGGACGGGGTCATGGTCATCCGGCCCGACGGGTCTGCCGAGACCGTGAACCAAGAATTCAGGCGGGGCGAGGGCATGGCCCTTTACAGGAACGTCAACTGGAGGCTCAAGAGGGAGAAGTTCTTCGCCCACCACACGAACCAATACTACGTCCTGGACGGTGAGGAACTGCTCGGCGTGGTCCCGTACATAGGCTACAAGTTCTCTTTCCCGGTTATGGTTCCCCGGTGGGGTGGGGTTCTGGTCGTCCACCCCGACGGAGAGGTGGAGAACCTCTCCCCCGAGGAAGCCGTCAGGGACGGTCGGTTCGAAGGGGAGAGGCTCTATCCCGAGGAATTGGCAAGGAGGGTGGGCGATGTCTGGAAGTACCGAAACGGCTACTGGAATACCTGGTTTGCCCACGAGAACGAGGCCCGGATCCCCCAGATAGATGCGTCGGGTGGGCAAGCCGTACCCGACCAGGACCCCGCCGCTACCCCCCAGGGAACCTCGGCCAACGAGATGCCCTTCCTCATACCCACGGGAGATGGCCCCCAATGGTTCTCGGCAGCCGAACCCTACGGTCGAAGTTTCTCCATGTACCGGGGCATCTACGTGGATGCCCACAACGGCGAGGTGACCTACTTCAAACCCGACGCGGGCAGCGCTTTGATCGGGGTCAACAAGGCCCTGGACTACGCCAAGGCCGCGTTCCCCAACTACCAGTGGGGCCTAAACGCGGTCATACTCGAACCCAGACCGGTGGTAAAGAACAAGACACTCTACTGGATGGCCACCATCACCAACGCCGATAGGGCGGGGGTCAACCAGACCGTCATGGTCAACGCATCCGAACAGGGTGAGGTAACGGTTCTAGAAACCTACGAGGACGTGGTGGCTTTTGTCGAGGGCGAGGACACCGGCGAGACGGTCAACGTCGAGGAGGGTGACTCCCTAGGAACATCTCAGGAAGCGCCTACGATGCCGGGGATCGAGGTACCAGAGGGGCAATCGGCGCAACGGGGAGACCGCGCCGGTTCCCAAGAAGCCCCCGGCGATGTCTCCGAGATGAGCGACGAGGAGCTTATCAGGATCATAAGCGAAGCTGCCAACGAGCTAGAAAGTAGAGAGGAAGAGTAGCAATCTGAGAGCCTGCGCCACACGGTTCCGGAAACCGTTGCTGGCCCACGAACGGGCTTCGCAAGCCCGTCCTACGGCCCTCTTCGAGTCTATCCCATGAGCTTCCTCTGGCTGGTTGCTGTACGGTAACCGTACTTTTGGATGTAGAGAAGAGGGACCCAGGCCCGGGAAATTTGGAGGATCATCTCGGGTAGACATTGATGTTCAATGGTGGCTGGTAAGAACAGGCCTCGGAGAACTGGCCACCGTTAGGACCGATGGATACGCTCTACACTTGCGATGGCCTCTTTGCGGCTCCTGAGGCCGTGGTGGGTCTCTCCGTTGGCTTCGGATGACCAGCTTCCGTGCCAATCCCAGACCCGCCCGATCTCCTGGTCGCCCGTTAGGACCTCGTACTGGTTCTCTCCGGTTTTGCGTAACTCCGTCATGGCTTCAACGCGACCACGTACCACGTCGAGAGATGCGTTGCAGGCCGCTAATCGGCATCCTCCCATACCGCCACCTCGACCTCGAACACGTCCAAGCCCACGGCACCGAACGCGGTCACATCGGAGCCATCGGCGCGGCGCAGGATCAGCAGATCGTCATCGCGCTCCAGATGGTAGCCGAAGGGCAACCCGAGCCCGTCGTGTTCGCCCGTCTTGCCGTGGCCGCTGTCAGCCACCGCCATCGGAGGCACTTTGCGAGAGGGGCTGTGCGCCTTCCTCCACCTTCGCCAACTCGTGGTGCCAGCACAGCTCCGCGCCCCCGTCCTCGAACCGGACGTCCACCGCCAGGTAGTCGGGGTGGCCGTAGGTCCTCTCCACCACGCCCACGCAACCTTTACCGCCACGTCTGCCACCATCCATCAGCCGCACCGCCGTGCCTGTGCGGGCTTCGCGCGATTCCAAGAGGAATGCACCTCCATGCGTCCGAAGCGGTAGGGCCAGACGATGATCTCCGGCCCCCAACGCCATCCTTTCCCTTTCACCTTACGTAATTTGTATCACATCACTACACCTTTGTATGTAGCCCGCGACACCTTTCGCGCCACACGGGTGAAATCGTCCGGCTAACGCGGTTCACACCAGACCAATAAGACGCGCCCTATCGTCATGCACACTTCGGCCCAACCTGCGCCGATACACCGGTAAGGGCGTCGACAGGCCAAGGTACATTCGTTATACACATAGACGTTACCCGGTGCCCGATCTTCCTTGCCCTTCCCCTACTATCACCGCGGTGAGGGCGCCGGTTCCCTTTCCCCTCACCCACATTTTGCGACCCACGGGTCTCGAACGCACACGGGTTGTGCGGCAGGAAGAACGTCCTTGCCGCCCGAAGTTGCGTTTGTTATAACGCACCGACCCAAGCGGGAGGTAGCACGTTGCAGGTACTATCGTTCGCAGTCTTGGTCGTTACGGTAGTAGTCGGAACCTATGCCACCGGATACGGCTTGTCCCTATTCGAAGAGCGAACCGCGAGTCGCAGGTGCGGTATGCCGCACGCGGCGCTCCGCAGGAGA
The DNA here is from genome assembly GCA_035641035.1 of Rubrobacter sp. GTDB lineage: Bacteria > Actinomycetota > Rubrobacteria > Rubrobacterales > Rubrobacteraceae > Rubrobacter_D. The sequence goes on along the minus strand of DASQVA010000042.1, from coordinate 1,268 downwards.
AGAGTTCACAGGATGCGCGGGCGGTGTAGGTTGGAGGGCTGACCTACCGAAGGCTCGCCGCTACCAGAGCGGTTGCCAGGGCACGTACTCGTGGACTTCTCCCTTGTCCCTAGACTGCCTCGCCAAATCGCGGAACACCGAAAGTACCTCCTCCTTCTGGTCTTCCTCCCTTGCGGTGGTGTTCGTGCCCTCCCACAGCGACTCGATCCAGCGCACAGTCCTCGTCCTGGCCCCGGTTGTCTCGCCTTCCGTTTTCCTCACGCCACTGCCCCCTGTCCGGTCGCACCAAAGGGTGTCCTACCCCCTGCATCAGCCTAGCAGCCCGAGCGCGTAGATGCATGCTATACGTCATGTAGCAGGCAACGCCGCGGTGGCCCAAGATATGGGTACTTTGGGGCACGTCGGTGCTTGTACCCGCCGAGGCCCAAGCCATCCGGAGTGCCACAGCGTGCGCAACCGTCAGGGTTCGGCAGCGTAGTAGGCGGTGAGGTCAAACAGATAGAAAGAGGTCTTCGATGGATGTACTGCGAATTGTATTCGCCGTATTGCTCCCGCCCCTAGGCGTGTTCTTGCAGGTGGGTATCGGCAAGCACTTCTGGATCAGCATCCTGCTTACCATTCTTGGTTACGTACCCGGCATCATCCACGCGGTGTGGGTCATCGCGAAGTACTAAGCTCGACCATAACCATAGCCTCTTTACACCGAACCATATGTTGGGTTCCGCGAAACACCATCGCCTAGGGCTTGTGCGGAAAAAAGAAGGTTCTTGCCAGCAGTAGTAGCGTTGGTTATAAAACCTCAATTCAGCGGGAGGAGGTACGTTGCAGGTGCTACTGTTTTTCGTCTTCGTCGTTGCGGTCGCGTTCGGAACCTGGTTTTTAGGCTACGGCTTATCGCTACTCGGGGCAAATCTTGAGAAGCAGGTGCCGGACGCTCCGCGAGATGACCCGCAAGAGAAGCGGCCACGGGCAGCGGGCGCGATGCGGGTTGGAAGGTTGACCGATCTAAGCACCACCGCTATCACAACGGTTACCAAGTCCGGCACTCGGTTGGACGAGCCGCGCGAGGCCTAACGACGCTTCGTGTTCGGCGCTTACGCGGAGCCCCACCGGCGCCCCGTCATTTTCTCCAGTGGCCTCGATTACGCTGGTGTCAGCGCCCGGCGATGCAACTGCTCGCCGCACCCCGAGCAGTTGGTCACGCGCTCCCCGTAGCTCACGCTCCCATCGTCATCATCGAAGTACACCCAGCCGTGCTCGGCTTCGTC
>DASQVA010000041.1:0-17571 GCA_035641035.1 Rubrobacter sp. | reverse complement strand
GGTCGCACATCGCTCCGCACACCACGATGACTGGCGGACCATCGCCCAGCCGGTCGAAGGCTATAGGGGTGCCGTCTCTGGAAGTTACCTTGTCCATAGACTCTCTCTTTTCTCCCTCGTCCGTCGGGTCACGATTCGTCTAGTTTTAGCGTACGCAAACAGTCCTAAAACACATCCTGTAGGTTCATAAATGTGATCGATGATTCCGTCGGGCCAAGTCCCTCTATGGGTCGCGGGGTTTGTGGCGAGGTCTGATGCGGACTTCCGAGAACACCCCTTCCACACACTCGGGTGAATAAACCCTAGGCAAAAGGAGCAGCCGGGCGCCTCCCCGCGATCTCTACCGGTGTACGAACCCCGCAATCAGCTCCGTTAGCTCCTGGGGTCGTTTTCAGGGCACGTTGTGCCCGCTTGGCATCCGTTCCACCCTCACCCCCGGGTGGCGCTCGCGATAGAAAGAGAACCTTCGGATAAGTAAGGAGTTGAGTAGAAGATGAAGCGTTTTGCGCCGCTGTTGACAGCGATGTTTGTGGCGGCGATGGTGCTTGTCGCGCCGGTCTTCGAGTCGAGCAACGACGATAACAATAATGGCGTCAACGAGATAGTCTGTGTCCGTTACAACTACGATGACGGCGATAAGGACTACCGCTGGATCTACGAGAAAGACTGGGAATACGGTGACGAGGTAGTGGCCGATAAGTACTGTGAGAACTACGATCACGACAACTACGACCCCAAGATGCCGCGCACCCCGCCACCAGTAGTGCCACCGCCACTATTGTCGTAGGCAGCAGGATCGCTCGTCGTTCCATAACTCGCCCCTTCTTCCCTGCCTCTCTTGATTCAGCAACGACCGTAGCATAAGCCCCTGGGCCAGAGAGGCGCATCCCCCAACGGCAACGGCACATCTTCAGTGACACCACCGCACTACTTCCGAGAACGTGGCGTTGCCCCGCCCCTATAGGCTTGGCCTACAGGGGAGACATCATACTTGCTAGAGGTATTATAAGATTCTTATGTACAATGCGGAATGCCCCGCTCTGTACATAGCATATCGCTTAGCATGTGACTGGGACTGCGCGGACTTCGCAGAAATCCCCTTCTAGGAAGGAGGGTGAATAAGCCGTTTCGCAAGCTCGAGATGTGCCGTCGCTCGCCGTCGGAGTGTTTGATTACCTGGCCCTGGTCATGGTAAACCGATAACCGCCACCTGGATACACCCACTTGCCGGAACATGTGTTACCGTCCTCGCCAAACGTGCCCTTGGCGTACGCTGGGGAACCCTTCTCCCCGCCCCAAATCGTGAGGGTGTCACCCTCCAGTTCGTAGACGTAGTCGAGGGTGTCGCCGGTATTGCTGTAGAAGCGACTCTTTATGGTCTCGCTCGGCTCGGAACCGAACGGCCGTTCGTGCCCGATGATCTCGATGCCCTTGATCTTGTGTCCGTGATGCTCGAGATCGACGTGCTGGATAAAGAAGAAGGCGCCTTCCATCCACTCGAAGGCAACCTTTCCCTGCACCTCCCCTGACATCTCCCACGTACCCACCAACCTGTCCAGGTTCTTGAGGTCGGGGCTTGGCTGGGGCAGCTGGTGAGCCTGAGCATTGTTAGCGTCCTCCGCCATAATGGCTTCTCCTTCCATTGTTCCCGATAGTGTGGGCGGAGTTTACGGCAAAAACCCTAGACACGAATCAACGAATTCAGAATAACAACTTAACAAGGAAACGTCGGAGAATTCCTCTTCCACGAACTCGGGTGAATAGGGCCCGACCCCCGTGGCTATACGGTGTTATTAGTGGTGGCCGGTCTTAAATTTTTGCTACATTGGTGCCACACAGCACATCGGGCTGGGGCGTCTACTTGCCTCGGCTCACCCCAGCGGGCCGCTATCCGTCACACTTACCGGCCCGCTTCGGTTCCTACGCCACGAACTTCGCAGAACACCCCTTCTACGCACTCGGGTGAGTAAGGCCAATCGTAGGGACGGTTCAATACCGGCGCAGCACACCTCGCATGGAAGAAGGAAAGATGGGCGAACAAGCAGACCCTGGTCGGCTGCGAAGCACCTTCGACGCCGTGGCAACCTCTACGACCAGGCACGCCCGGCTACCCGGAGCGGCTCTTCGACGACCTGGTGTCCCTCTCCGGCACGGGGCCGGGGGCCAAGGTGCTGGAGATCGGCTGCGGCACCGCTCAGGCCACAGTACCGCTGGCCCGCCGAGGCTACCACGTCCTGTGTGTGGAGCTCGGCGATAACCTTGCTACGATAGCCCGCGGCAAGCTCCAAAGCCTTTTCGTTGGCGAGAACGAGACCAATGGGTCACATCCCCTTTATGGTGTTGGATGTAGACCAGGATCTACGCTAGGTCCTCCGGGTCGGCCCGATGCGGCTTATGCACAAACGACGTGGAACGATGTTCTCGGAAGTTCGCGCAGCCCCGCTCCGCTACACCTCCTGCGCGCCGCATGTGCCGACCCGTCGCCAGCGTCAGCGCCTGCGGGCTACGTAGAGCTCGCTGCGGTATCCCTCGACTACGCAACCCCCGTACTCTTCGTCGATCAGCCGCGCCACGGCCGCGAAGAGCCGCTTCCGGGTGCGCTCGTCGAGGGCCCTGTGGCCCGAGAAGCTGCCTAGCAGCCGCAAGTAGCTCTCCGAGTCGTGGACCACCCCGAAGCGGTAGCGGCGCTGCTCAGGCCTCTCGAAGAAGCCCAAACGCCCTATCTGGCCCGCCTTGTCGGGATCCCTCCCAGTCCAGGCGCGGTGGCCTCCGCTCTGTGGCCAGCTCAGGTGCCTCGTGGCGATGGACATCCTCGAGGGCTTCTGGGAAGCCCTCGCTGCTACCCTGGGGGTAGGGACGGTTCCAGATGAGCGCGAGCGAGCCTGCCGGCCGGAGGGCTTGGGCGCTCTTGCGGTAGCGGATCGCCGGGTCGACCCAGTGAAACGCCGTGGCCGAGACGACCAGCTCGAAGGTCTCCTCCTCCAGCGGCCAGTCCTCGAAGGGGGAGGCGAGCACCCACGCCTCCTGCGAGTAGTCGGCGAGTCAATTTACCCCAACCGGAGAACATGGAGCGAGCCTGCTCACCTTCTGTCCTGAGGCTTAGATCCTTGCCAGTTCTAACCGCCCGACGACGCCCTCGGTGATCAAAGCGCGGAAACTGAGTCCTTCACATTTTACGTTGGAGACTTCACATCGTGTTCAGTAGCAGCACGGGGCAGCCTACTATCCTCTCGCCGACCCTGCCCGGCCGTGGCGCGGAAGAGCGAGGCGTGGAGCTTCGTTGCCCACTTCTGCACGGTGGCCGCCGGGTGGCTGTACGGACGGCCTCGCATCGTCTTCATCCTGCCTTCTCGGCGCGGCGGAGGCCGTAGACGGCCCAGAGCGCAAGTACGACGACGAGGGCGGCGCTTATCGCGAAGGTGGAGACGACGTTTGTGGGGTCGCCGGCCAAAAATCCGCGGGCGGTGCCGAGGATGGGGGTGAACGGGTTCAGGCGGGCGACGGTCTCGATCCAGCCCGTGAGCAGGTTCAGCGGGACAAAGACCGGCGCGAGGAAGAGGACCAGGAAAATCGGAGTTCGGATCACGGGGCCTGCCTGCTGAGTGCGGAGCAGCATCGCCACCCCGGCCCCGAAGAGGGTCGCGGCGATGTTGATTAGCACGGCGAGCCCCACGAGGCCGAAGATGTCGAAGCCGCCGCTTATAGGAATCCCTGCGACGAGCGCTATCACGGTGACGAGCGTGCCCGTCATCGTGGCGCGCACGAGTGAGGCTATGGTATAGCCGAGGATGATCCCGTACCGGTTCGAGGCTGCTAGCATGAGCCTCCGCGCGAAGCCGTTCTCGAAGTCCCCCGCTATGGAGAACCCCGTGAACGCCCCGCCCATCGAGACGGCCTGGAGTAGTGCCCACACGTACTGGAAGGCGATGTAGCCTGCGGCGTAGTCGAAGCCGGGCACGTCGCCGACCCTCGTCAGGCCGCCAGCGAAGGCGACGAAAAAGAACAGTGGGAAGAGCGCCGGCGCGAGGAAGGCGGGGTTGGTGAAGTACTTGTAAACCTGGCGTCCCGCGACCGCCCAGGCCACCCCGAAGAAGCCGCCCATACTTACGCCATCCTCGTCCGCAAGGAGGTCGCGGCCCCGCCGATGGCGAGCACCATGATGGTGACCGCGCAGCCGAAACCGAGGATGAGAGCCTGCGCATCCCAGCCGGTTATGACCAGGCTGCGGATGCCCTCGACGAGGTAAGAGATCGGGTTGACGGTGGCGACGAAGCGGAACCAGTCGGCCTCGATCAGGTTCCGTGGCAGGTTGATCGAGGATAGAAAGATCGACACGAAGAACAGCGGGAACGCGCTCTCGACCGCCTCCACCGAGCCAGTGCGAATAGCCAGCATCGCCCCTATCCCCCCGAACCCGAGAGCGACGAGTACGGTAAGGAGCACGAGCACGAACATGCCCGGAATCCCGCTGCTCACGTTCACACCCATCAAGAGGCCGCAAGCCAGAAAGACGACGCCCTGCAACAGGCCAAGGGCGACTACCCCGGCAAGCATCCCGCCGAGCAGGGCGACGGGGCGCATCGGGGTTAGCGAGAGGCGGTCGAAGAAGCCGCTCTCGATGTCGCGGGCGAGGTCCGAGCCGGCCGTGATCGCGCCGAACAGCGACGCCTGCACGAGCGGAAACGCGAACGCGAAATCCAGGTATGAATCCGTCGGGAAACCGGGGATGCGCGAGGCGGCGTCGAGGCCGCTCGCGTTGATGGAGAAGAACATCATCGGGAAGAGAAGCGCCGAAATTATGACCGCCGGCTGCCTGAGAGTACGCAACGTGGAGCGCCGCGCGAGCGCTGCGATTTGGGTGAGGAAGGAGAACCCGCTCACGCCTGCGCGTTTTCCACATCGCTGTCTTCTTCGTGCTCCCCGGCGCCTTCCAGCGAGCGTCCCGTTTTCTCCAGAAACACGTCGTCGAGGCTCGGCTCGTCGAGGCGAAGGTTGGCGACGCGCACGTTCTCGCGGTCGAGGGCGCGCACCACGTCGGCGAGGTCGGCGGCTCCGCCCGAGAGCCGGACGGCCACGGCGCCAGGCTGGGCGGCGATCTCCTCACCGAACTGCTCCAAGACGCTGGCCACGGCGGCGCGGTCGGAGCCTTCGGCGGGCGTTGCCTCGACGCTGGGGCGTCCGATCTCCTCCTTTAACACCTCGGGCGTGTCCTCTGCGACCATCTTGCCGCGGTCGATGATCCCAACCCGGTCAGCCAGAACGTCGGCCTCTTCCAGGTACTGCGTCGTCAAGAAGACCGTAACCCCGTCCTCCCGGGCGAGCCGGCTGACCTCTGACCACAGAGCGCTGCGGCTCTGCGGGTCGAGGCCGGTTGTCGGCTCGTCCAGGAAGAGTATCTGCGGTCCGTGCACCAGTGCGAGCGCAAGGTCGAGCCGGCGCTTCATCCCGCCGGAGTAGCCGCGTACCCTCCGGTCCGCGGCGTCTTCGAGCCCAACCCGTCCGAGCAGCTCATCCCCCCGCCGCTTGCGCTCCTTGCGCGAGAGGCCGTGTAGGGCTGCCTGCAGATTCAGGTGCTCGCGGCCGGTCAGGAAAGGGTCGAGCGCGGCCTCCTGCAGCGCCGCGCCTATGGAGGCCCGGACCTGCGGTCCCTCGCTCACGATGTCGTAGCCTGCCACCCTCGCCGAGCCGCTTGTAGGCGGTAGGAGCGTCGTCAGCATCAGAACGGTTGTAGACTTCCCGGCGCCGTTCGGGCCGAGGAAGCCGTAGATCTCGCCTGGCTCGACCCGTATGTCTATGCCGTCAACCGCCCTTGGCCCCTTCTTAAACTCCCTGACGAGGTTATCGACCTCTATCCCGCGGTCGCGCCCCACTACGCTGTTACCTTCAGACCAGTGAGCTCCTCGCTCGCCTCCCAGAGCTTCCGGCGGGCCTCCGGGTCGAGGGCGATCTGCTGCGGCTCGATCCATTTTCTGTCCGAATAGTACTTGCCGCTAACCCCTTCGACCTCCCAGGAGGAGGCGAGGTAATTTACGGTGTCCGCCCCCTGGTCTGGCGTTCTCATAAACGGCTTGAAAGCCCGAAACAACAGCGTCATGGGCCCGCCGTTGTTCGTGCCAAACCTGGTGTTGACGGCGCCGGGGTGCATGCAGGTCGCCGTAACCCCGGTCCCTTCCAGGCGCTCCGCGAGCTCGTAGGTGAACATGATGTTGGCAAGCTTGGTCATCCCGTAGACCGGAAAGCCTCGGTATTTGCTCTTGGACTGTAAATCGTCGAAGTCCATGCGCCCCCACCGCTGCGCCTCCGAGGAGACCGTAACGACGCGGCTCGGCGCGCTGCTCTTTAAAAGATCCAGCAGGAGGTTGGTCAGCAAGAAAGGAGCCAGGTGGTTGACCGCCAGCGTAGTCTCGATGCCGTCACGCGTCTCGGTTCTAGTGCTCTGGACCAGCCCGGCATTGTTGACCAGCACGTCGAGCCGGTCGTGGCGCTCCTTAAACTCCTCCGCCAGCCTTCGAACCTCGGCCTGCACCGCGAGGTCAGCGAGCATCAGCTCGACCGATCCGCCGAAGCTCTCGGCCCAGATCTCCTCCACAGCCAGCTCGCCGCGCTCCGGGTTGCGTCCGGTCACGACGACGTCCGCCCCCATCGTGGCCATCGCTACCGCCGTCGCCCTCCCAATGCCGGAGGTACCGCCCGTAACGAGTACCCTCTTCCCCCTCATGCCGCCGTTAAGACTATTCAAAGTCTCTCCCACTCCTGTAAGCCTGCGTCCGCCGTGAGTCTATACCGCCCTCGCGGTTACGGATCCCAGTGTGCTGCGCTTGTCGGCTGCGGTCCGTAACCGGTGCCACGCTCTGCCCGCCCCTGTTGTCCGGCGCAGGTTAGCCCGTATGTAGAGTTCGCACTGATCGCCCTTGACGCCGGGGAAGATCTGGTCGAGGCGTAAGAAAGCCCCTCGACGCCGGTCAGAGCGTCGGTCAGAGAAGTGATCTCGGCCCTTCCAACGTTGATCCTTTTATAACCTAATCTCCTTGGGATACGTGCGTGGAGCGCGACCTGCGCTCACGCACACCAGATTTGACGCGGTTCATCGCCACTATGGCCCCGATCACGAGCGCCACGCCCACACCCTGCGCGACCGTGAGCGGCTGCCCGAGCAACACCCAGTTGAGGGTAACCCCCGTCGCCGGGTAGGCAAGCTCGGCGAGCGTAGCGTAGCTGGCCGGCGTGCTCCTCAAGCCCCGGTAGTACAACAACAATCCCAGGAGCCCGGGGAAGAGCGCGAGCAACACCAAATTACGCGCCACCTGCGGCTCGGCCAGGCCCGCGGCGAAGCTGCCCACCACATCGGGGAACGCCACCGCCGCCCACACGAGAAGCAGCGGCAAGGCCACCAGGAAGCGGGCACCAGTGAGCGTCTGGAAAGATAGCCGCCCGCCGAGGTAGCGGCCCATCGCGGTCGAGGTGCCCCACAGTGCCGCCGCCCCGAGCGCGGCGAGCGCGAACTCGAGCCGCGCGCGCCCGACCTGCGTGAAAGGCGCGAGCAGGCCGCCTTCGAGGTCCCCGAACGCCAGCAGATAAGCCCCGATGGTGGCGACGGCGAAGATAGGAGTGTAGAGCACGGTCAGCCTCTCTCCCAGCACCACGGCCGCGGCGGCGATGGCGAACAGAGGCTGCGTCTGCTGCAGCAGGAGGACGGTGTTCACCGAGCCACCGCCCGCCTTGAACGCCCCAAACAATCCGGTAGTGAACAGGATCGTGGCTACCGCCGATCCGCCCCAGCCGACGAAGAGGAGTGCGCCCCACCGGGCGGTGTTCATGACCAACAGCTCGCGCCACCCCCGCAGTACGGCCGGCACCGCGTACAGCGCCAGCACCAAGTGCTCCCCGAGCACTAGCAGCACCGGTGCGAGCGCGGCGCTTAAGGGAGCGCGCAACACGGTGTCCGTCCCCCAGACAGCCGCCCCGAGCGCGACGAGCAGCACCCCCGTCCCGGCGAAGCCGCCGGTTAGCCGCCGGTCCCCCGGTAGGGTGCGGGCCCCTGCCCCCAACTACGCCCCCACCATGCGCAGCCGCCCGACCTCGCGCGCCCGATCCTCTACCGCAACGTCACCCGTGCTCGTGCCGAGCGGGAGGCACTCCGCGTCGGACGCTTCGAGGCACGCGACGTCCACCTGGATCTACCTCTGTGATCCAATCAAAGGACTCCTGTTCGCAACCGACTCCTCGCGCACCGCATCTGCAGAAGATTGTACCGCCCCAACAGGCATCTCCCACGTCCGGATCCGGCATTGGAGCCCTCGGCGACTATCTCGTTCCTCGCGCGCCTGAGCACTACCGACACCCATCTGCAGTCAGACTCCTTCCAGGACTCGACCGCGTCGGAGGGCCCGCAAGACGCTCCCCTCTTCCAGCCGACCGTCCCTGTCCCTCGTTATCCCTATGAACCTTGCGAAGTGGGTTGGCCGACGTGGGCGTCGCGGGCAGCGCCGAGTCCGGAGATCAAAATTCCAACCACGATGGCGAACAGCAGCGCCAGCGGGACCGTCCACCCGTGTGTCGCATCTCGCAGGAGACCAAAGAGGGAGGGCCCGAACGCGGCGAACAGGTAGCCGACGGACTGGGCCATGCCCGAGAGAGCCGCGGAATGCTCGGGGTCCGAAGCGCGTAGCGCGAAGAAAGTCAACGCCAGGCTGAAGCACGCCCCCTGCCCGAGCCCAAGGAGCACGATCCAGAGTACGCCAGCGGTGTGGGGGGCGAACAATAGGCCAAGGATGCCGGCGCCGTTTAGGGCCGCGGAGACCACGACGACGCCGTGCTGTGAGGGCCGTCTGCCAGCGATCACCGGCGCCAAAAACATCGACACGATCGCCACCGCCTGCGCGAGCGCGAGCATCCAGCCCGCCCTGCCCGCACTCACCCCTCCCTCCCGCAGAATCTCCGGCAGCCACGTCAGCGTCACATAGTACGCCAGCGACTGTAACCCCATAAACAGCGTCACCTGCCAGGCGAGCACCGACGTCCAAAGGCCGCCGACTCGGCTGGGGGTTTGGATGGAGTCGCTGCCTGGACGGGTGTTCCTGAGGAGGGGGACCCATGCGAGGGCTGCCACGAGCGCGGGGACGGCCCACAGGGTGAGAGATCCTCGCCAGCCGATGCCAGCCTGTTGCGCGAGCGGGAAGCTCACGCCGGCAGCCAGGGTGGCGCTTATAGCCAGGGCGGTCGAGTAGAGGCTCGTCATGAGGCCGGCGCGTTCGGGGAAGTCGCGCTTGATTAAACCCGGTATTAGCACGTTGCCGACCGCGATAGCCGCCCCCAGAGCTGCCGAGCCCAGGAAAAGCGCAGCCACCGCACCCGCCGAGCGCAGTAGGATGCCGGCCGCGAGCACGAGCAGGCTCACAAGCAGCACGCGCTCCAGGCCGAACCGCCGGGCCAGACGCGGCGCAACCGGCGAGAGCACGCCGAACGCTAGGAGCGGCAGCGTGGTGAGGAGGCCTGCCACTCCGTTGGACAGACCTGCGTCCGTCCGGATCTGACCGATCAGCGGCGCCACTGAGGTAAGGGCCGGACGCAGGTTGGCCGCGAGGAGCAAGATGCCCAACACGACCAGCACGACCCGAAAGCGCGACGGTTCAGGACGGCCTGCGCCGTGCGATGTTCCATTCGCTGGAGCCTTTCTCCTCACGCCACATCCCCGACGCGCCGCGTCCGCGACGATGCCCTGAGAACCGTGTGCTGGCCAGGCCGGGAAGCGTGAGGGATGCTCTTATCATCCCCTACGGGGGTTGCGGGTCGTCCGTCGCGCATACGGGCACTGTACACCCAAGCAGGGAAAGGTGGTCCAACCATCCCTTTGTGTCGGAAAAGAGCCGTGCCCGTCAGACGCGCTCGGACTCGTTGACGGGCCCTATTGATCGCCGCTGGTGGTCTCTGCCAGGACCGTGCGTGCCCGGGCCGCCACGCGCTCGACGATGGTCTCGAGTAACGCCCGGCCCACGCTCGACCGTCGCGCCTTCTGGATCGTTCGATAAGTCCGCAACCGCTGGGTTGACGCCGATGTACTTGTGCGGGCTCTCGCTGCGCCGTCCCAGTGTCCTGGTTTATCGGCGTAGTAAGAGAGCAGCGAGCGGTCAGACTCAAACGTCTTGTCGAGGCGATGAGGTTGGGGTGGATCGCCAGCAGAAGCGACGTCTCGCCGCCGGCCGTGTGCTCCACCGGGTAGTGCCGGTCGGGCACGACCTCTTGATTCGTCAGGAGGAGCCATCCCGTCGTCGGGTGCGCCCTTCGAAACTCCTCCCCGGTCGCCCGGATCGCCGCGACATTATGCTCTATGGACCAGTGCCCGCTGAGGACGACGATCACCCGGAACCCCCGACGCCGCATCGCCTCGTAGACATCGAACAGCAGGTTGTGGAAGGTCTTAGGACGCAGCCAGAACATGTTGCCCGGCACGTGGTAGCGCTCCCCGTTCTCGATGCCGTCGGTCAGGTAGCCGCCGTCCGGCAGATCCAGTCGCCGGCCGCCAAGACACTAACGGCGTGTGCCTTGGGCGCGTCGAGTTCGACGGCGGCGTGTTCACCGTGCCACTCGAGCGTCCCGAGTGGCAGGTAGCAGAGCGGCGCCTCGGGCATCGCCGCCGAGATCTCCCAGGGGAACATCTACTCGAACCAAACCTTCAGTCCCTCGTTGGTCATAGCGTCCCTCCGTCTCGCGGCGATCGTCGTCCCTCGTCCCGACGCGAGCCTAGCGCACGAGGACCTTCGTTGCACGGCCGACAGCCAACTGCCGGGGTTTTTTGCCGCATGACCGCCCCCGCCCAACAGAGGTTCAGGACCTCCACGGTGCCGCGCCGGGTCTTTCGCGGGCCACCTTCCCGAGATTCGCGAGGACACATCGAACCCGCCACACCGGATGCCCGAGAACTTCGCGCTCCCGGCGGCCGGGAGCACTGCCGCCTGGCGGGAGGAGATAGCCTCACCCGATTATCTCGCGGACGAAGGGAGCGCCGACGGTCGCGAGATACGCCGGGCAGAGGTTCCGAGTCACCGCGTCCCGACCGAAGCTCTGCACGGGCCCGCGGGGGTGGACAACTCGATGAGGAATCCTCTCGCCATGCGGCCCGGACCACACCAGCAAGGGCCGGCGCGAAATCGTTCGGTTAATTAGACTGGACGTCATATGGTGCCGGGAAAAGAAACCCTTGACGTCCTCACCATCGGCGAGATGGTGGTGGACTTTATCTCCGATGAGAAGACTGACACGCTGAGCAACGCGACTACCTTCCGGCGGTATTTGGGGGGCTCTCCGGCCAACATCGCGGTCTACGTCTCCAAGCTCGGGGGCATGTCGGCGGTGATCGCCAAGACCGGCATCGGGGCGTTCGGGAAGTTCTTGAAGAGCGAGCTTCAGCGCCACGGCGTCGTGACGGATTACCTGCTCATGGACCACCGCACCCACACCACCGTCATCTTCGTCTCTTCCACAGTCGCCACCCCGGACTTCGAGGAATTTCGCAGCGGGGACTACTTGCTGAGGCCCGAGGAGGTCTCTGAGGAGGCCATCGCGCGCACCAGCGTGGTCCATGCCTCGACCTTCGCGCTCTCACGCGAGCCATGCCGCTCGGCCGTCATAGGGGCGTTCCGTCAGGCCCGCGAGATGGGCAAGCTCGTCTCGCTCGACCCGAACTATAGCAGGCGGGTCTGGCCGGACTACAAGGAGGCCCAGAAGGTTATTCGCGAGGCCTACCGCCACGTCAACGTGACCAAGCCCTCGGCCGACGACGCTAGGCGGGTCTTCGGCCCGAACCACGAGCCCGAAGAGTACGTTGAGATGTTCCACGACCTAGGGGCCGAGACGGTGGTCTTCACGATGGGCGAGGATGGGAACCTGATCTCGGAGGGAGGCAAGATCTCCGCCCACGTCCCCACCCGCCCCGTCGAGGTCGTGGACGCGACCGGCGCCGGTGACGCATTCTGGGCCGGTTTTCTGACCGCCACCCTCGACGGCAACCCGGCCGAGCGCTCGGTGCTCTTCGCCCGAGAGGTCGTCGAGCAGAAGCTCCAGACCAAGGGTCCCCTACCCTCAGAGATCGACCGCGAGATCATCTACGCTCGACTACCCGAGAAAGCCGCCGAAGACGGTAAGAAGGGCCGAAGAACCGGTCCGTAGCGCCGCCAGAGAGGAAGCCCGGATGCACGTTGCCTTCGTAAACCCGCAAGGAAATTTCGATCCCAACAACAGCTACCTAGCCTCCCACCCGGACTTCGGTGGCCAGCTCGTCTATGTGAGGGAGGTGGCCCGCACTCTGGAACAGTTGGGACACAAGGTGGACATCCTCACCCGCCGCATCGTGGACTCCGACTGGCCGGAGTTCTCCGCCGAGACCGACGCCTACCCGGGCCATCCGAACCTCAGCATCGTCCGCATCCCCTGCGGTCCCGACGGGTTCCTCCCCAAGGAGGAACTCTGGCCCCACCTAGGCGAGTGGGTCGAGGGGGTGGCGCGGTGGTATGGGGGCTACTGGCCAGGGCTCTGGACCGGCCACTACGCGGACGGCGGGCTCTGCGCAGCGCTGCTCGAGGAGAAGTCCGGGATCCCGTTCACCTTCACCGGCCATTCGCTGGGGGCGTGGAAGCTGGACCTCTTGCTGGAGGGCTCGGAAGAGCTCTCTACGGCCGACGCCCGCTACAACTTCGGGGCCAGGATCCAGGCGGAAAGAACTGCGCTGGCACGCTCGGCGGCCATCGTTAGCAACAGCGCTACGGAGCGCCGCGAGCAATACGACCACCCCGCCTACCGGGATCTCGCCGGCCCTGAAAGAGACGATCGCTTCGCCGTGATCCCGCCCGGCGTGGACCTAAAAATCTTCGACCCAGAGGCCCGGAGCCCGTGTGAGGACGAGGTGCGGGCCAGGATCCTGTCTGCGCACGAGAGGGATATCACCCCCCACAGACGGAACTTGCCGGCCGTCATAGCGTGGAGCCGGCTCGACCCCAAGAAGAACCACCTGGCGCTCGTACGCGCGTTCGCACACAGTCCCGAGCTCAGGGAGCGGGCCAACTTACTCCTTATCACCCGCGGTCTCGACGAGCCGCTGCGAGACGCCGGCGATGCCACCGAGGAGCAAAAAGTGGTGCTGCAAGACGTTGTCTCCGAGATAGAACGCTCGGACCTCTGGGGTTGCGTCTCAGCCTTCAACCTCTCCGGACAGGTTGCACTCGCCGCGTTGTACCGCTGGGGCGCGGATTCGGGGGGCGTATTCTGCCTGCCCGCCGAATACGAGCCCTTCGGCCTTACCGTGGTCGAGGCGATGGCCGTCGGTTTGCCCGTGGTGGCCACACAGAACGGCGGGCCACGCGAGATCACCGACGAAGGCCAAGCGGGTCTCCTGGCAGACCCCCACGACCCCACAGACATCGCCGCCCAACTCCTGCACCTGCTCTCCGAGGAGAATACTTGGCAAGCCTACGCCGACCGGGGCCGCGAGCGCGCCCAACGGGTCTACAGTTGGCGCCGCACGGCCGAAGGCTACCTCCAGCTGTACGAGGAGATCTCGCAAGGCCACCGGCGCGGGGATACCGCATTGCCCATCCCGGAGTTCATCAGACGACCCGACACGCTGCCGCGCCTGCAAGGTTGGGAGGCAGGGTAAACGGACCGTCCCCCGCAGTACCAAAAGAGAGGAACGGAAGATGCACGTAGCCTTCATAAACCCTCAGGGCAACTTCGACAGGGACGACTCGTACTGGACCGCCCACCCGGACTTTGGCGGCCAGCTCGTCTACGTCAAGGAGCTGGCGCTCGCGATGGGTAACCTTGGCCACCGCGTGGACATCGTCACCCGCCGCATCGTGGACCCGGATTGGCCGGAGTTCTCGGCAGGCACCGACTACTACCCCGACGCCCCGAACGTCCGCATCGTTCGTGTCCCGTGCGGCCCGGATACCTTCCTGCCCAAGGAGGAGCTCTGGCCTTACCTCGGCACCGAATTCGTGCCGCGCCTGCTAGAGCGCTACGAGCGCGAAGGCTCGCTGCCCGACGCCCTCACTGCCCACTACGGCGATGGGGGGCTGTGCGGGGTTCTGATCGGGGAGCGGACCGGCATCCCGTTTAGCTTCACTGCCCACTCTTTAGGTGCGCAGAAGATGGACAAGATGGGCGTAAGGCGCCGCGACGCCGCCGAGATAGACCGACGCTACCACTTCTCCAAACGCATCGTCGCCGAGAGGCTGGCGATGAACCACTCCGTCTTCAACATCACCAGTACCTCCCAGGAGCGCTACAACCAGTACACTCACAACGCCTATCGCGGGGCTGTTGACCCGACCGACGGCTCCCGCTTCGCCGCCGCGCCCCCCGGCGTCGCCATGCACATCTTCGACAAATCCTCCCGTGCCGAAGACGAGGAGGCCACCCACGACCGCGTGCGGGCCTGCCTGGAGCGCGATCTCGACCCGGGGCGGCTGGGGTTGCCGTGCGTGGTCGCCTCGAGCCGCCTCGACCCGAAAAAGAACCACCGTGGGCTGGTCGAGGCCTTCGCCAGCAGCCCGACGCTGCGCGAGAGCGCGAACCTCGTGATGGTTACGGGCAATCTGGAGAACCCGCTTGAGGACTACCGCGACGCCGACGAGGACGAGCGGGCGGTGCTCGACGGGATCATGGAGACCATCGAACGCGCCAGGATGCGCGGCATAGTCTCCATGTTTTCTCTGCGAGGCCAGCGGCGTCTCGCCGCCGCCTACCGCCACCTCGCGGCCCGCCGCTCGGTCTTCGCCCTGACCGCCAACTACGAGCCCTTCGGCCTCGCCCCCCTCGAAGCGATGGCCGCGGGTCTCCCCGCCGTCGTCACCAAGAACGGCGGCCCCAGCGAGTCCCTGCGTGAGGGCGAAGAGGAGTACGGCATCCTGGTAGACCCGAGCGACCCCGAAGAGGTCGCAGCGGGACTCTACTCTCTGGCCGCCAACCCCGACCGCTGGCGCAGCTACGCCGAGGCCGGCTACGGGCGCGTCCTCGCGAAGTACACGTGGGAACGCACCGCAGAAGGGTACCTCGAGTGCATAGCGGGCCGGAACCGGATGCCCACCACGAAGACGCCGGCGCACGATTTTCCGAGCCCGTCTCTACGACTCGGTATACCCCAGTACTTCACGGACCCGACCTCGGAGGAGGGCGTCTCCATGGAGACGCTCGACAGGCTGTACTTCGGGCTCGACGTGCTCGCAGTCGGAGAGGCCGTCGTGGACTTCATCTCCCACGACTTCGCGATCTCGCTTCGGACAGCTGTCCGGTTTTCCCGTTTCCTCGGCGGACAACCCGCGAACGTGGCCGTCTATGTCGCCAAGCTTGGGGGCCGCTCGGCCGCGGTCGCGAAGGTCGGGACGGACTACTTCGGTGAGTTTCTAGAGGAGCAACTAGGGCGCCACGGCGTCTCGACCGAGGGGCTGCACCGCACCCCAGAGGCGGCCACTACGAGCTCCTTTATCACCAGGACCGTCGGCGTCCCTGACTTCCAGGTCAATCGCGGCGCCGACGCCCTACTTAGCATCCGCGAGGTGCCCGATGAGCTGGTAGAGCGCGCCCGTGCTGTCCACACCTCGGCCTTCGCCCTTTCGCGCGACCCCCAGCGGCTCGCCGTGCGGCGGGCCATGAGACTCGGTCACAGGCTCGGCAAGGTCGTCTCGCTGGACCCTAACTACGACCCGCGCGTGTGGCCCGACAGGGAGGAGGCCTGGGAGGTGCTCGCCGAGGTCCTCCCCTACGTCACCATCATCAAGCCGTCGCTCGAGGATGCCCGGCGTCTCTTCGACCCGAACATGAACGACGACGATCTCGAGGCAGCCTGCCTCGAGGCCTTCCACGACCTCGGAGCAGAGGTCGTCGTCATCACGAGGAGCGGCGGTACCGTCACCGTCTCCGAGGACGACAGGGTCGAGCGGTTGGGTCCGTTGCCAAAGGTGCGTGTGGAGAGCGTCACCGGCGCTAGGGACGCCTTCTGGTCGGCGCTCTTGGTCGCCCGCTTGGACGGCAAGGACTGGAGGGAGTGCGTGCGGTTCGCGCACGAGATTTCAGCTCTCAAGCTGCGCGTCGAGGGCCACGTCGAGCGCATGATCGACCGCGAAGCCTTCTACCAACGACTAGAGACGACCGCCGGGCCGCCCGCGTGAGCCGGTTCTCGAAGCCGCCGGAGCGCAAGGTAACGAACCTCCCGGCCCTAACCGAGGGCCTTCCCGCTGGGGATCGCATCATCGCGGGGCGCATCCTCGACGTCTCCGCCACGACCGGCCGCCTCGACCCACCGGAGGCGATGCGCCCTTGGATCGAGAAGTCCTTCGGCTCTGTGGACGCCGTCACCGCCCAGCGCATCGTGAAGGTGACGAACCGCGTGACCCTCGAAGGCACGCTCTTCAACGAGCTGCGCGCCTCCCGGCCGCTCGACACCGGTGTGAGCGTGGACCTCGACCGCGAGATAGCCGCGACCGAGGGTGATCCGTTTTGCCGCCCCGAGGAGGGAACGCCGGCCGACGTCTTCGGGAGGGTGCGCGGAAAGCACGCCACAACCGCCTCCAACATCGCCAAGTACGACGGCTTCCACGGCGTAGTCGTCTTCGACGACCACAACCCCCTCCACCTCACGCCCGAGAAGGTCTCAGACTACGTCACCATCGGGCTCCAGTGGTGCCGCAAGGCGCTCGAAGCTGACCCCCAAGCCCGCTATCCTTTCCTGATGTGGAACTGCCTCTGGCGGGCCGGCGGCTCGATTATCCACGGTCACGCCCAAGTTACCGCGACCCGCGGCATGCACTACCCGAAGATCGAGCGCCTCCGCCGCGCCGCAGCAGCGTATGCCGCCGACCACCGCTCCGACTACTTCGCCGACCTCTACCGGGTGCACGACGTCTTTGGCCTGAGCATCCCCCTCGAAGGTGCGCGTGCTTTCGCAAGTCTGACGCCGGTCAAGGAGAAAGAGCTGGTCGTAGTCGGGCGTGGTCCGGAGGATGAGGCCCTACACCGGGTCGTCGGAGCGCTGCTCCAGGGCTACGTGGACGTCCTCGGCGTCCGGGCGTTCAACGTCGCTTTCTACATGCCACCGCTCGCAGCGACGGAGGAGGACTGGTCGCGGTTCCCGACCATCGTGCACCTGGTGGATCGCGGAGATCCCGCGAACCGTACCTCGGACATCGGGGCTATGGAGCTCTACGCCGCCTCTGTTGTAGCATCGGACCCCTTCCGGGTCGCGGAGCTCCTGCGTGCTGGCGTGGTGGAATAGGGACCCACCACTGAAGAAATCTCCGGTGGACCGCGTCAGCCACCGCGCGGAAGGGGCGCTGGAGAAGAACGTGCGCAGCAGAGGTCCCTTGCTCGGCCTGGGGTGGGCTTCGCGTTCGCCTTCGGCGCGCCATTCTTTGTCGGGCTCTTCGTCCTCGCGCTGCCTCGTGCTACACCTCGCCGGCTAGCGCTACCGGGTACGGACCCCGCGAAACACTACTCCGGCAGCCTCACGCGATCCCCCACCTTCACGCCCCGCTCGTCGAAGAAACCCTTGTTGACCTCCAGGGCATGCAGTGCCGGCTTCGC
>DASQVA010000040.1:0-7642 GCA_035641035.1 Rubrobacter sp. | reverse complement strand
GCTGGTAGCACGCACGATGACGCAGGCCGAGCGGTGGCTGGAGCGCCACCACGACGAGCAGTTCTTTCTCTACGTGGACACCTGGGACCCGCACGAGCCGTGGGACGCGCCGGACTACTACACCGCCGCCTACAGGGAAGGTTACGCAGGAGAGCAGATCTATCCGGCCTACGGGAACTACAAGCAGGCCGGCCTCCACCGGGACGATGTGGACCTCGGCCACGCCACCTACTGCGGCGAGGTGACGATGGTGGACTTCTGGATCGGGCGCCTGCTGGCGAAGCTGGACGCGTTGGGCCTCAGGGAGAACACGCTGGTCTTTTTCACCTCTGACCACGGCTTCTACTTCGGCGAGCACGACTACTTTGGCAAGGCTGAGTGGGTCCACGAGCCGGAGGCCTCGGTCACCCAGGACTCGTTGGTGCCCGACTGGCTCACCGAGTCGTGGCTGTTGACCGTCGAGCGTTCCCCGCTGTACAAGGAGCTCACGAACGTGCCCTTGATGGTCCGTGGGCCGGGATTCGAGCCCGGCAGGCGTTCCGCAATGACGACCGCCCCGGATCTGGCACCGACGATCCTGGAGCTCGCGGGGCTCGGAGGTCTACCGACGACCATGACGGGCGACTCGTTCGGCGGCGTCCTGGCGGGAACCAGGGACGAGCACCGGCCCTTCGTCGTGAGCTCCTGGCCGCTGTACCTGGCACAGGGCGAGATCGTCACCGCTATAGACTCCAAGGCGCGCAGGATCGCCGACTACATGCCGGTCACGGTTACCACGCCGGACCGCTCCTTGATCCTGGGCGGCCCGGACGACGAACCGGAACTCTACGACCTCACCCGCGACCCCGGCGAGCGGGACAACGCGTGGAGAGAGTACGGCCCCGAAGGTGGGCTGCTAGCGCAGCAAGCCCTCTCTTTCCTCCAGGGCGTCAACACTCCGGAGAAATACCTGGCCCCCCGCCGCGAGGCCCTCGATAAGTGGAGGGTCGTCAGAGAGAGCGCGTAAGCCTCTACCCATGACACCACTTCAGGTTCGCGGGAGCCTGCTCTCCCGCGAACCTGACCGCGCGCAGCACCAGGGGGCCGAGTTTTATGTAGGGTCACCCGCCGCGACGCCGGGAGTGCTCTCCGACCGCGGAGCGTACCGTAAGAGCCGACGCCGCACCCCCGTAATCAAAGCGCTGCTGCCGCAAGTTCGGGACCTTCATCTTCCCCGATGGGGAGCACGGCTACAACGCCGAGACCCGCTGGGAGGAGCTGGCCGAGGCCGGCTACCTGACTCCCAGCGTCCGTTTCTTCAGCCAGAGCCGCGCCCTCCACCTCCCGTGTCGGCGGCGCCGCGTGCTGGCGACTGTGCATCTGTGCCTGGCGTAAAGTGCCCCTGGAACTCGGTTACGACGACCTCCTACGCCTGCCGGTGGGCACCGTTACCTGCGCGCTGGAGTGCGCGGGCAACGGGCGCACGTTCGCGCGGAGCGGCAGGGAGGCTCCGGGATCACCCTGGAGGCTAGGTGCCATCGGTGTGGCGGAGAGGACCGGCGCGCCACTGCGGGAGGCATTGCAAGGTGCCGGGATCAGAGCTTCAGCCCACGACGTGATGGCCGAGAAATCCGCGAGGTCAGAATGTGACGCCTGCGTGGGGTGAAGAAGGCGATGCACGACGCGCTGCTGGTCTACGCCATGAACGGCGAGACGTTGCCCCAGGATCAGGGTTCCTTGTTCGGGCGCTGATGCCGGAGTGAGCCGCGGTAGCGAGCGTGAAGGGGGTCGGGCGCCTCTACGTGGACAAACGGCCGCCGTACTCGCCGTGGAACATCGAGGACTATGTGCTCACCAGTGGACGTTTCGCGGGGACCGCGGGCCCCTGACCTCGTAGGGGATCAAGAGCGAACTAGAGCTCCCCTGGTCGGCCCGACTGGCACGCGGGAGGCACCCAGTCTGCGGCCGGCACTGGTCCGGTGCTGACGCCATAGTCGGCGTCGAGTTCGGAGTGGATGGAGGACGGTGGCGGAGCGCTTGCATCTCCGTCACGCACCTGTCGAGAGCGTGGGCGCGGTGAAGCTTCCTTTGGAACACGCGGCCCGGCGAACACAAGTTAAGTGCCAGGGACGAAGCGGGCAACCTCCAACCGGACGAGGCGCAGTGAAATGATCTAGGATACCTCTACGACGGCGTCGTCGGGCACCTGATCGAGGTGCTCTAGGGACGAGACCGGTGCCGGATAGGAGGAGCGTCCGTGAAAGGTATAGTGCAGGACTACCTCTTCGAGCAGTTCCGCGTCGAGCGCGGATGCCTCGGCTACGTCGTCGCCGACCCCGACTCCCGAACCGCCGCGATAGTGGACCCTGAGGTAGAGATGGTCGAGCCTATCCTCGACTACGTCTTCGAGTACGGCCTCAAGCCCGTCTACGTGGTGGACACCCACACCCACGCCGATCACGTCTCTGGAGCACGGGAGCTAAAAGCCAAGACCACCGCCAGGATCGTCATGCACGAGAAGGCCCCAGCGACCTGCGTCGACGCGAGGGTCGAGGACGGCGACCGCCTACACCTCGGAGTCTTCTCTATAAAGTTCTTGCACACACCGGGCCACGCCAAAGACCTCGTGAGCGTCATGCTGCCAGGCCGCGTACTGACCGCCGATGCACTCCTTATCGGCTCGTGCGGCAGGACGGACCTGCCGAACGGAAACGCTGTCCGCCAGTACCACACCCTCTACCACACCTACCGCGCCCTCCCCGACGAACTGCTAGTCTATCCCGGTCACGACTACGAAGGCCGCGAGCGCTCCACTTTAGGCGAAGAGAAGGAGAGCAACCCCAAGATGCTCTTCGCCTCGGAGGAGGAGTTCGTCGAGTATATGGAGCGCGAGAACCCCGCTAAACTGACACCCGTCTACCACCTGGCCGACGCCCTCAAGGCCAACATGGGTTGAGCTAGCGGTGGCCAGACATCGGGTAACGAAATGACCCACGACGCAGGGAGGAGCGACGCATGAGCGTCACGGACGAGTTGCTGAGGAACAACGAGGCGTATGCCCAGGCCTTTGACAAGGGCGACCTCCCGCTGCCCCCGGCCAAGGGCGTGGCCGTGGTAGCCTGCATGGACGCCCGGCTCAACGTCTACGGAATGCTCGGCCTCCAGGAGGGCGACGCGCACGTGATCCAGAACGCCGGCGGCGTGGTGACGGACGACGAGGTACGCTCCCTTGCCATCTCGCAGCGTCTGCTGGGCACGCGCGAGATCATCCTCGTTCACCACACCGATTGCGGGATGCTGACCTTTACCGACGACGAGTTGAAGCAGCAGATCCATGAGGAGGCGGGCATTAAGCCGCATTTCCCCATGGAATCCTTCTCGGACCTCGAAGGGGACGTCCGCCAGTCGATGGCCCGCATCCAGGCAAGCCCTTTCATCCCGCATAAGGACGCCGTGCGCGGGTTTGTCTATGAGGTGGAAACCGGCCGGCTGAGAGAGGTCACCTGACTATCCTCTAGCCCGGCCCACCCTACAAAGTTCTCCTTTGCAGCGGTCCCGTGAGTTCGCGAATTCTCGGATCGCCGCCCGACGGCGTAAGACCTGCTGCGGTCGTCTCCTCCTGTACCTCTCTTGGAGGAGATGAAGGTAGGCAATCGTAAACAACCCGGGCCGCCACTGTAGGTTACATTGCTGTCCTTCGGCCCACGTCACGCTCAGCGATAACTTCGAACTCGCTCTCTGCGAAGAATTCGCGCGAGCCCGTCCAACGTAGAGGCGAAGCGCGAGATAGCCGCGGCCAACACCGTGTCTCCTGGTCGGGCCACGCGGCGAGCCTCTCATAGCGCCAGCCTGCGACCGTACCGCTCCGTGTGGTGGTAGAAAGGCCCGAGCAGCAGAATTGCATCCGCACTCGCACGTTCCCTGGGTAGCCTGCACATGTCTCCTACCTCCACGTCTGCCAGCGGCGCCTACCGTTGGACAGACGAGTCCTCGATCGCCTGCTCGACGCGCCAGAAACCGGGATCGATCAGGAGAACCGAGCAGCCTTCTGCGGCCAACGGCACAACGCGTAGACGCCTGCTTCTCCACTGACGTCCACGACCGTAGCGGGACCTGAAGGCAAGTGGCCAGCGAGCAGTTGCCACGTCCGCTAGTATTCGAGCCTCCCCTCCCCTCCACCGAGCATGCGGTCGCGCTCGGTGCCTCCCGAGTAGTGGGCTTTGACCCGGGGATCGAGCTCATACTCGCCCATCTTGCCGAGCTCCTCTCCCTGCTCATCGCGGTACGGCGACGATATGCACCACAAGCACACGGAGTCTGGCGTACGAATGGGAATCCGCGCCGGCCTATTTGCTGTGTTGCCTTAGAAGACAGATGCTTGTGCGGACCTCGCAAGAACGAAGTTTCGCGAGGGCCCGGCAGAGTACCGTGACCCGAAACGCCCTTGTTTCCCGAAATACTCACGGTTACGCTAGGGTAGACGCTGACCCTCCGAAAAGGAGCGAAGGAGTGACAACGTGAGCATCTTCCAGTCCAGGATCTTGTTGGCCACCGATGGTTCGCCGCACGCGGAGGCGGCCGCACATACGGCAGTCGAGCTCGCCGAGGCCACCGGCTCAGGGCTCCATGTCGTCGCGGTCGGACGTTCCTTTCCCTCCAGCGTCTACGAGAGTTACACCGAAACGGAAGCAGGACGTAGGGATCTAAGGAAGGAGGCCCAGAATCTACTCGACGAACAGGTGAGGAAGATCGAGGAGGCCGGCGGCACGGTCGCGATCGCCCACTTAAAGATGGGCGAACGGCGGGACGAGGCGATAGTTCACCTCGCCGAGGACATCGGCGCGGGCCTGATAGTTATAGGCAGTCGGGGACTTGGCGGGATAAGGCGAGCGCTCATGGGCAGCGTCGCCGACTCCGTCGTGCGCCACGCCCACTGTCCCGTGCTGGTCGTGCGGCCGGACTAGAGGCCTTGACCCTTATCTCACGGTATGAGATAGCCGGGCCCGTGCTGGGCAACGCCCACCACCACGAGAATGCCGACCGAGATCAACATAAAGGCGCAGCCGGCGTCAAGCACGTTTCTAGAAGCCACCAGAACCGGGAAGAGCGACCACGCAACAACCATCGTGACGAAGAGAGCCATCCCGGACCCGAGGATCACGGAGACGACCACCGATAAGAGCAACAGTCCCACAACCCCCGACTTGAGCCAGGCAAGCAATCGATGATGCGCGGGCGACCATCCCTCGCCTACGCAACCGTTGGGACGGGCACAACCCGTCCCGCCTCCCTCGGCATCCCCCCCGCGGCCTTCCCGCAACGACCCCCGGCTAATCCTTATCTTAATTTTGTTTATGAACATAATTATCTTACGGCACTGTAGCGTCGCTTGGCACGGTCGTCAAGGCGCGCGCCCGGGTCTCCTGGTCTAAAGTCCGCCAGCGGTCCGCAGGTAATCAGCCAGCGATCTGATCGAACACGAAAAAACTTCGGTAGAAACTCTTGACCTCGAAATCGGGCTGGTCTACAGTTGCCCGATGCCCACTAATTTAGTAGGCAAGATAGGTTATTAACCACGCGGTAAGCTCTTGGGATGTTATGGCCCATACCGAGGGCGCGGTGGAGTGGCTGCCGGGGGCCTGGACGGTTGCCCTGGTGGAGTACGAGAGAAAGGCGCGTGTGAGAGAGAGCAAACCCGTTGCGTTGTGGGCGGTGCCCCGCTCGATATCTACGGCGTTCGAGAGGGTCTTTGTGGAGAGGGATGACTTCGAGGTGTTGCACGAGCCGTTCTCCGCCGCTTACTACTACGGCGAGGACCGCATCAGCGACCGGTTCGCGAACACCGAGCCGAAGGCCGAGTACGGCTACAAGAGGGTCCTGGATGAGGTACTGAGGCCCCGCGAGAGGCGCGTATTCGTCAAGGACATGGCTTACCACGCCAAGGGGATGTTGGACCCGGAGTTCGCCTCGCGATTCGTCAACACCTTTATCGTGCGGGACCCGAAGTACGTGCTGGTCTCGCTGTACCAGATGTGGCCTGACTTCACGCTGGAGGAGACCGGATACGAGGACCTCTACCGCCTCTTCAGGTACGCGACGGACGCTGGGGATGACGTGGCCGTCGTAGACGCGATGACGTTCTCGGAGAACCCGGCTGGCGTGCTGGCCGCCTACTGTGAGCACCTGGAGGTGCCCTTTCGCTCGGGCTCTCTCTCTTGGGAGTCGGGGGAGGTCAGCAGTTGGGACAACTGGGAGGGCTGGCACGAGGAAGCCGAGAGAAGCACGGGCATCAAACCGGCCGAGCGTCTGGACCCTGAGCTGCCGCCGGAACTGGAGGCGGCCTACGAGCACTGCCTGCCCTACTACTACGAGCTCGCAGCCCACGCCATTCCGTCTGTGAGACGGCAGGTTCGAGTCATCGGAAAGCCGGAAGACAACGGCAATGAGAGGAAGATCATGCTATCGACGGAGAGCGCAATAGCCCCACACGGGGGGACGCTGGTGGACAGGGTGGTTCCCAAAGAGGAGCGCCGGGAGCGTTCGGAGGAGGCGGCCGGATTGCCGAGGGTGCCCTTGAGTTCGCGGACCCTCTCGGACCTGCAGATGATCTCGACGGGGGTCTTCAGCCCCCTGGAGGGATTCATGCTACGCGAGGACTACGAGAGCGTCGTGGAGGACATGCGCCTGGGGAGCGGCCTGGCCTGGAGCATGCCCATCACCCTCTCCGTGGACGAGGAACGGGCCGGAGCGCTCGAGGAGGGCACGGAGGTGGCGCTGGTAGACGGCTCCGGGGAACCGGTCGCCACGATGATCCTCAGGGAGCGCTACCGCTACGACAAGGAGCTCGAGGCAAGGATGGTATACAGGACCACGGACGCCGACCACCCCGGCGTCGCCGCGCTCTACCGGCAGGGCGACGTCCTGCTCGGCGGCGAGGTAGACCTGCTACGAGAGGCGGACCCCGGTCGTTTCCCGCGCTACTACCGCACGCCGGCGGAGCTGCGGGCCGCGTTCGCCGAGAAGGGCTGGAAGCGGGTCGTCGGCTTTCAGACGAGAAACCCCGTCCACCGGGCGCACGAGTACATCCAGAAGAGTGCCCTGGAGACGGTGGACGGGCTCCTGCTCAACCCGCTCGTCGGCGAGACCAAGTCAGATGATATTCCGGCGGACGTTAGGATGAGGTCCTACGAGGTGATCCTGGACAGGTACTACCCTGAGGACCGCACGATGCTCGCGGTCTTCCCGGCGGCGATGCGCTATGCGGGTCCGCGGGAGGCTATATTCCACGCCGTCTGCCGCAAGAACTACGGCTGCACGCACTTTATCGTAGGCCGTGACCACGCCGGCGTGGGCAGCTACTACGGCACCTACGACGCCCAACACATCTTCGATGAGTTCGAGGCCGAGGAGCTTGGGATTACACCCCTCTTCTTCGAGCACGCGTTTTTCTGTACGGAGTGCGGGGGTATGGGCTCCTCCAAGACCTGCCCACACGACCCATCGTCGCACGTCTTTTTCTCCGGGACGAAGGTGAGAGAGATGCTCTCCGAGGGTGAGTACCCGCCGCCGGAGTTTTCTCGCCCAGAGGTCATAGAGGTGCTCATGGAGGGGCAACGGACGCAGAGCGCCAGCTACTAAAGGGATCGGAAAGAGGTCATGCTGG
>DASQVA010000039.1:0-2789 GCA_035641035.1 Rubrobacter sp. | reverse complement strand
ACTCGTCCAACGCCTCGGCGACCAACTCCGCCACCTCGGAGGGGTTCGTCGCCGCCCGGATGCCCGCCGCGCCCAACGCCTCGCTCTTGGCTTCGGCGGTGCTCTCTCCGCCCGAGACTATCGCGCCGGCGTGGCCCATCGTCTTGCCCTCGGGGGCGGTGAAGCCGGCGATGTAGGCGACGACGGGGGTTTGCATCTCCGAACGGACGTACTCGGCGGCGAGCTGCTCGGCGTTGCCCCCGATCTCCCCGATCATGACGGCGCACGCGGTCTCTGAGTCGGCCTCGAACTTGCTCAGGATCTCGATAAAGTCCGTCCCGATTATCGGGTCTCCTCCAATCCCGACGGCCGTGGTCTGGCCGATGCCCCTTTGGGTGAGCTCGTTGACGATCTGGTACGTGAGCGTCCCACTGCGACTAACCACCCCGACGTTGCCAGGCGTGAAGATGTCGCGTGGCATGATGGAGACGTTGGCCTTCTCCGGCGAGAGTACGCCTGGACAGTTCGGGCCGATGAGCGTCGCATCCTTCATCCGCAGATAGTCGGTAACCCGCATCATGTCGTGGACCGGTATGCCCTCCGTTATGCAGCAGATGGTGCTCATGCCTGCGTCCAGCGACTCGAAGATGGCGTCGGCGGCGAAGGGCGGAGGGACGAAGATGACGCTCGCGTTCGCCCCTGTCTGCTGCGTGGCCTCCTCGACCGTGTTGAAAACCGGTACGCCTTGGTACTCCTGACCGCCCTTGCCGGGCGTTACCCCAGCGACCACGTTCGTGCTGCTCTCCTTCATTCTGCCGGTGTGGAACGCGCCTTCCCTACCTGTTATGCCTTGCACCAGGAGCCGCGTCCCGTCGTCTACGAGTATCGCCATGCGCTACCGCCCCCCGTCACTAGCGAGCTCTACTGCCCTGCGGGCCGCGTCGAGCATCGTCTGCTCGGTGTGCACGTTCTGCGGGGTGTTCTCTGAGAGGATCCGGCGCCCCTCCTCGGCGTTAGTCCCGTCGAGCCTGACGACTATGGGAAGGGTTATCCCCGTCCGCTCTATCGCCGCGAGGAGGCCCCGGGCCACCTCGTCGCCGCGCGTTATGCCGCCGAAGATGTTGAACAGCACGCTCCTTACCTGCTCGTTGGAGGTCACGATGTCGAGGGCGATCGAGATCTCTTCCGCGTCCGCCCCGCCGCCGACGTCGCAGAAGTTGGCCGGCTCGCCGCCCGCCTGGGCCACCACGTCGAGCGTGCTCATCACGAGCCCCGCGCCGTTGCCAAGGATGCCGATATCACCGTCGAGCTTGACGTACTGCAAACCGACCTCTAATGCCCGCTGCTCGTGCGGGTCGGCGGCCTCCACGTCGTGCAGCCCGGCAATGTCCTGGTGACGGTAGAGACTGGAATTGTCTACCGTGACCTTGGCGTCGAGCGTCAGGACACGCCCGTCCTTCGTGAGGACGAGCGGGTTGATCTCCACCAGGCTCGCGTCGAGACCCTTGAACGCCTCGTACAGGTGAGTAAGCGTCCTTCCGACACCCTTCGCGGCATCTCCCTCCAGCCCGGCCGCGAAGACGATCTCGCGTACCTGGTAGGGGAGGAGACCTACGAGCGGGTCCACGTGCAGCCGCACGATGGCCTCGGGCTTGGTCTCGGCGACCTCTTCGATATCCACGCCACCCTCCGTGGAGAACAAAATCAGCGGCTGTTTCGCGGATCTGTCTACTGTGATCGAGAGGTAGAACTCACGGTCTATCTCCGCGCCGCCTTCCACGTACACGCGCCGCACCGTGTGCCCCCGAATGTCCATACCGAGGATCTTGCCGGCGACCTCCTCGGCCTCCCTGGGGCCACTCACCACCTTGATGCCGCCTGCCTTACCACGCCCGCCGGTGAGAACCTGGGCCTTGATCGCGACCGTCCCCCCGAGCGTCTCAGCCGCCCGTCCGGCCTCCTCAGGCGTCCCCGCCACGACGCCCGGCAGTGTCTCGAGGTCGTAATGTCTTAGCAGCTCTTTGCCTTGATACTCGTAGAGGTCCAAGTGACGACTCCCGCGAAGCCCGCAATGACGGTCGGTAATTATACAGAGCCCACGCCCTCGTTCTACCGCAAGGGTCTCGCATGACTCTCTACCGTGTCGTACGCGGTGGCAACCTGACCGCCCAGGAGAAGGAATAATGATAAAACATACTTAATTAGTAAATTTGATGTAATAAGCGTGCGCGGAGAACTCTATGCTGGCGGTGGCTGGGGTGTGGGTAGCGATCAACCTGTTGTTGGTGAGACTCCTCGTCGGGGTCGTCTTGTAGAACGCTTCTTTTGGTGTTGGGACCGTTATCCTACTTGTGCTAGTTTTGTCGGCCTCCCTCGTACCTCGCGTGGGAGCGCGGAGTGCTCAGGAAGGACGCGGTGGATGTGCGACCGGGCAGCGAGGCCGGAACCGAAACACCGGTGTACTTCCCGCGTCACCGGTCCCAACATAAATGTTGACGGGTTAGGCATGTGAACTACCGGGGATCGGGGCGCGCGGGACCACGGCGGCAAGGGTCTAGCATCCCGTTGTGGAGCTGACTTATACTGGCCGCGTCATTGGCCTAGGCACCGCCATAGACGTCGTAGCAGTGCTGGTCGGAGGTGGAATCGGGACCCTCGCCGGCGCGAGGTTGCCCTAAGGGATGCGCCCGACCGCGATGCAGGCCATCGTCATCTTTGCGCTGTTGGTAAGGGGTCGCCAACTTCCTGGAATTCGATAGGATGTTCACACGAATAGCGCTGACGTTGGTGTTAGTAAGAGTCCAAAGGAT
>DASQVA010000038.1:0-30320 GCA_035641035.1 Rubrobacter sp. | reverse complement strand
TAAGGGTCGGCAGCCTTCTTCTTGGGCTGCCTGTCTGGGGTGCGCGCGGCGCGGTCTTCCTCTAGGAGGGAGGCGTAGGAGACGAAGTGGTCGGCGGACTCGATCAGGTGGTACGACGTCGCCTCCGAGACCCCGATTACGACGACGTTCTTACCCTGGCTCCGCAAGAGGCTCACGAGCGGGATAAAGTCCCCGTCCCCGGTAACGAGCACGTAGGTGTCCACCTGCGGGTGATTGTGCAAAAAATCTGAGCACTCCACCGCGAGCATCACGTCTATGGAGTTTGTGCGGCGCTTCTGGCTCTTGCCCCCGGGGAAGTACCGGGCGGAGATGTAGCGCGGCGAGATGCCGTTCGAGTAGAGCGTCGGCGGGGCTTGGCGGAAGTCACCGTCTGTCCAGTCCGCGTAGGCGGTAGCCGAGACTATGCGTCCGTACTCACGAGCTTTCTCCAAGATCGCCGAGACGTTCGGCTTGGATTTGTATTCCGTGACTGTGGAGATGTAGATGTTCTCCCAGTCAATGAATATTGCCAGATCTTCGGGCATGGGTTGTTTTCCTAACGTAGAACAGAGTCCCGGGAGTCCCGGGACTCTGTTGATCTTTTATACACTGTAGCGGTCGTGGATTCTTACCACGGTCTGGGAGAGGGTCTCGTCGTCCAGGACGGCCTCTACCCAAAGGAGTTGCTCCCCGATCTCGAAATCGGGCGGTAGGTCGAAGGCCGCGACTATCGTCACAGGCTCCTCCGTCCCGTCGAGGTAGACGGCGTACTCCGCCGACTCCATCAGGACCTCGCCCTCCTCGTCGGTGATGAGGATGCGCGCCTGGCATTCCTTGTCCGAGGCGTGCTCGCAGCCCTCGAACTTGGTATAGACGACGAACGAGGTCTCGTCCTCGCCGCTCTGCATGATCTCATCGAGTACTCCGAAGAGCGTCAGCCTACCGTCCAACTCCGTGCAGCTCTCCGCGAGAACGAGGGCCGTGCATTCGACCACCCCGTCGCAGTCGTTATGCACCGGACACTGCTCCGTCGCCGTTCTCGCTCGGTTCGGGGAGCCCGGCGGCCGACTCGTTGATGACCTCCTCCCCGGTGATCTCCTCCAGCGAGAGCTCGTCGACCGCGCCGTCGGCGTTTGCGGAGCGGCTGGAGACGACCTTGGCAATGGCGCTAACCGAGTCGCCCGCGCGGAGGTTCATTACCCGCACACCTTGGGCGCCGCGGCCCTGGCGCGAGACCGAGTCGGCGTCGATGCGGATCGTGGTCCCGAAGTTCGAGATGATCATGAGCTCATGCAGCCCGGGACGGACGACCCGCACCCCGGCGAGCTTGCCGCGCTCGCCGTCGGTCTTCATCGCTATGACCCCCTGCCCGCCGCGTCCCTGCGCCCGGTACTGCGAGAGGGCGGTACGCTTGCCGAAGCCGCGCTCCGTGATCATGAACATTTCCGCCGCGTCGTCCGAGACCGCATCCATGCTGAGTACGACGTCGTCTTTGATGAGCGTGATTCCCTTGACGCCGCCGGTCGCCCGGCCCATCGGGCGGGCGTCGCTCTGTGCGAAACGGATGCCCTTCCCGTTGCGGGTGACGATCACTACGTCGGCGCCTTCGGAGACCTGCCGCACCGAGATCAACTCGTCGTCATCCGCAAGGTTGACCGCGATGATCCCGTCGCTCTTGAGCGGCGTGTTGTACTCAAGGAAGTTCGTCTTCTTGACGATGCCATTCTTCGTCGCGAAGAGCAGGTACTCCGCCTCGTTGAACTCCTTCGTCGCGATGACGCTCTGGATCCTCTCTCCTTGCGCGAACGGCAGCAGGTTGGCGATGTGGCGCCCCTTCGCCGTGCGGCCCATCCTCGGGAGCTGGTGGACCTTGAGGCGATAAACCTTGCCCCAGTTGGTAAAGAAGAGCATGTAGTGATGCGTCGTGGTAATAAAGAGGTGCTCGATGTAGTCGCCCTCTTTAAGCTCCATTCCTGCCACACCCACGCCGCCACGGCCCTGCTTGCGGAAGGTGTTGACGGGCACGCTCTTGAGGTAACCGCCATTGGAAATGGAGATAACCATCTCCTCCTCGGCTATAAGGTCCTCTATCTCGAAGTCCACGCCCTCCTCGGCCGTTATGGCCGTCCGCCGCTCGTCGGCGTAGGCGGTCCTGACCTCGGCGAGCTCCTCCTTGATGATCCCGTACACCTTGCCGTCGTCGGCAAGGACGCTCTCCAGGTACTGGATCTTCTCACGCAGGTCCTTGTGCTCCTGCTCTACCTTCTGCCGCTCCAGCGCAGTGAGCCGCTGCAACCTGAGGTCCAGGATCGCCTGCGCCTGGCGCTCGGAGAGCTTGAACGCCTTCATCAGGTTGTTGCGAGCCGTCTCGACACTGCGCGAGCGGCGGATGGTCGCCACGACCTCGTCGAGGTTGGAAAGCGCGATCAACAACCCCTCCAGAATGTGCGCCCGCGCCTTGGCCCTCTCGAGCTCGTACCGGGTGCGGCGGGTGACAACGTCGAACTGGTGTGCGACGTAGTGTCTGAGGACCTGCCTGTAGGAGAGCGTCTTCGGCACGCCGTCAACGAGTGCGACGAGGTTGACACCGAAGCTCTGCTGCATCTGGGTGTGCTTGTAAAGGTTGTTGAGGACGACCTTCGGCACGGCCTCGCGCTTGAGCTCGATGACTATGCGCATCCCGTTTCGGTCGGACTCGTCGCGCAAATCGGAGATGCCGTCGAGCTTGCGCTCCTTGACCAGCTCGGCGATTTTCTGCAGGAGGTAGCTCTTGTTAACCTGGTACGGGATCTCCGTCACCACGATCTGGGTCCTGTTGCCCTTGAGCTGCTCCGTGTGCGCCTTCGCCTGAACTTTCACCGAGCCGCGGCCGGTCAGGATGGCGTCGCGGATGCCGCGCAGGCCCACGATGATCCCGCCGGTCGGGAAGTCGGGCCCCTTGATGTGCTTGGCCAGCTCGTCGTCGTCCATCTCGGGGTCGTCGATAAGCGCCACCGTCGCGTCCACTACCTCGCCGAGATTGTGCGGCGGTATCCTCGTCGCCATCCCGACCGCGATGCCGTCCGAGCCGTTGACTAGTAGGTTCGGATAACGGGCCGGCAGCACGACAGGCTGGCGCTGGCTCTCGTCGAAGTTAGGGACGAAGTCAACCGTGTCCGAGCTGATGTCTCGCAGCATCTCCGTCGCCATCCGCGTGAGGCGCGCCTCAGTGTATCTCATGGCGGCCGGTGGGTCGCCGTCCACGCTCCCGAAGTTGCCTTGGCCATCCACGAGCGGGGCGCGCAGCGCGAAGGGCTGCGCCATCCTCGCAAGCGTATCGTAGACCGCCGAGTCGCCGTGCGGGTGGTACTTACCAATGACTTCGCCGACAACCGTCGCGCTCTTGCGGTAAGGGCGGTTAGGCTGGAGGCCGAGATCGTGCATCGCGTAGAGGACGCGGCGGTGGACCGGCTTCAGGCCGTCTCGCACGTCCGGCAGGGCGCGGGAGACGATCACGCTCATCGCGTAGGAGAGGAACGAATCCTTTATTTCGTCCTCTATGGAGTGAGGCTGTATGTTCCCTGAGAAAGTATCAAGCATGCTGTTTCCTCATTATGTCGCCTTGAATGTTCAGGTATCCCTCCCGCATCGTCCGCTGGGGCGGCTTCGATGCTAGGCATCCAGGTTCTTGACCTCTCTCGCGTTTGCCTCGATAAAGAGTTTGCGCGGCTCCACCTTGTCGCCCATGAGCGCTGTAAACAGCTCGTCTGCGACGGCCGCCGACTCGACCGTCACCTGAAGAAGCGTCCTGTTGCTCGGGTCCATCGTTGTCTCCCAAAGCTGGATCGGGTTCATCTCCCCGAGGCCCTTGAAGCGGCCGATGTTCGCGTTGCCATTAGCGTTGAGGCGCGTGAGCGTCTCCTGCAATTCGCGGTCGTTGTAGACGTAGTAGTCCTTGCGCTGGTGCGTGACCTTGTACAGGGGCGGCTGCGCGATGTACACGTAGCCTGCCTCGATCAGCTCGGACATATTTCTGAACAGAAACGTCAATACGAGCGTCCTTATGTGGCTGCCGTCCACGTCCGCGTCGGTCATAATGACGATCTTGTTGTATCGGACGTTCTCTAACGTGAACGTGTCAGCGACGCCGGCGCCGATGGCGGAGATCATGGCCTGAATCTCTACATTCGAGAGGACCTTGTTCATGTTGGCCTTCTCGACATTTAAAATCTTACCCCTTAGCGGCAGTATCGCCTGGAAATTCCTGTCGCGCCCTTGTTTGGCGCTCCCGCCAGCCGAGTCGCCCTCGACGATGTAGATCTCGCTTCGCGCTGGGTCCTTGGAAGAACAATCCGCCAGCTTGCCCGGCAGCGTCGAGCTCTCCAGATAACCCTTGCGAATCGTGTCGCGCACTTTGCGGGCCGCCTGCCGCGCCCGCGCGGCCTGCAAAGCCTTGCCTATGATCGCCTTCGCCTCGCTCGGCCGCTCCTCCAAAAACTCCGCGAGAAAGCGGTTCGTGGCGCTCTCGACTAATCCCTTGACCTCAGTGTTGCCGAGCTTGGTCTTGGTCTGACCCTCAAACTGCGGCTCGCTAAGCTTCACCGAGATGACCGCGGCAAGTCCCTCGCGGATGTCATCACCTGTCAGGTTCTCCTCTTTCTCCTTGAGGAGGCCCTTCTGACGGGCGTAAGCGTTGATCGTACGCGAGAGCGCCGACCGGAAGCCAGAGAGGTGTGCCCCGCCCTCGTGCGTGTTGATGTTGTTGGCGAACGTGAAGACGGAGTCCTGGAAGCCGCTGTTCCACTGCATCGCGACCTCGACGTCCCCCGCCTCGTCCTCACGTTCCAAGTAGAAGACGGTTTTGTGCACCGGGTCCTTGGCCTCATTGATGTGCTCCACGAAGTCCCGGATGCCGCCCTCGTATTGGTACGAGACATCCCGACCCTCCTCACGCTCATCCACGAGCCGAATCTTGAGGTTCTTGTTCAAGAACGCCGACTCCCTGAAGCGCCGGCTCAGCGTGTCGAACGAGAGCTCTATAGTCTCCGTGAAGACCTCGGGGTCGGGCATGAACGTGATGGTCGTACCGGTCCCCTCGCTCCTCTTGAGCTTGCGATCCCTCGTGAGGGCACCCTGGGGAAATCCGCGCTCGTAGCGCTGGCTCCAGACGTGACCCTCGCGTCGTATCTCGATCTCAAGCCACTGCGACAGCGCGTTCACCACCGAAGCGCCGACGCCGTGCAGCCCGCCGGAAACCTTGTAGCCCTGGCCGTCGAACTTACCGCCGGCGTGCAGCGTCGTCATGATGACCTCGGCGGCGGACTTGCCGTACTTTGCCATCGCCCCGACCGGCATCCCGCGCCCGTCGTCGCTCACCGAGACGGAGTTGTCTTGGTGAACGATTATCAGGATCTCTGAGCAGTGCCCCGCGAGCGCCTCGTCGATGGAGTTGTCTACGATCTCCCACACGAGGTGGTGAAGACCCCTCGGCCCCGTCGAGCCTATGTACATCCCAGGCCGTCGCTTAACGGCCTCTAGCCCTTCCAGTACCTGGATCGAGCTAGCATCGTAATCGCTCTTAGTATTCTTGGAAATAGGGTTAGCCGCCAAAGAACCGGGCCCTCCTCTTGACTAGACCGGCACCCTCGCCGGAGACGTTCTTCTTTTCGTAACTTTGCACCCGAAGATTGTAACACATTCCTCGCACTTTCCCAATGCCGTATCACGCGGTTTGCGGCTTAAATAAGCCGGTTTTGAGCCACTGTCCTAGTTTCTTGCACCATCTGTTGCGGTCTCCAGAACGGAACCACCAGATATGCGTATAAGGCGTGTTCTTTGCAAGATCTCCGGGCCGAAGTAGTCGAGGTTGGTCGTGGTGATAATGGCCTGGGTGCTCTCCAGAAAGTATCCGGCAAGAAACGCTCTCCGTCGCTCATCAAGCTCGCTCATGACGTCGTCAAAGAGGAGGATAGGGTCCTCTCCCACCACCCCCCGCACAAAGTCCCTCGCCGCGAACTTGAGCGCCAGCGTTGCGAGCCGCTGTTGCCCCTGCGACCCGAACGTGGTCAGGTTGACCCCACCGAGAGAGACCTCGAAGTCGTCCCGATGCGGCCCCACCGAGGTCGTACCGCGCTCGACGTCCGCACTGTGGGCCTTTCTGAGCGCCTCGGAGTAGCCTTCGAGAGTAACACTATAGGTATAGCGGATGGCAGCCTTATCGGGGCTGTACAGTGCCCTTAGAGAGTCTTTGAAGTGTTCCTCCAGGACCGGCACCGCCGCCTCGCGCCCCTCAAGAACTGTTTTGCCTAAGTCGAGGACCTTGCGGTCCCACGTCGCGAGCGTCCGTTCCGAAGAGAACCCGTCCCGGATGCGCCTGAGGAGCTGGTTGCGCTGTTGCACGGCCTTGGCGTACTCGCCGGCGGCACGGGCATAGGACGGACGTAGGGACGATAGCAGCGCGTCGAGAAACTCCCTGCGGTCGGCGGGTGTGCCCTTCACAACCCTTATGTCGTCAGGGAAGAACGTTACGACTCGGGCCCCGGCGCCGCCTGCGGCGTAGTTCCTCAGGGAGGGCTCGGGCGCTCCGTCCACGGTGATGCGCTTCTTCTGCCCGGGCGCGTAGCCAATTGCCACCTTGCGCTCGTCGGTGGAGCTATCGAAGCCGTCGAGGCCTATGCGGGCCTCGGTGCGGGCGAAGTCCGCCTCCCAGCGGACGACCTCATTCTCCTTCGGGGTGCGCGGCGATGTGCCGGTGAGGGCGAAGGAGACGCCCTCAAGAAGGTTCGTCTTACCCTGGGCGTTGTCGCCGACTACGACGTTCAAACCAGGGGTCAACAGGACGGTGTCATCGGCGTAGTTGCGGAAGTTGACCAGGCGGAGGGCGCGGAGGTAGGCGGTCAAATTACCTCCAGCCGCTCGTCCCCCACCTCGACTACGTCGCCGGCGCGCAAGCGGCGGCCGCGGCGCGTCTCGACCTCACCATTGACGGTGATCTCTCCGGCCTGGATCAAGACCTTCGCCTGGCCGCCACTCCCGACGAGGCCCGCCGCCTTGAGAGCCTGGCCGAGCGCTGTGCCTGCCGCGATCTCCATGGTGCCCGTCGTGGTTCCTAACTCCGAGACGGGTCCCGCATCGGCATGATCAGGTACAGAAAGTCCGGCTCGCCCTCGTCCCCGTTCAACTGGGGCACGATGAGGCCGGGCTTGAGCGCCTCGTTAAGCTTAAAGACGACCTCATCCGAGTCTATCGCCGAGACACCATCCAGCAGGTAGCTCGGGTTGAAGGAGATTACAAACTCGTCCTCGCTCGAGGCCTCTAGGCGCTCGTGGGCGTCGCCGACCTCACCGTTTTTGACGATCACTTCCACGGCCCCCTCCGAGAACGAGAGGCTCACTGGGACCGGAGGCGTCTGACGGGCGGCGAAGAGGTTGACCCGCCGCAAGGTCTCGATCAACTTCTCCCGTGATACGGCGATCTTCCGCTCGAAGTCGCTGGGCAGTAGACGCCTGTACTCCGGGAAGTTACCGTCGATGAGCCGGGTGCCGAATACGACGTCCCCGATCCGGAACAGCGCCTGATTCTCCGAGAGCGACACCTCTATGCTCTCCTCATCCGACCCCGAGAAGATCCTGGAGACCTCCTGCATCGCCCTCGCAGGTATGATCGCCTCCTTCGGCCCGTCGAAGGGAGCCGTCGCCAGCTCCGTCTCCTTTATGCTCAGGCGATAGGAGTCGGTGGTCACCATCCGCACCCGCGAGTCCTCGAAGCTAATTAGGATCCCCGTCAAGACCGGCCGGGTCTCGTCCCGCGAGTAAGATCGCGACACCTTCTCTACGGTCTCCACAAGCGACTCCCCGGGCATGCTGAAGGTCCCCTCTTCAGGGAATTTGGGAAGTTGCGGGTAGTCGTCGGCCGCGAAAGTCCTGATACGGTACTCGTTCTCCCCCGCAGCGAGTCTAACCATCCCCTCCGAGTCGTCATGCTCCAAAGTGAACTTCCCGCCAGACAATGACCGGACGATGTCGTTGAAGATGCGGGCCGGTATGATCACCCGCCCCTCCCCCTCGACTTCCGCCGGCGATGACGTCTGGATCGAGATCTCCATGTTCGTCGCCGACAACTTCAGTTCGTCACCCTGCGCCTCGAGAAGGATCCCTCCGAGCAACTGAATGGTGGACCTAGCCGACACCCCGCGCGAGACCAACTGCAATTTCCTGCCAAACGTTTCAGTGTTGCAAATAGCCCTCATAAGCCTCCCTTCTCACACTATTATTACTATCTAAACCATATATCTATTAGAGTAATAATAATAATAAGGCCTGTGGGTATGTGGATAACCGCAAAAAAGTACCTTATCCAAGCCGAATAATCGCCCCGCTGTCTGTGGATAGAATCGTGGATAACCGCCCGTTTCCTGTGGACAAATTGTGGATAAGTTCCGAATTATCCACAGGAAGGAGTTATCTACAATTCTATCCACAAGTTTATCCACAGCTTTGATCCCTCTTATCCACAGGTTTGTCCACAACCCTGACTCCCGCACCAGCTCTCGAGCCACCGACGAGCTCCAAACCTATCCTGACTTATCCACAGTTTAGATGACTTATACACAAATGCTGTGGATAAGTATCGATAGTTGTGGATAGAGTCCGGACGCCTATACACAGGTAGGCGCCTACCTGTGTATAGGCTGTGGAAAAAATACGACTTGAATGCTCCCGACGGTGTTACAATGTCCCTACCCTGGGGGTAAGGGGTTGAGATCATCTCTTGCTTTTGACCTGTTGTGTTATTTCGTGTATCTGGGAGAAGACATCGCGGTCGCTGTTGATGAGGTTAGCTATCTTCGCGGTGGCGTGCATGACGGTGGAGTGATCCCGCCCGCCGAAGGCCTTCCCTATCTTGGGCAAAGATTCATCGGTGAGCTCTCTGGAGAGGTACATGGCGACCTGGCGGGGGTAGGCGAATCCTTTGGAGCGGCTTTGGCCAACGAGGTCCGCCTTCGAAACGCCGAAGTACCGGCATACCTCTAGCTGGATGAGCTCTATGGGGATCTCGCGATAGGCTTGGTCCGGCAGAATGTCCCTGAGGACCTCTTCGGCGAGGGCCACGGTGACCTGACGGCCGTAGAGCGAGGCGTAGGCCAGGATGCGCACCAAGGCCCCCTCGAGCTCGCGGATGTTCGTCGAGACCTTCGACGCGATGAACGTCAGCACTTCGTCGTCTACCTGGAGGCGGTCCATGATCGCCTTTTTGCGAAGGATCGCTATCCTGGTCTCTAGATCGGGCGGCTGGATGTCCGTCACCAGCCCCCACTCGAACCGGCTGACGAGGCGGTTCTCTAGCGTTTGGATGTACTTGGGGTGCCGGTCGGAGGCTATGACGATCTGCTTGTTCTCCTCGTAGAGCGCATTGAAGGTATGGAAGAACGCCTCCTGGGTCTCGACCTTGTTCTCCAGGAACTGGATATCGTCTACTAGAAGCACGTCGTTCTCGCGGTAGCGCTTCTGGAATTCCAGTGGCGCGTTGTCCCTCATGGAGTTTATAAAGTCGTTGGTGAACTGCTCACACGTCACGTACCGGATCTTCATACTGGGGTCTTGATCCTCAACGTAGTGGCCCACGGCCCGCAGGAGATGCGTCTTGCCCAACCCCACGCCACCGTAGATGAACAGCGGATTGTAGACGATGCCGGGGGTCTCGGCCACAGCCAGCGTGGCGGCGTGGGCGAACCTGTTGCCGGCCCCGATAACGAACGTGTCGAACGTGTACTTGGTCTTGAACGACCTAGGTGTCCGCGCGTTAAGGACCGACTCTGCGCCCTCCGCGGCCGCGCCGTTGCCTGCGTGCGCACCGGGGCTGGCGACGCTGACCACAAGAGACGTATCCCCTCCGACCACGGAGGTCAAAACCTCCTCGAGGAGCGGCCTGAAGCGACTCTCAATGTACTCCTTGGCGAAGGTGTTGGGGACCGAGATCTCCAGACGGTCCTCCTGCAGATCTACGGGACGTATGCCTTCGAACCACACGCGCAGCGACGAGACGTCTATCTGTTCGGACGCACGATCGAGAACCTCGGTCCAAACCTGCTCTACCCTTCCGGCCACGGTCTACTTTACCCAGGTGTTGACGATGGTCTCGACCAGGTCCCGGCCGAGCGGCGAGATAAGACGTTTGCCCGAGTCGTCGGCCATTACGAGGCCGTGCTCTTCTAGGACGGAGAGATCCCGGTAGGCTGTGCTGACACTTATCTCCAAAAGGTCGGCCACGGTCGAAGGACCGACCTCGCCACACTCGAGGACCGTCAGCAAACCTTTCTGTTGC
The DNA here is from genome assembly GCA_035641035.1 of Rubrobacter sp. Lineage (GTDB taxonomy): Bacteria > Actinomycetota > Rubrobacteria > Rubrobacterales > Rubrobacteraceae > Rubrobacter_D. Next base: position 20,018 of record DASQVA010000038.1, on the reverse strand, counting down.
CTCTCGGAGATGTTCATCCGCGGCACACCGTCTGGATACCTTCTCAGAGGCGGCTTGCGCGGCGGATCCACCTCCCAACCGGTCGGCCGTTCGCCGGAGACCCAGATGGTCGTCGCAGTGCCACCGCCCAGGTTATCCTCAATGGTGACCGTTCCGCCGGCTCTCTCGGCCGCCGCGCGGGCTATGCCGAGCCCCGCGCCGACCCCCCGGATCTGATCAAGAGCCTCGGGCGCCGCGCCGCTGAACCCGAACTCCATCGCCCTTTGCTTGTTCTCCACTCCGGGTCCCTTGTCCGATACGCGCACGAGGTTGCCGTCGTCGAGGATGGAGATCACGACGCCACGATAATCCGCGTGTATGAGGTTCTCTACCACTTCACGAACAGCGCCCTCCGGGACCCGGCCTCCCGCCTCCTGGACCTTATCCATCACGAATCTGGTGAACTTCGGGGTCGCGGAGCCCGGACTGGCCGCGGCGACCTCGGTCACCTCGGGGTCGCCGTCCCGCGGATAGACAGCGATGCGAATGCCTACGCCCGCCTGATCCGACTCTCCCTGTGTCTTGTGTGCGCGCATCATCCCCAGGTCGGAATTTAACTCACCCCTCATCACAGCGCTATAGCTAGCGGAAGCAAAAATTGCTTTTGCAGGCAATTAACATACTTATTCACAGTTTTATCCACAGCCTGTGGATAAGTGATGTTGAATAGTCTTTTTAGGGGCCTCGAGTGTCTATTTCGGGCGCATCCGCCCCACGGCTGTCCCTGCAAACGATGGACACCAGCCTACGCTAAACACCTCTTTGCAGAGTTTTTTGAGAACTAAGCTGTTCGGAGTGGTGTCTTAGAGAAGGCATTCGTGCGGGTAATGCCTGGATGGGACTGGTGGCTTCGGATATACTCTCGCGAGCAGTTTTGATACTTCGAAGCGCCTGTAGAGGAGTTGTTCCATGAAGCGCACTTATCAGCCCAATCGTCGCAAGAGGGCTAAGACGCACGGCTTCCGCAGCCGCATGAGTTCAGTTGGTGGCCGTCGCGTTATTGCGGCCCGCCGGCGTCGTGGCCGCAAGCGTTTGGCCGTCTGACCGGTGGCGCGGAGCAAGCTCACGCGCTTGACTGACTCCCCCGAGTTCGAGAGGGCCTACCGGCAGGGCACTGCCTTCAGGGGCAGGCTTTTCTCTTTGCACGCGTTCCCCAACGAGATCGGCATCCCACGTTTAGGACTCTCCGTATCCAAAAAGGTGGGCAACGCGGTAACGCGCAACGTTGTCCGGCGGAGGCTCAAAGAGGTGTTTTACTCGACCATTGAGCGAATACCAGGGAGTTTCGACCTAGTGGTTTCCGCGAAACCAGGTGCGGCGGGGGCGACGTTCGAGGAACTCAGTCAGGAGTTTCTCAGGGCGTTGGGCAAGATAGGCGGCTCAGATAAGCGTCGGAAGGTGTAAGGGAAGCTAGCGGTGGGGTTTAGGAGAGCGAGTATCTGGTTGATCCGGGTTTACCGGCGGTACGTCTCTCCCATGCTGCCGGCGTCTTGCAGGTACACACCGAGTTGCTCTCTGTTCGCCCTCCAGGCTATAGAGAAATACGGCGTAGTGCGGGGCATACTCATGGGCGCCCTCAGGTTACTTCGCTGCCACCCGTTCGCCAGGGGAGGGTTCGACCCGCTAAGATGAAGACTGCATGATCAACGCGATAGCAGACTTTTTTCAGAACCTGTTTAGCCCCCTAGTCAACATTCTCGGGGCGACGCTGCTCTTCTTCCACCAGTCCCTAGGCGCGCCCTGGTGGCTGAGCATCGTGATGCTCACCGTGATAGTGCGTAGTCTTCTTTTCCCACTCACCGTGAAGCAAGTAAAGAGCATGCGCGCGATGCAGGACTTGAAGCCTGAGATGGACAAGGTTAGGGCGCAGTACCGCGACAACGTTCAGAAGCAACGGGAGGAGATGGCCAGGGTTTACCAGGAGCGGGGCGTTAACCCCTTGGGTGGGTGCCTGCCTATCCTCGTTCAGATGCCCATATTCATCGGCATCTTTTACGTTATTCGCCAATTTGGTGGCACCCCTGGCCACAGCGCTCCGCAGTATCCGAGCTTTACTGACGGGGGCATCCTGTGGTTTCAGGATCTATCTCATGCGGACCCAACCTATCTGCTGCCTATTATCTCGGCGGTCACTATGTTGGCCGCCACTGAAATCACCTCGAAGAACGTTGAGCCCCAACAGCGATGGCTCATGCGGCTGCTTCCTATCGGCTTCACGGCGTTTCTTCTATATTTCCCTGCCGGCCTCTTTGTCTATTGGATAACTTCGAACCTCGTTACACTGGTTCAGAACTACGTCATTTACAGCCACGGTCCTGGCAAGAGAACTGGGGACGAAAAGACGGTTTCTGGCAAGGGCGGTACGTCGGCCAGTGATGCGAAAGGTGCGCGTGAGAAAGGCAGCCTCGGCGGACAGCAGTCGCCGGAGGGCGGGCAAGATCCTGCAATCCACGCTGCGAAAGTTGCCAAGAGGAAGCGTAGAAAGAAGAAGAGATGACCAGTGATAGAGAATTTCACGCCTCCACCGTGGAGGAAGCTGTGGCTAAAGCCGCCGAGGAGCTTGGGGTTGGCGCGGATGAACTAGGTTTCAAGGTTTTGGATGAGGGCAATACTGGGTTTCTTGGCATTGGGGCCAGGGATGCTCGTATCGCCGTGCAAGCGCAGGACGCTCCGCTCTATGGCGCTCAGGAAGAGGGTCCTGTAGTACCTTCGACCGCCTCGTCGACGGGCGCAGAGGTCGGTGCCGGTGTGGGGACTCCGTCCGCGGATGCGGTGGAGAGGTCAACATCAGCGGATCTTTCAGAACTTGGCGAGGAGCCTGTAGCCGGAGACGTGACTGATGCCCCGGGGGAGCTTATTGACGAGGTAAGGGTTATGGTGACGGCGTTCCTTGCGGCTATGGATTTTGAGGCAGGATTGGACGTGTACGATGCCGGAAGGTTTATCGCTGTGGACGTGACTCCTGATAACACGGCCTTGTTTATAGGTCAGAAGGGCGAAACTATCGATGCCCTGCAGTATCTCGTTAATGTAGCTATGTACAAAGAGCGGCCCTTCGTAAAGAGGGTAGTGTTGGACGCGGAGGGATACAGACAGCGCCGGGTGGAGGCGCTTCAAGGCATGGCACATAGAACGGCCCGCCGTGCCGTTCGAGAGCAGCGAGCGGTCGAGCTTCCACCTATGAGCTCGTCGGAGCGACGTGTCGTACACCTTTTCTTGCAGGACAACCCAAGGGTCACTACGCATAGTGAGGGTAACGGCGACAACCGCCGGGTCAAAGTATCACCCGTCTCGTAGTGAGAGCACGGTCGTTTCACGTGAAACAGTCTGGCGAGACGCCCCTAATCTCCATCCTATACGCCAGAAATATGTACAAGCAAATTATTGTCGTGGCAGTGTAACGGCTACGTTTCACGTGAAACGACCTGATGGATTATCCTGAGCTTCTCGACAGGCAGATGAGTGCCTGGGGCCTGAATCTTGGTGCGACCGAGCGTGAGTTGCTATCGGATTACGCTAGTTTGCTCGCGTCCTATGAGCAGTCGAACGTGATCGGTACAAAGGACCAGAACAGCATCCTTCTGCACCACATCCTAGACTCCTTGAGTTGCTTTCTGTTCGAGCCCCTATATCGAGCCCGACAGTTAGCGGACGTAGGATCGGGAGGAGGACTTCCAGGGATACCGATCTTGATAGCAAAGCCCGACATCAAGACAACACTCATCGACTCTACCGGGAAGAAGTGCCGCTTTCTTAAAAAGGCAGCTGAGATCTTGGCACCAGGACGGGCGTTGATAGCCAACGCAAGAGTTGAAGATTTGGCGCACACTTCGGCCCACCGCGGAACGTACGACGTAGCGACCACGCGGGCGGTCGCCCGCTTGTCCGTAATAGCTGAATATTGCGTGCCATTATTAAAGGTCGGGGCTTGCGCCATCTCAATGAAAGCCCACCTGGAACGAGCCGAACTCGCCGAAGGGCAGAGAGCGGCGACAATGCTAGGCGCCAAGATTTCGGAGCGCATACAGGTTTCATATGTACCAGACTTCACCCATAGGGTGCGACAGCTCGTGATAATCGAGAAAGTGCGCGAGACCCATCCCCGATACCCGCGCAGCCCGGGCACGCCTAACAAGAGGCCGCTAGGAGCCGCTTAAGCAAGAGCGCGAACGGCCGTGTTAAGATGCTGGTAGTGGGAACAGTTGTCGCAATAGTGAACCAGAAAGGCGGTGTGGGCAAGAGCACCACCGCGATCAACCTGGCGGCTTACCTCGCGGCCACGGGCGAGCGGCTCCTTGTGGTTGATATGGACCCACAGGGCAACGCCACCAGCGGTCTCGGCGTCTCACCCGATTCCAGCGGGTGCATGTACGACGTCCTGTTGGAGGGCAAACCCCTGCAAGACGTCGCGCTGAAAACCAACGTTGAAGGAATGGACGTGGCGCCCGCCACGATCAACCTGGTCGGCGCGGAGGTAGAGCTGGTGTCCACTCTTGCCCGAGAGTTCAAGCTGAGGCGGGCTATAGAGAAGTTGCCGCCAAAGGCCTACAACAGGGTGCTACTCGACTGTCCACCGTCCCTAGACCTCCTTACGCTCAATGCGTTGACCGCCGCGGATGAAGTTCTCATCCCTGTACAGTGCGAGTATTACGCGCTGGAGGGACTCACCCAACTAATGCAGAGCATCAGGATGGTCAGGGAGGAGCTCAACCCGCGTCTGAGGGTGGGCGGGGTGCTCCTAACGATGTTCGATCCCCGCACGAACCTAGCCCATCAAGTAGCCGACGAGGTTAGGTCCTTCTTCGGCGAGAGCGTGTTTCGCACGATAATCCCGAGAAACGTGCGGTTGAGCGAAGCCCCGAGTTTCGGGATGCCGATAGCCTTATACGCGCCAAGGAGCAGTGGGGCCGCAGCTTATGCGTCCGTAGCGGACGAGGTACTGAGCCGTGGGTAGGAGGGGGCTCGGTCGGGGCCTTTCCGCGCTGATAGCAACTGGGGAGAGCGTGGGAGGATTACAGTTCGAGGAGCTGCCAGTGTCGGCGATCCGCCCCAACATGCGCCAGCCTCGAAGAAGCTTTCCAGAGGCGGGCATCAAGGAGCTCGCCGCCTCGATAACGGAGGTCGGGATCCTGCAGCCACTAGTGGTGCGTTCGACGACCAGCGGCTTCGAGCTTATAGCGGGGGAGAGAAGGCTGCGGGCCGCGAAGGAGGCCGGCCTGGATAGGGTGCCGGTCCTTATACGGCAGGCTGGGGAGAATGAGTCCGTGGAGCTCGCCCTGGTGGAGAACCTGCAGCGAGAGAATCTCAGTCCTCTCGAAACCGCCGCTGCATATCAGGCCCTGATGGACGGGTTCGGCCTGACCAAAGAGCAACTCGCGCACAGATTGGGAAAGAGCAGGGCCGCGGTCACGAACACATTGCGTCTCACGCACTTGCCCGAGCGGATCCTGGCATTGCTGGGCGAGGAGAAGCTCTCGGAGGGGCACGCCCGGGCGCTGCTGAGCCTGCAGACCGAAGAGCAGATGCTCCAAGTTGCGCAGAAGGTAGTAGCCGAGAGGCTCTCCGTCAGAAAGACCGAAGAGCTTGTCCGCGAACGACTCTCCAACCTCGACGCCATCAGCAAGACCAGGCCTCGGGAAAAGAGCGCCACGCCGAGACAGTACGACGAAGCCTGCCGTCTTATCCGCGAAGCGCTCGAACTACCGGTCAGGGTGAAATCCTCGCGCCAGGGTGGGAAAATCGAGATCCGCTTCCAGGAATCACAGCAGCTGGAAGCCCTCGTCACCCTCCTCACCTCCCAAAACCCTAGGCGATAACAAGATACTACGCCTACAATATAATTATATACTTGGCGCCTGGTTGTCTTTTTTACAGCGTATTGCGTTGATATTGACCCACACAAGCCATGCATGTACGAATGATTGAGTAGACCCTTCGGCAGGACCGTATGTACATATCATACGTTGTGGGTCAAGCACACTGCAATCCGCTGTAGTTCTCGACGTATGGTATCGAGCCGGATGGCGAAGGTATAAACTTACGGCATCTTCGTTTTCTCGTCGTGTTCGTCGCTTGGAGGGGACGATTGCGAGAGGAGGGCTAAGGCTTTGATCGGTCCCGGGCTTGGCGTCTCTGCCGGTCCGGTCTTCCCCGCGGGCGTTGCCAGGGCGCAGAGCCTAGCGGAGATCCATTACAGGACCTAGCCGTCCTCGCCCGGACCTTCGCGGGTACTTCGGCTGGAGGTTCGGGTGGGGGCAGGACGCCGCGCTAGAACGGGGGATAGGCGAGCACTCTCCGCGGTAGGGCCGAGTTGGAGGAAGCCCAGTCACGGATCGACGGCGCCGGGAATTGCGCTGAGGAGTTGCGGGCGGAACCCTTCAGCCTGGAGCGGAGGCTGAACTCACAAAAAGAAGCTTTCCTAAGCTCCACGGCCGGCTACGAGATGAGGACGCGGGCCGCTTACAAAGGCGACCACCTGGAAGGTTTGGCCTCCGTGCTGGACGGGTCGATCGATTCGGCGGGCGCCGCGCTGATAGTTGATGATCCCCGTCTCAGCGCGCATCCTTCTAGGGGGTAAGGGAGCCTGAACGTCTACAAGAAAGTCGAGCAGATGCTCCGGAACACGCTTCGCCAGATCTCGCAAGAACAGAACGGTTAAAAGCGGGCTTGGAGTTGCGAGAGAGGGCGAAGATCGTGGCCGATGCGAGATGAAGCTCGACGAGTCCACAGCCCACATAGGCGCCGGCAAAAGGCGCAAATGGATGTCTGACTACACAAGCTCGAGGCCAAGCCGGCCACCGGCGGGAGCGCGAGGTGAGTTTGGGCTGCGATATGGAGATCGCGCGAGGTCGGATAACGGCCCGGTCGGTGGAGCCGATACCCTGCAAGGAGTACACAGAGCTTTCTAAAGAGTCCACCGAAAGTGCGGGGCCGGTGAGGACTGCTACACACTCGCCACCGCAGGGAAAGTCGAATCAGATCACGGCGCGAACATGGGTCCCTCCAGCGCCGGCGCGACGGGACCGATGCAGTTCCCGCCCTCGAGGCGGGAGAACGCCAGGGTCGACGGAAAGGCGACGGGGTCGTCAACAGAATGGACCCCGAAGACACCATACCCGCTGCCACCCGCTACCTCCAAAGCGGCGACGCTCCCCTTGATCGGTACAAGGGCCCTTTACAGTTACAACCACGCCTACTGATACCTGAAGAAGGTTCGCGCCGTAGCCGAAGCTCACCGGCGGATAGCGAAAGCTGGCAGGATCGATCCCTACGTCTAAAAATTCGGGGTTAGACCCCTTTCCACAGAGGCGCCTTTCGTGACGAACCGCCAGTTTTGTGCACTTTGCATAAAGACCCAGCCCGAGACCTTCTCTAGCATAGGCTAGCGATAAGCTGGCGGCTAGAGAGGGGAAGTCATCGGTACGCATCGCAGTAGCTACCGCACTTTGGTGGCGGTGTTACTAGTTCCGTGCCTCGCGATAGTGGGGCCAGCAGGTTGCGGGGTAGGTTCGAGTGACGCTGGGGTCCGCGAAGCGGGGCAGGAGAGCACGCTGACCGTACTGGCCGCCTCATCGCTCACCGACGCCTTCGGGGAGCTAACGAAGATCTTCGAGGAGCAGAACCCCGATACTGAGGTGCGCGCGAGCTTCGAATCGAGCTCGACACTGTTAACCCAGATTCAGCAGGGGGCACCTGCGGACGTCTTCGCCTCCGCCGCCCAGGACGAGATGGACGAGGCCGCGAAAGACGGCCTTGTGGCCGGAAAGCCCAAGATTTTTGTCAAGAATCGTGAGGTGATCATAGTTCCCGTAGCCAACCCGGCGAACATAGAAAGGTTCCGCGACGTTGCGAAGCCTGACGTGAGGCTTGTTTTGGCGGAGGATGGGGTGCCGGCAGCCGACTACGCCCTGAAGATACTGGGCAAGGCCAACGCAGAGTACGGAAGCGGCTTCGAACAAGACGTGCTCTCCAACGTGGTTTCCAGGGAGGCCGACGTGCGGGCTGCGGTCAACCGGGTGGTCGTCAGCGACGCCGACGCGACCTTCGGCTACGCCAGCGACTACACGCCTGACATAAGAAATCGGACGAAAGTGGTTCAGATACCGCCGGACCTGAACATCGTCGCGACCTACCCGATAGCAGCTCTTGAGGACGCCGAGAATCCCGATCTCGCCCGAGATTGGGTGAGTTTGGTGACGAGCGAGGAGGGCCAGAGGGTGCTAGAGGAGTGGGGATTAGAGCCGGCGGTGTGAAGAAGACGGGTAAAGGCGGCCTCCTCCCTAGTACTCTCGCGGGCGGCGACACGCTCGCTTCCGGGATGGCCGTCACCGCTCTCGCACTGCTCGCAGGCTTTATAAGCCTACCGATACTCAGCCTGTTGCTCTGGACGGTAAACGAGAATTCGTGGCGGGCCATGGCCACCCCGGAGGCGAGAGACGCCCTGCTCCTAAGCATCCGCACAACCTCTATCTCTATGCTGATAATCGTCTCGGTTGGCACCCCAGCGGCCTACGTCTTGGCGCGCAAGAACTTTCATGGAAAGCGCCTTCTAGACAGCCTCATAGACATACCGGCGGTCCTCCCACCCTCCGCCGCGGGCATCGCCCTGCTCCTGACGTTCGGGAGGTTCGGGCTTGCGGGGAAATACCTGGAGGCGTTCGGGGTACAGGTCACCTTCACCACGGCGGCGGTCGTGATCGCCGAGGTCTTCGTCGCCGCCCACTTCTATGTGCGCCAGGCGACCGTTGGTTTCTCCCAGGTGCGCCGCGACGTCGAAGAGGCGGCCAGGGTTGACGGGGCCGGCAGCATCGGTGTCTTTACGAAGATCACGGTGCCGCTTGCCCTTCCCGCCCTGGTAGCCGGTGCGGTGATGGCCTGGGCCCGCGCGCTGGGGGAGTTCGGCGCCACGATCGTCTTCGCCGGCAGCTTCCAAGGCGTAACCCAGACCATCCCACTGGCCATCTTCGCTGAGTTTCAGAGCAACCTCGACGCCGCCGTCGCGCTCTCGGTCCTGGTGCTGGGTTTCGCCTTCACGGTCATCCTGGTCGTCAAGGTCCTGACCGCGAGGATGACCGCGGACGAATATTAGATCCGTACCTCGAAGGGGCAGAACAAAGCGCGGGGTAGACCAGCCGGGGTTGTCGGGTGGCTAGGCTACGTCCCCTGCATCGGTCAGGATCATGACGTCCGTGGCTTTGACTAGGGCTGTCGCCGGCTTGCCCGATTCGAGCCCCAGCTCGTCGGCGCTCTCCCGGGTTATGAGTGCCACCAGGTGGTTGTCCCCAACCTGGAGGGTAACCTTGGCCGCCGCCTCACCTTTCACCACGTCGACGATGGTGCCCGGCAGGCGGTTTCGGGTGCTCAGTTGCATCTTGCTCTCCTCTCTCCGTAGCCAACAGTCCGAGTTGTAGCGCGAGCGCTGCCCTGTGGTCCTTCAAGTCTAAACCGGTGAGCCTCTGGACGCGTTCCAGGCGGTAGATCATGCTATTGCGGTGCAGGAAGAGCCTATCGGCAGCCTCGCTAGCGTTGGCGCCTGCCGCGAAGTACGTCTTCAGGGTCCAAACCAGGTCGCTGCGGCGCGTCCGGTCGTGCTCTCGGAGCGGTCCGATCAAGGTTCCGAAAGGCTCCAGCGCCGGACCACGCGCGAGTTCCCGCAAGAGTCGCTCCGTGTCCATAGACCGCCTTTCCAATATGGGAAGCAGTGACCTTCGGAACTCCAACCCGGCGTCCCCGGCCCCGCAGGACAGAACTGAGGGCTGCGAAACCTGGTGGCGTTGTCGCGGGAATCTAACAGATCGCCCGCCCGCGTGCTAAAAAGGGCCCGTGAACGCCACGCGCACAGAGATGTTCCGCAAGTTGCTCGAGAGGGACCCGAATAATCCTATGGTCCTCTACTCGCTCGGCAACGAGCTCTTCAAGGAGGGAAGCTACCCCGAGGCCCGCGATCACCTCCGTCGCGCCGTCGAGAACAAACCGGACTACTCGGTCGCCTACCGGATGCTCGGCCGCACCCACTACGAACTCCGCGAGGACGCCGAGGCGAGGGAAGTGTTCGCCAAGGGACGTGAGGTCGCTACCCAGAACGGTGACCTCCAGACCGTAAAAGAGATAGACGTCTTTCAGCGCCGCCTCGAGAAGCGCGCGGCGGGGGAGGGTTAGCTAGCGGCTTCTGCTAACATCCGGGGCGTGCCGCAAGCCACGGTAGGCATCCTCGTGGACTACGAGAGCCAGCTAGCCCGCTGGGTGGCAGGAGACGTTTGGTCTGGCCTCTCCAAGGCCGCGCTGGCTGCCGGGTTCACGAAGGCCACCGCGCACTGGATGAGCCTCAGGGAGATCGAAAGCCTCACAGAGCCCGAAGCCCCGCTCCTTCACGTCTTCGCCATAGGCCAGGACCGCCCGGACGCCATAGACGCCGTCGGCGCGCTCAGCGACCCCGGCTCGTCGCGCCTCTACGGCCTGGTCGTCGCCGTCCCCGACCGGCCGAGCCCGCTCGCGGGATCCCTCCTCTATCAGGGCGTCGAGCGCCTGACCGGCTCCGGCGTCCGGGCAGGCATGGTGGAGCCGGCCCTGCTGCACGCCGTCCCCGAGGAATGCGAGCGCTACGCCCACCGACTCCTCGAACGACTCAGGATCCTCTAGGGAACCGATGGCCTCACAACTCCTCATCACCCCGCTCATCACCGCAGCCTTCGCCGTCTTGGCCTACGCCCTTGGAATGGTGAGCCGGGGCGGCGCCCTGGGCGGTTTCGTCATCGGGACCCTGATCTACGCTTCCCTGGGCCCGCAGGGGTTTACCATCCTCGCCCTCTTCGTGGTCGGGGGCTCCCTCCTGACCCGGCTCGGCTACCGGACCAAGCAGCGCGCCGGCACCGCCCAGGAACGCGGCGGCAGGCGTGGGGCGAAGAACGCTTTCGCCAACTGCGCTGTCCCCGTCTTCTGTGCCGTCCTCGCCGCCCTGACCGGCTCTCCATCCTTCACCGCCGCCTTTGCTGCCTCCCTCGGCGCCGCCTTCGCCGACACCACCGAGTCCGAGGTCGGGCAGATCTACGGCCGCACCCCGCGCCTCATCACCACCTTCGGGAAGGTCCCGCCCGGCACCGACGGCGCGGTCTCGCAGCCCGGCACGCTAGCCGGCGCCACCGCCGCCGCAGCCACCGCCGCACTGAGCCTCGCCCTGGGCTTAGTGGGGGATCTGGGCGCGATGCTCCTCGTGGCGATCGCGGCCTTCCTGGGAACGGTGGCGGACAGCCTGATCGGGGCGCGCTACCCCAGCGTCGGCAACGAGGTGACCAACCTCCTGTGCACCTTGACTGCGGCCACCCTCACCCTGCTCCTCGTCTAACATCACCGACCGACAAAAAGCGCCCTTGACAAATCGAGTGCGTCGATCCACAATAAAACGGTACTGTTCAGTTTAGTCAAGGGATAGGTTGATGGTTGCGGCGTCTGAGGATATAGGGCCGAGGGCTAGGGCGAAGCGCGATCAGATCCTGTCCGGGGCGCGGCGGGTGTTTCTACGGGACGGGTTCGCGGGGGCGAGCACGGACGCCATCGCCGCGGAGGCGAGGGTCTCCAAGCGGACGCTCTACGCATACTACCCGAGCAAGGAGGAGCTCTTCACGGAAGTCATGCGAAGGCTCACCATCGAGAACCCTCAGACCCGGGCGCTCGAGTCCATCGAGGAGATGTCGCCGGGCGACCGAGAAGAGTTGCGCCGGGATCTGCTTGAGCTCGTGCGCAAGATCGTCACGACCATGATGCAACCGGACTACCTTTCCCTGTTGCGTACGACCATAGCCGACACGCACAGGTTCCCGCAGTTGGGCGGACTCTTCCGCGCCACAGTACCAGAGCGGGCGCTGAGGAGCTTCGCCGTGTTCGTAGAACGTGGCCGAGATCGGGGGGTCGTCCGCGCGGACGTGGATGGGGAGACGGCAGCCCGCATGTTCATAGGCCCCTTGCTCACCTACGCCGTCCTAAACGGCCTGCTCGCCGGAGGGCCGCCGCAGCCGCCCGGCGCAGAGAAACTCGAGGAGATGGTGGATATGTACATGAGTGCGATCACCTAGCAGAAGCGGGAAAGGAGGCTTCGTCATGACGTCAGGCATCCAGTGGGACGAACGGCAACGAGCCGGAGCGCGGTACGGGGCTGGTGGAACCGGCGAGGTCCAGCGCGCGACGTGTTGCGTTATCGGCTGCGGCCCGGCCGGAGCGATGCTCGGGTTGATGCTCGCGCGGGAGGGCGTTGACGTGCTAGTACTGGAGAAGCACGCCGATTTCTTGCGAGACTTCCGGGGGGACACCCTACATCCGTCGAGCATGGAGGTCATGGACGAGCTCGGTCTCGCGGACGGGCTTCTACGCCTTCCACACACCAAGGCGCGCGAGATCCACGCCCGCCTGCCCGGGAGGACCGTGACGGTCGCCGACCTCGGACGTCTCAAGACCCGACACCCCTACATCACCTTTATGCCCCAGTGGGACTTCCTGAACTTCATCATCACAGAGGCGGAGCGCTATCCGAGCTTCCGCCTGGAGATGGGCGCCGAGGCGAAAGAGTTGATCCTAGAGGACGGGGTGGTGCGCGGCGTGCGCTACGCGACGCAGGAGGGCCCCCGCGAGGCGCGGGCCCTCCTGACGGTCGCGGCCGACGGCAGGTCCTCACCCTTCAGGGGCCAGGCTGGCCTTCGAATGGTCCGAACCTCTTCGCCCATCGACGTGCTCTGGTTCAGGCTCTCCCGGCATGAGGGAGACCCCCAGGACACCTTTGGGTACGCCGGCGACGGACGCTTCATGGCCTTCATAAACCGGGGCGACTACTGGCAGATCGGGTACGTCATCCCGAAGGGCGCCGACCGGCGGGTGCGCGCCAGCGGCATCGAAGCGTTCCGGCGTTCGGTCGGCGAGGCGGTGCCCGAGCTCGCACACCGTACCGAGGAGTTGCAGGACTGGGACGAGGTTAAGCTCCTCTCGGTGCAGGCCGACCGGCTGAGGCGCTGGCACCGGCCGGGGCTTCTGTGCATCGGCGACGCCGCTCACGCCATGTCGCCGGTGGGCGGAGTGGGCATCAACCTGGCTATAGCCGACGCGGTGACGGCGGCGAACACGCTGGTGAGACCACTCGCGGCCGGACGGGTGCGTTCGCGCGACCTGATGGCGGTGCAGCTGCGGCGCGAGCTGCCGACCCGCGCGATACAGGCCCTCCAATCCTTCGCCCAGCGGCGTGTGATCTACTCGTCCCTGCGGCCGAGCGGAACGCCTTCGCTCCCCACGCCCGTCAGAGTGCTCTTGCAGCTGCGGCCCGTGCGCAGCCTTCCGGCCCGGATCATCGCCTTCGGCATATGGCCCGCCCACGTTAGAGCTAAGAGCCTTCCGCGGATGATCGGCTAGACGATCCGCGAGAGAAGAGATGAACGCGTTGAGCGTGCTCGCAGGTTCCAGGGTCTGGGTACCTGTCATCGGTGTGGCAGCGGTGCTGACCCTGATCTACTTCGCCTACCTCGCCGCCGTGGTAAATCCGGAGCAGAACCTTGAGGCCCTTCCGGTCGCCAACGTCAACGATGATTAGGGTCAGGAGCTGGCCGGAAAAGGATCAACCTTGGCGATCGGGTCGTAGAGAAGGTCACAGGCCAGACCTCTCCGGCGTCCGAGACCGTCGAGTGGGGCAGCCAGAGAGCCGCGCCGAGGCACCTCCGGGGGCTCTCACCCCTGGAGGCGCTCCGGCGGCGGGCTCGAGGACGCCGTGTTGGTCCTCGGTTACTACCTGGCGGGTGCAGCGGTGTTTGGGTACAGGATCTCTCTGGTTCGGGACCTCGTCGCCCGCCGCATTAACCCGAAGGTCAAGTGGCTCCGCGAGGCACAGGCGGTCCGGTGGGGTAGATCTCCCGCGGATCCACCCCTATTCGCCGCCCGGGTACTCGCCGGGCGACGTTCTCCTTTCGTAACGGGCTTGTCCGGTGCTATATTAGGTGCATGCGCGCAAAGGGCTACAGGGTCTGGAACACCGGTTCTCGACTATAGAGCCCCGCGCGTCTTTCCGCTTTCCGTTTTTCGCAATTATCCGAAATCACACATCAAAGGAGTCTCTCTTGAGCGAGACAACGTCGAGGAGAACATACCATCCGACGGCCCTGGAGCATCGCTGGCAAGAGCGGTGGGCCGAGAGCGGCCTGTACAGGACCGACGAGGACGAGAGTAAGCCCAAGCACTACGCGCTCACGATGCTCCCTTACCCGAGCGGGGACCTGCACGTCGGGCACTGGTACCCGATGACGCCCTCGGACACCAGGGCGCGCTTCATGCGGATGAACGGCTATCGGGTGTTCTTCCCGATAGGCTTCGATGCCTTCGGGCTGCCCGCCGAGAACGCCGCGATCCAGCGTGGGATTCACCCCCGCGACTGGACCTTCTCGAACATCGAGCGGATGCGCGACCAGCTCAAGCAGATGGGCGCTATGTTCGACTTCTCCTCGGAGATTGTGACCTGCGACCCGGAGTACTACCGCTGGAACCAGTGGTTCTTTGTGAAGTTCTTCGAGAAGGGTCTGGCGTACCGAAAGGAGGCGCCCGTCGACTGGTGCCCCAAGGACAACACGACGCTCGCACGGGAGCAGGTAATAGGTCCGGACCGCAGGTGCGAGCGGTGCGGGACGCCGGTTATAAAGAAGAACCTGGCGCAGTGGCTCTTCAAGATTACGGACTACGCCGAGGAGCTCCTGGACTTCTCGAAGATAGACTGGCCCGAGCGGGTCGAGACGCTTCAACGAAACTGGATCGGACGTTCCGAGGGTGCGGAGATCGTGTTCGAAATCGAGGGCTACGGCCCCATCGAGGTCTTCACCACCCGCCCCGACACGCTCTTCGGCGCGACGTTCTTCGTGATGAGCCCCGAGCACCCGGCCGTCGAGAAGATAACGACCCTAGAGCAGGCCGATGACGTGCGCGTCTACGTCGAGGGGGCCAGCAGGATGAGTGAGATCGACCGTACCGATGTGACCCGCGAGAAAACCGGCGTGTTTACGGGGGCTTACGCGCTCAACCCGGCCAACGGAGAGGAGATCCCCGTCTACATCGCCGACTACGTCCTCATGGGCTACGGCACCGGCGCGATCATGGCTGTCCCGGCCCACGACGAGCGAGACTTCGAGTTCGCGAAGAAGTACGGCATCGAGATCAGGACCGTGATAGCGCCCCCGAATTACGACGGGGGCAATCTCTTGGAGGCTTACCCTGGCGAGGGGACGATGGTCAACTCCGACGGGTTCGACGGCACTCCGAGCACCGAGGGCAAGGAGGAGGTCACGACCTGGCTCGAGGAGCGCGGCGTGGGCGAGGCGACGGTCACGTACCGGCTTCGCGACTGGCTCATCAGCCGCCAACGCTACTGGGGGACACCGATTCCCATAATCTTCTGCGACTCCTGCGGCACCGTGCCCGTCGCCGAGGAGGATCTCCCCGTCCTGCTTCCCGAGGACGCGGAGTTCATGCCTACCGGGGAATCACCCTTGAAGCTCGACCCGGACTTCTACAACATCGAGTGTCCCCGCTGCGGTGGCCCCGCCACGCGCGAGACGGACACGATGGACACCTTTATGGACTCCTCGTGGTACTGGTACCGCTACCTCTCACCGCACTACGACGGGGGACCCTTCGATCCCAAGCGGGGAGAGAAGTGGCTCCCCGTTGACCAATACACCGGCGGCATCGAGCACGCCATCCTGCACCTGCTCTACGCGCGCTTCTTCACAAAGGTCATGCGCGACCTCGGGCTGGTGAATTTCGACGAGCCGATGACCCGCCTGCGCAACCAGGGGACCATCCTCGGGCCTGACGGGCAGAAGATGAGCAAGAGCCGCGGCAACGTGGTCAACCCGCAGGAGTACGTGGACCGATTCGGCTCCGACGCGCTCCGGTGCTTCCTCATGTTCATCGGGCCGTGGAACGAGGGCGGCCCCTGGGATGGCAAAGGCATAGAGGGTGTCTCGCGCTGGCTGAGGCGCGCGCTCTCGCTTGCGACGGGCGGTGCCTCCTCGGGTGGTGAAGCCGACCCCTCGGAGCTCTCACGCCGGACGAACAGGCTTATCAAGAAGATCACCGGCGACCTTGAAGCCTTCCGCTTCAACACGGCCATCGCCGCGCTCATGGAGCACACCAACTACCTGCTCGCCGTCAGAAGCAGGGTCGAGGATGGCGAGTGGGGAGAAGCACTGCGGACCTTTGTCCTGGTGCTCGCGCCTTTCACGCCGCACCACGCCGAGGAGATGTGGGGCTCTCTGGGCGAGACCTACTCGGTGCACGAGCAGGCGTGGCCCGGCTACGACGAAGCCTTGATCCAAGCCGACGAGATCACGCTGGTCGTCCAGGTCAACGGCAAGCTGCGCGACCGCGTAACGGTCGCTGCGGACATCTCGGAGGAGGCCGCCAGAGAGCTCGCGCTCGCGAGCACGAAGGTCCGTCCCCATGTTGATGGTAGGAAGCTTCTCAAGAGCGTCTACGTGCCTGGCCGACTCGTCAACCTCGTAGTCGGATAGCGGCCTACCGCTGACCCGCTAGTCCTCAAAGAACGAGCCGCGCCCGCATCCGCTGCCCTCGCCAGCGTGCGAGTGCTCGGGGATGGTCGGGCCTTCGGAGGGTTGGATCAGGGCCCACCCTACGGTCGTCCGCTCGTTCTCAAGCTTCAGGATCATGATCTTGTTTGTCCCTGGCGATAAAGACGTCACCGCTCCCCATGAGGGTCATGAGCTGGACACCCTTGCCGATCACGGCTTTCTTGAAGAAGCGCTCGGGCCACCGCCCTTGTGCTCGAAGCGCACGTCGTCCTGATAGGTGCCCATCGGACCGAGCTTGGTCTGGATCTGGTCGTTCTCCAGCCGCACCTTGAGCATTGACGAGGCCTGCAACGTTAACCTTCCCGCCGGAGTAACCTCCCGAAACTGCTCAAGATTGGTCACGCCATTACCGCACTCCTGGACGAGCTTTGTTTGGCCGGACGTTCAAGGCTCGAAGCAGCCGCTTCTTCATGGACCTGCCTAGGGTCTGGTTTCTTGGTACATCCTGTAGATCTCCTGTGCTAGAGGTCTGCCGACTTTTCTTATAAGGGTTCTCGGAAGTTGCCGGCCTACGCAGTATGTATTAGCAAAAAATGGTGCATTCGCGCGATGCGCCTGAGCCCCCTCGCTTGCGATCCTGTCTTGTGTCACGAGTTACCAGCTAGGAGGCCAGACAACGTGTACCAGAGACAAATAGTGCTCTACGCCCGCGGCCGCTCGTTGCGCTGTTGGCGCGCCAAGCGCTTCCTCGGACGCTCCGGATACCGGTTCGAGGTGGTCGACGTGACCGAGGACCCAGGGGTGCTCGCCAAGCTCTCGGAGGCCTCCCACCACGAGGTGGTGGCGCCTTACGTATTCGTCGATCGTCGACCGGTGGGAGGCATGGGTACGGTGAGGGCGCTGGTGGGTTCGGGCCAGTTCGAGCACCTGTTGCGCGACGACCTGTAGACGCCTTCTCTATTCACCCGAGTGTGTGGAAGGGGTGTTGTGTTCTGCGAACTTCGCCTTGAGGCGGTTCTCTGAAGTTCGGGTCAGGGGTGTCCTCGGAAGCTAGCAGGTAGGGTTGTCCCTTCCGAACAGCGCGAGGAAGCTCTCCACCGCCCGCTCGGCGCGCGCTTCGATCTGCTCGGGCTCAGGCATCGGTAACACCCCGAGCAGCCTTCTGACCTGTTGGTCGCCGATCACGAGGCCGATGAGGACGTCCACGGCGGTTTCCGCCTGTTCGAAGTCCAGACGACCTCGGTCCCGTTCGCCCTCGAGGTATCGCACCAACTTCGGCACGATGCTGCCCCTACCCTGAGCGGACAGGACCTTGGCGAAGGAGGGGTCAGATGGCGCCTCGGAGATGGCGGCTCGGTTAATAACCACGGCGCGATCGCCCAGCAGCAGCCGTTGCAACTCGACCGCAAAGGCGCGAAGGACTTCCGAGGGTTCTTCGGCGCCCGGTTCGAGGCGCGGTTCCACCGCGGCACCGATGCACTCGGCCTGCCACCTCACCAGCTCCTCGAAGAGGCCGTGCTTGTCGCCGAACCAGGCGTAGAGCGTCTCCTTGGAGGCGTGCGCGCGTCTGGCGATCTCGCGCGTGCTCGCGCCCCGGTATCCGCGCTCGGTCAGCACAGAGAGGGCGACGCCCAAGATCTCCTCCCGGCGCTCTACGTTCGACCTCCTGCTGCCGGACTTTTCCGCCGCGTACGGACCTAAGTCTTCCACCGCGCACACCTCCGGCGCTCCGCACAAACAGTCTTGACACCCAACGGTACCCCATGGTACGGTAGTGCGCAAGCCGTACCGATGGGTACGGTGCTACCGTAACGGCAGGAGGTACGCCATGGCGTCACGATCAACCGCAGCCCCCAATGCAGCCCCCAACGCACTTCCCAAGACGGCGGTCGGATCGATCGCCCGGCTCTTAGCCTTGATAGCCGCGACCTTAACGACTGGCCTGATAGGTGGCTTTTTCTACGCCTACGCCTGCTCGGTCAGCCTTGGACTCGCGCTTCTGTCCGACGAGCGGTACGTCGCCGCCATGCAGGCCATAAACGCCACGGTGCGCAACGGGATGTTCGCCTTCAGCTTCTTCGGCGCCTTATTGTCCCTCCTTTTGGCGCTCGCGTTACACGCCCGGACGTACCGTTCGCGCCGCTTCGTGCTGGTGGCGCTGGCCTGCGTACTCTACATTGGGGGTGGCTTCATGGTGACGTTGTTGGTGAACGTGCCGATGAACGAGGAACTCGCCCGCGTGGGCGAGGTGGGCCCCACGGCCCTGGCGCAGGTCAGGGCGGAGTACGAGGGCCCGTGGAACTTCTGGAACGGGGTACGCACCATGTTCTCGTCGCTAGCTTTCCTGTCCCTCATCGGCGCTTGCCTCTCGCGGCCGAAGTAGCGGCTCGTGCGCCCCGGATCCCAGCAACGATGGTCTATGCTCGATCCGGGTCCCGGCCCGGTTCCAGGCCCCCAAGCCTTCCTCTCACCCTTATTCACCCGAGTGCGTAGAAAAAGTTCTCCGTAGTCTGCGTACGGCATCCTGCATATGAGTTGCCGGATCGGGGTGCCGATGAACTCTCCGCCCGCGATCGCCAGACTCTCGACCTTACCTGTTGTGGTGCCGAATAAAGATGCCCAAAGCGGGATACTCTGGAGACTATCAAGAGCCGACTTGTTCACCTGAGAGGCTAAGACACGGGTGTCAGAACATTCTGCCGCCCGGCGGGACATCATGGTCGGGGGAAATCAGCACAACTTCTCCGTTCTCGTCCGGGACTCCGAGGACGAGCACCTCGCTTTTGAAGCCCGCGATCCTCTTGGGCGGGAAGTTGACTACCGCGACCACCTGCCTGCCGACGAGGCCCTCCGGCTCGTAGTGCGCCGTCAACTGGGCGCTCGTCCGACGCCTCCCGACCTCCGGACCGAAGTCTACGGTTAGTTTTATCGAGGGCTTGCGGGCCTCCGGGAACGGATCGGCCCCGGTCACCCTTCCGACCCGGACGTCCACCTTCTCGAAATCTTCCCAGCTTATAGCTGGCATCTCGCCTCCTCTGGCGCGGAGAGTTTTGCGTTTCCTGCACGTGAGCAGTCTACAGAATGGGCCGCCCGTCATGCCCCGTTGCGTTCGTGCGGCTACTGGAGTAACGTTGAAAACGGGGAGCGTTCGAGGAGTAGAGAGATGTGCGCAGACCGCAGTGGGGGTCGAGGGTGAAGCCGGCGGCGAATGGCCAGTGCCACCACGGGTCGAAAGGTCTCGTCCCTCGCTGGCTCCCCGCGAGCACGGTAGATTCCAGAAAGTGAGAAGTAGAGACGCATGGCTTTCACCTACATACACACCTGCTACCGTATCCTCGATCCCGAGAGGAGCGAGAACTTCTACGTTAACCGGCTGGGGATGAAGAAGGTGGGGGAGATGAACCTCGGCTCGGCCACCAACCACTTCTTCGC
>DASQVA010000037.1:0-5705 GCA_035641035.1 Rubrobacter sp. | reverse complement strand
AAAAGACTAGTGAAGGGAAGAGCCAGAGCGATTCGCCACAGACACCCACAGAGGGTTCTATGCATCTAGAAGGGGCTATTCACAAACGTCATAGAACAGGAACTCTCGGAAGGCCGTATACGTCACCTTGGATAAGTGCGTTCGTGAGCCTGCTATGTGGCGCTTTGCGACCTGCCGGTGGGTAGGACCGGCCACAAACTGTAGGGGTAGTGCATGAGTATGCCGCATAGTGAATAGAGGCAGTACTACGCTAGCGTGTGAGTATCAAAACACAAAGAAACCTGAGTTAGCCTTCCGCGCTCTGATGACCGAGGGCGGCGCCCAGCGGTTAGAATTGGCGAGAGCATAGAGCAGGATTGTCCAGGAGTCCCTGATGGTCAGTAGAACCAAGGCGTATGAGATCATCAAAGAAATATAGAGTACCCATATCCACGGTGCGGTCATACAAACCGGGCGTTGCTTGCGAGTGCCAAAGGACATCCTATTCCGCTGGATATACGCACATAGCGTACGATCGGGAGGCGTACGTGACTGAGCATAAATGTGAGTCACACCCGAATGATTCTTATGTACATAGTGATCTTGACTCGTCTGCTCCATGGATGGGAAGAGTAACGGATAGCCTCAAAGACGTCGGAGAGCCTCTGGTTGAAGATGAGCGGGAGCATATAATCCTTGAACTTGGGGGCATCCAGCTCTCCTTCTTCTATACCGAAACGAAGTCGAGCTGGCCTAAGAACCCTGTCGTCTGAGAGGCCTCCGGACGGAGGATAGGCTAGATCCTCGCGAAACCCGGAGCAAGATTATGCAAGGGTTGGTCCTCTATTAGAGTAAATGACAGGGTACACTAATGAGGCCCTCGCAGGAGATGGCGGTGGGAAAATCGGAGCCTAAGACGCCCGAGTGTACAGGGTGGAACGATATGCGGGCCCCGCTGAACGAAGGAGGCATCCCGTGACGGAACCGCTGGCTTCTGCTGGTGGTGCCGCGAGGCGCCTAGATCCCCCTACAGATCACGAGCACGCCCGTTCAAAGTTCAACACTGCCCGGCGGGTCTTCGCGATGCTGAACCTTATCAGCCTCCAGGACGGCATAACCGCGAAGGCGCTCGCGAAGGAGCTCGGAGTGAGCCTCTCGACGTGCTACTGCCTGATCAACATCCTCCTCGAAGAAGGCTACGTCGAGAAGATCGCCCTCCGCAAGGGCTACAGGCTTGGCCCCACAGTCCCGCTGCTGCACGCGCGGGCCCACCACCTCGACGTCGACACCAAGGTGGAGCCCGTCGTCGGGGAACTCGCGGCCCGCTCCAGCAGGCACGCCTACTTCGGTATGCTCTCGAACGGGGATGTGACGGTTTCCCGGGTCGAGTCGCCGCCGAGAAAGCCCCCGGTGGATCTGGTCAAGGCATCCTGCGGGGCCTCGCACGCGCTCGCCGTGGGCAAGATCCTGATCGCCGGCTCAGGACCGGGCGGGTTCGAGGACTACGCTGATCGCTACGGGCTCGAGGCCTTCACGCCGCGGACCATCACGGATATCGGCCAACTCCAGGCACACCTGGCTGGGATGCGGAGGCAAGGCTTCGCGACCGACGTTGAGGAGTTCTCCGAAAACCTGTGCTGCGTAGCGGCCCCCATCTCGGGCGAGAACGGTAAGGTCGAGGGCGCCATCGGCATCTCCACGACGGCGGGCCACTTCGACCGGGAGTCGGGCGCGCTCATCGAACTCGTGGTCAACGCCGCGCGTGAGGCCTCGGCCCTCCTCTGATAGCATCCCGCCGAAGACGCCGCCGGACGCCCCGAAAGCCCAAATTTCTGACAATGTGCGAAAAATGCCAGGCGACGCTTGCGGCCCGGTTTGGCGCTCTGCGATATTTGCAACCATGGCGAGAAGTCAGGTGCTCCGGGTCTTTCCCGAGCGATCCTCGAAGCCCAAGGTTACAGTATAGGAAAGGGGCGTCCGTGGCAAAGAGGGAAGAAGCCGTAGGGGGAACGGGGAGCGCGACGAGGCTGAACGGGCAGGAGTACCAGCGCCTCAAGCCTAACGCGGTGGGCCTGGGCGGGGTCGTGTTCATGGCGGTCGCCACGGCGGCGCCGATCACCGCTATGACCGGAAACGTCCCCGTAGCTGTCGGTTTCGGTAACGGCACCGGGGCGCCGGCCGGCTACCTGTTCGCGACGGTGGTGTTGACCATATTCGCAGTGGGCTACGTGGCCATGGCACGCTACATCACGGCTGCGGGCGCCTTCTACGGTTACATCTCTCACGGTCTGGGTCGCGTCACAGGCATGGCGTCGGGGCTTCTCGCCACCCTGGCCTACATCGTGTTCGAGGCCGCGCTGGTAGGAATATTCTCCGTATTCGCCCAGACTACCGTTAACGACCAGCTCGGTATCAACGTGCCATGGCAGGTCTTTGCCGTGTTCATGATCGTCCTGAACGCCGTCCTCGCCTATTTCGACATCAACTTCACGGCGAAGGTGCTCGCCGTGGTCCTAATAACTGAGATAGGAATGCTGGCTCTGATGGCGATCGCGGTGTTGTTCGCCGGGGGTGGGCCGGACGGAATACCGCTGTCCCCCGTCAACCCAGTAAACGCCTTTACCGGCCCCGCCGCCGGGCTTGGCCTCTTCTTCGCCTTCTGGTCTTGGGTAGGATTCGAGTCGACCGCGATGTACGGCGAGGAGTCGCGTAACCCGAAGAGGGTCATCCCGCGGGCGACGTTCATCGCCGTGATCGGGGTTGGGCTCTTCTACGTGTTTATATCCTGGATGGCAATTGCCGGCACTGGCCTGAGTCAGTCGGTCACGCTCTCGCAGGAGAATCCGTTCGCGTTGTTCTTCAGCCCAACCCGCGAGTTCGTCGGCGGGTGGGCTGTAGTGCTCTTCCAGTGGTTGATTATCACCGGCTCATACGCCTGCGGCCTGGCCTTCCACAACTGCGCTTCGCGCTACCTCTACGCGATCGGCCGCGAGGGTTTTATCAACCGGAACCTTGGGCGCACACACCCGACGCACGGGTCGCCTTACATAGCGTCGTTCACCCAGACCACCATCACCGTAGTGATAGTGGGCCTCTTCTGGGCCACCGGCCAGGACCCTTATCTCGGCCTCTACGTGTTGATGGCCCTCCTTGGAACGTTCGCGATCCTCATCGTCCAAACCCTGTGCTCTTTCGCGGTCATCGGCTACTTCCGTAAGAACCACCCCGAGGCGCGTCACTGGTTCCGCACGTTCTTGGCCCCACTGATCGGGGGCCTTGGGATGGCCGTTGTGGTGGTGTTGCTGATCCTGAACCTCGGCGTCGCAGCGGGAGATGCTTCCGAGACCCTGCTCTTTAAGCTGATCCCTTGGATCGTCGTGGGGGTCTTCCTGGCCGGGATAGCCCTCGCGCTCTACCTGCGCTCTAGGCGCCCGGACCAGTACGCGCTGATCGGACGGATCATCTACGAGGAGACCATGGAGCGACCCGACACCGACCTCGACGACGACGGCCGGGGCGACCATGCGGTCGACTCCGTGGGGCCGTAAACTTAAGAACACAACCACGACGGGAAAGGAGTAGACCGTGGCCATATCCCAAAGGCCGGCCGCCGTGGCCGACCACCCGCTGGCACCCCTCTCGCTCGACGAGGTCCAAACCGCGGTACGCATTGTACGCGAGAAACGCGAGCTCGGGCCGAAGCACCGCTTCGCCGGCCTCACCCTCAACGAGCCGCCGAAGGATGAGGTGCTCGCCTATAAGGCGGGTGATCCCTTCGAGCGCGAGGCCCTCGCGGTCATCCTCGACGGGAACGACGGCTCGACGTATGAGGCAGTGATCTCACTGATCCAGGGCGCGGTCACCTCATGGACCCACGTCCCGGATATCCAGCCGCCTATAGTGCTCGAGGAGTTCGACGAGTGCGAGGCGGCCTGTAAGGAGAGCCCAGAGTTCCAGGAGGCCCTACGCAATCGCGGCGTCGAGGACATGGACCGCGTGCTCGTCGATCCTTGGTCGGCCGGGAGCTACGGCGATGAGGAGGGGCGGCGCCTCTCCCGCGCGCTGACCTGGGTCTACGTGGAGGGCGACCACAACGCCTACGCGCACCCAGTGGACAACCTCGTGACCATTGTGGACCTGAACACGATGGAGGTCGTCAGGGTAGAGGACCACGGCGTCGTGCCCATCCCGCAGGAGTCGGGGGCCTACGAGCCGAACGGGCGGCCGGTGCGCGCGGACCTGAAGCCGCTGGAGATCACCCAGCCCGAGGGCACAAGCTTCGAGGTGGACGGGCACGAGATCCGTTGGCAGAAGTGGAGCTTCCGCATCGGCTTCACCCCGCGCGAGGGGCTCGTCCTTTACACTTTGGGCTACGACGATGGCCGGAAGACGAGACCCGTAATCTACCGCGCCTCTCTCTCTGAGATGGTCGTCCCTTACGGCGACCCGCGCCCGGGTCAGTGGCGCAAAAACGCCTTCGACGCTGGCGAGTACAATGTAGGGGCTTTAGCCAACTCGCTCGAGCTCGGCTGCGACTGCCTCGGCGAGATCCGCTACTTCGACGCCGTGATGGTCAACGGCGCGGGCGACCCGGTCGTTATAAAGAACGCCGTCTGCCTGCACGAGGAGGACGCAGGTCTCGTCTGGAAGCACTACGACATGCGGGCCGACACGGCCGAGGTAAGGCGCTCTCGCCGGCTGGTGATATCGTTTATCGCAACCGTAGCGAACTACGAGTACGGTTTCTACTGGAACCTCTACCAGGACGGCACGGTCGAATTTGAGGCCAAGCTCACAGGCATCGTCTCCACCGGCGCAGTCGGGCCGGACGTGAACCCCAAGCACGGCCAACTCCTCAACCGTGAGGGTCTGTACGCCCCGATCCACCAGCACTTTATGAACTTCCGGCTCGACCTCGACGTGGACGGCCAGAACAACAAGATATACGAGGTGCACACTGAGGCGGTCCCACTGGGCGACGAGAACCCGCATGGCAACGCGTTCTTCTCCAAGTCTACGCTGATCGAGCGCGAGTCCGAGGCGAGGCAGACCGTCGACTCCACATCGGCGCGCCACTGGCGAATCGAGAGCACGGAGACCACGAACAAGGTCGGAGACCCGTGCGCCTACCGTCTGATCCCGAAGACCAACGTCCTCCCATTCTTCCAGCCAGACAGCCCGATCGCCGATAGGGCCGGCTTCGCCACGAAGCACTTCTGGGCGACCCAGTTTACGCCCGAAGAGCGTCACGCGGCCGGTGCCTACCCCAACCAAAACCCAGGGGACGGCCTGCCCGCCTACACCGAGAAAGACCGCCCGCTAGAGGGCGAGGACGTGGTCGTCTGGTACACCCTCGGCGCCCACCACGTTGTGCGGCTCGAAGACTGGCCGGTAATGCCAGTCCAGCACGCCGGCTTCAAGCTCGAGCCTGTGGGCTTCTTCGACGAGAACCCCGCGCTCGACGTGCCCCCGTCCTCGAACGGTCACTGCCACCACAACGACGGCTGATCCAAACTCAGAGGGGCGCCCGCGGATCGCGAACGGGCGCCCTTTTGGTACGCGGGTTTTCAAGATACGAAGAAGGGGAGACGCATGGCTTTCACCTACATACACACCTGCTACCGTATCCTCGATCCCGAGAGGAGCGAGAACTTCTACGTTAACCGGCTGGGGATGAAGAAGGTGGGGGAGATGAACCTCGGCTCGGCCACCAACCACTTCTTCGC
>DASQVA010000036.1:0-4585 GCA_035641035.1 Rubrobacter sp. | reverse complement strand
CCCGCCGCGCCCCGGCAAGGATCGTGGCGGAGAGCAGGTCGTCGCCGAGCCCTACGGCCGCGCGGGCCATCGCGTCGGCGGTCGCCGGGGCGACGAGGACGAGGTCAGCCCACCGGGCGAGGGAGACGTGCTCGACGCGGCCAGTGCGTTCCCACCAGGTCTCATCCGTATGAACGTGGTCGCCGGCAGCGATCGCGAGGGTCTCCTCCGGGATAAACCGGAAGGCGGCTTCGGTGGCGGCGGCCCTCACCTCGTGGCCGGCTTCCTTGAGACGCCGGATCACGCCGGGCGCCTTGTACGCGGCGATGCCGCCCGTCACCCCGACGAGTACTTTCGCCACGGTATTGGGCCCTACGCGGTCGCGCTGACACGGGACGTGTCGATCAAAGCGCGCAAAGCCCTGTTGACCGACGCAGAATCCGGAAATGTCTCTGTCACGTCGGGCGAAAGGATTACTACGTTGCTGCTCCCAGCGTCTCGCTGCCTGTACTTGCCACGCACCCCGCGACAGAAGTCGTATTCGCGCAACATCTCCGTGCCTTGGAGATTATCTTCCTGCTTCATACGTTCTCCTCTCGTGTCGCGTCGTCCTTCGTGCGGTGATGGTCCTCAGGAAATCGCCGCGTTCGGTGTGGACGACCACCAGACCCGGCGCGACGCCGTTTCGCCTATGGTAACGAATCTCATCTCGGGCCTGTAACGAGTCGTTGATGGTTAGAGAGCGGTTCGCCCAACACGGTCGCGGCTTCCTCAAACGACTTATCACGCTTCTCGATGTTTTGCCAGGCTTTGTCCTGGTCCCACTCAAACTCCAGGCCCATGCCCGACAGTTGTACGACCCGCCCGAGGTGCCGAATCACGCCGGGCGCCTCGGGCGGGTCAATTCGCCCGCGGGCAACCGTCAATCCGACGAGTATTTTTGTGGCCCCTTCCACGCCCCGTAGTATATCGGAGCGGGACCTTGCAAGTCCGGGTGAGTAGGACGTTCTGAGATGGTACTATACGTGCCCGGTCGGCGGACCGGGGAGCGACGGAGAGGGGGCGAGGTTTCAGATAGATGGCCCACCAGGAACGTAAGGACGGAAGATAGTGGTCAGCAAGATGCACAGCCTGCGCTGGCTGGAGGACCTTAAGCACTCGCAGCAGCTGACCGCCCGCGAGGAGCGGCGCAAAGAGGAGATCCTGGAGGTGTTCCGCAAGCTCTACGACATCTCCACGCGTCAGCCAGACCCTCCCGTCTTCCCGCCCTGGCGCCCGTCGTGGTGAGGGCCGTACCCACGGACGAACCCCGCGACTCCTCTAGCTAGGGGACGCTCTCTCCTGGAACAGACCCTCAAGGGCAGGGTGGCCGTCGTGACCGGCGCGTCGAGCGGCATCGGCGAGGCGACGGCTCGGGAGCTGGCCTCTAGGGGCGCCGCAGTTGTGGTCGCGGCGCGGAACTCGGATAAGCTGGGGGCGCTGGTATGTGAGATTTCCGCCTCCGGTGGCAGGGCTATCGCCGCGAGGATCAACGTCGCGGATCGAGGTTCGGTCGAGGCCATGGTCGGGCGGACCGTTGAGGAGTTCGGCTCCCTCGATCTCCTCGTCAACAACGCGGGGCTTGGTCTATCGGGCCGCGTGGCGGAACTGCGCGCCGACGACCTGCGCTACGTCTTCGAGGTTAACACCATCGGTCCTTTGAACTGCATTCAGGCTGCGTTGCCGCGCATGGGGCGTGGTGGACGAATCATCAACGTCTCCTCGGTGGTGGGCAGGCGCGCCATCCCGAAGGTCGGCGGCTACTGCGCTAGCAAGTTCGCGCTCAATGCCCTCTCCGACGCCCTACGCGTCGAACTGGCGAACCAAGGCGTCTCGGTTACAAACGTCTATCCCGGCACGACCCGCACGTCTTTCCGGGAAAATTCCAGGCGCACCACGGACGAGAAGCGCGGCTGGCGTCCCAAAGGTGTAACGCCCGAGAAGGTAGCCGCGAGTATTGCGGACGCCGCTGAGAAGGGCCCCCGCGACGTGTACGTTACCCTTACCGACCGTCTCTTCGTCGCAGGCGTGACGCTCTTCCCCGGCCTCGCCGACCGCACCCTCCGCTCTTGGGCGAAGGACTAGCGTTTGGGCTTCGAGGAGAGCGCGCTAACCCGCCTGCGTCGCTACCGCGACGAGGCCGACCGCTCGCTGGGGTTCATGCGTGAGGCCGAGGAAGCGGCCCGTAGTTTCTCAGAGCGCCTCTTCGCGGGGCTCGAGTACGCCTCTGCCCTCGGACGACAGGCCGGCTTCGGGATAGAGACCTCACACGCGAGCGGCATGCTCGATTTGCGGGTCATGGCCGGGCCCGACTCGAGGGCTGGCGTCTCGTTCGGGCTGCTGGAGGGCGTAGCGGCCGAGACCGACGAGGACCTCATGCACGAGAAGCTAAGCCGCTACAGCCTGGAGCCCTCGGGCTACTCTGGCCGCATCTTCGGCTGGTCTGAGGCGGCCGGAGAGGAGCCATGCCAGACCTTCGCCGTCTACCGCGACGGGGTTTGGAAGACGAAGGGTCTCTTCGTAACAAAGGCGCGCGGATGGGTCGACGACCCAGACGAGGTTCTCAACGGCTTCTGTCTGCGGATACTCGGGAGGCTCATAGATCTAGCGGCCACGATCGGGGGCGCGGGACGCCGGTGGGCCTGCGGCACCTACACCCTCTCGGATTTCCTAGAAGGGAAAGCGTGCCCCAACGAGACACGTCTCCCTCGCTAACCCTCGCACCCACTTACCGACTGCACGGCGTACTCGGGCAGGATGCCGCCCGGGCGCTGACTGGTTGGCCGGAGGAGGTTGCGGCGGACCAGCTCTTCGAAGGCTTGCGCTAAGATCTCGGCGTTCGCGGGCCCTTGAGGGTATTGTGGAGGTTTTTGCGGTTGATCTCGCGGTGCCCGAGTAAGAGTACAGGCCCGCATAGAGGACGCGGGCGGAGGGAGATGGGTAGTGACCAGACCTCCGGCTCGTACCAGAACTCCCCGATGCCGGCGGCATTATCGGGGTGCTCGCCGCGCACGTCGTGGAGGCGGATGCCCTGCGGTAGAGCTTGCGACCTACAGCACGGTGCGGACAGTCTCGCCGATGGTGGGGGTGTGAATCTTGTGGTTCGGGGCGAGCCGGAAGGCGAGGTCGCTTATGCGGCGCCGGGAGCCGTGGATCAGGATGATCTGGCGGGGCGTTAGCTTCTCGGTTATGCTAAGCAGCTCGTCCTGGGTGCAGTGGGCGGCGAAACTGACCCGCTCGACCCGCCACTGCTCCTCCTCCCCGGCGGCGCGGTGCGTCCCGTAGGAAGAGGT
This sequence comes from Rubrobacter sp., assembly GCA_035641035.1. GTDB lineage: Bacteria > Actinomycetota > Rubrobacteria > Rubrobacterales > Rubrobacteraceae > Rubrobacter_D. The sequence goes on along the minus strand of DASQVA010000036.1, from coordinate 1,274 downwards.
GGCGTTGGATGGCAGGATCACGGCGTTCTTCGCGCTCGTCTCCAGCCGCCTGCGGTAGAAGGCCGATGCCCCGCCCTGCATCGTCACCGGCGAGGCGATGATGGCGCAGGGGTTGGTGAGGATGCGCTCTCGGGCCTTGTCGTCATTGGCGACGGCCCGGATGTTCTCGGAGAAGAAGATCTCCCGCGGGTCGCTGTGCTGCAGGTAGGGCTTCATGTACCCGAGCTGCTCGGCATAAAGCCTCTCCGAGGTCGTCACCACCGAGCCGTCCACGTAGATAAAGACGTCTCGGTCCAGGCCGTACTCCTTACCGTAGTGCTTGATGCCTAAGATAATCTCCTGCGCTTGCCCCAGGGCGTAGGTCGGGATCAGGACGGTACCGCCCCGCTCCAGCGTGGTGTGGTTTATGACCTCGACCATCGTCCTGATGGACTCGGAGAAAGGCTGCGGCTTCTGGTCGGCCAGGGTCGCCTCCATGATCAGGAGGTCTATGTCCCTGACGTCCGGCAGCCGGGCCGAGGGGATCGAGAAGTGGTCCTCCATGCAGATGTCCCCCGTGTGGAAGACCGTCGCGGGCCCCGACCTGACGAGGACGCTCGCCGCCCCCAGGATGTGGCCGCTCTCGGTCAGCGTGATCTTCGCGTCCCCCACCTTGAACGGTTTGCCGAAAGGCATGGGTACGAGCCGCTTCTTGACCTCGTGGATGGGCGCCCCGCCGGGCAGCCCACCGCCCATCGCCGCGTGGTCGTTAAGTGCGCTCACGATAAGCTTAGCCGAAGGGGGGGTGCAGTAGATCGGCACATCAGACCGGTCGCGTACCAGCAGCGGAAGAGCCCCGCAGTGGTCGAGGTGCGCGTGCGTTATGACCGCGGCGTCGAGGCCGTCGAGCCCGCCGAAGTCCGGCGCCATGGGCCCCCGTCCGTCCGGCTTAATCCCCGCGTCGACCAAGACCCTCGTCTTGCCAAAGTCCAGGATGTGGCTGCTGCCGCCTACCTCTCCGGCCCCACCCAGGGCGCGGAAGGAGAGTGTCGGGCGGGGCCTGCCGTAGCCCTCGATCCTGGGGAGCGTGTCGCTCCCCGCCGGCTCGTTCGTCTCCCCCGGCGGGCTCGCTGAAGAAGGGTCTGCGTCTTCGGGGTCTTCCTCTGCCGCGCCCGCGCGAGCGCCTGGCTCCCTGGGTCCGCGAAGGTCGGTGTGCGCGTGGAGGACCTTGCTCATGAACTCTAAGAGGCGAGCGGCCTGCGCGGTGTTGTCGAGCGTCGCCGGAAGGGCAGCGA
>DASQVA010000035.1:0-2577 GCA_035641035.1 Rubrobacter sp. | reverse complement strand
CCAATAGGTCGTAGACCTGGCACGAGAACGTTCGTGGTCGAAAAGGGATACGAGGATGACATTGACACCACTCTGACACCACCGGGAACGCAATACGGTGCAACACTGGGCAAGGCATAGCAAAGAAACCGCCCTAAGAATGCGGGATTTGCAAACCCCTGCAACGCCTGACCGATCGCTCGTAATGAGCAGATTATGCTAGGCCCTGGCTCCGAGCGCGCACTCAACTGCCTACTTGACGATTATCACGCTTCCCTGGGCCTGAACTCCTCGAAGCTCGCCTTGCCCAACCGGGGCGTATGAGCCGAGCATGCTTGCGCATCGCATAATTAGTAGGCTGCAAGCTTTGGGGAAGGGAGAGTAGCATATCAGAGCAGTCTACACAGCCAAACGTGGTCGAGGGCGGCCATCAGCAGCAGGGCCTGAAATGGCGGCGCATGACTATGATCTCGCTCGGCGATGTCATCGGGGCCGGACCGTTCATCGGTGGAAGGCAGTTCCGCTCCCACCGGCGACGCGTCATAGGAAACACTGTTCCGAAGCAATCGGCATCTTTCAGCCCAGACTAGTCGAACTTGTTGGGGAGTGGCAGTCATGAGTAGCGGATCCACTGGGCGGCAAAGTGTCTTCCGAAGGAAGCCGGTAGATGCGTTCGTCACCGAGACAAGACCCGACGTTGAGGGCGGCGAACTTAGCCGTTCGATCGGCCTGTTCCAGCTAACGATGTTCGGGGTCGGGGCCACGATCGGCACCGGCATCTTCATCGTACTCCCCGAGGCGGTGCCGGAGGCAGGCCCAGGTGTTGTTGTGTCCTTCGCCCTCGCCGGGATCACGGCTGCCCTGACCGCGGTGTGCTATGCGGAGCTCGCCTCGGCCATTCCCGTCTCCGGCTCATCGTACTCCTACACCTACGCGACGATGGGAGAGATCGTGGCGTTCGGCGTGGCGGCGTGCTTACTCCTCGAATACGGAGTCTCCGCCGCCGCCGTGTCGGTGGGGTGGGGGCAGTACCTCAACGAGCTACTCTTCGACCTGTTCGACTTTCGCATTCCGGGCGCCATCAACGCGGCGCCGGGTGAGGGCGGGTTCTTCAACCTACCTGCTATCGTGCTCGTGACGCTGTGCGGTTTACTGCTCATCCGTGGGGTGCGGGAGTCCGCAACGGCGAACACGATCATGGTGCTCATCAAGCTTGCTGTCCTCGCCCTGTTTATCGTCGTCGGGTTCACCGCCTTCTCGGCAGAGAACCTTGAGCCGTTCGCGCCCTTCGGGCTCGCGGGCATCGGTGCGGCCGCTGGGTCGATCTTCTTCTCCTTCATCGGGTTGGACGCCGTCTCGACCGCGGGCGAGGAAGTGCACAACCCCCGCCGGAACCTCCCGCTGGCGATCCTCTTTGCCACTATCATAGTGACCACGTTCTACATTCTCGTGGCGGTTGCCGGGGTTGGCGCACAACCCTACCAGCAGTTCGCAGGCCAGGAGGCCGGCCTCTCGGTGCTCATGCGCAACATCACTGGATCGGGCTGGCCAGCCGCCGTGCTGGCCGCTGGCGCGACCATCTCGATCTTCAGCGTTACGCTGGTCGTGCTCTACGGCCAGTCGCGCATTCTGTTCGCCATGGGGCGCGACGGGATGCTCCCAGAGATCTTCCACCGGGTGGACCCGCGCACCCTCGCCCCGGTGCGCAACACCCTCATCGTCTGCGCCTTTGTCGGGCTGCTTGCTGGGTTCGTGCCGCTCGGCGTACTCATAGACCTGACGAGCATGGGAACCCTTGTCGCATTCACAGTGGTCTCGATCGGGGTGATAATCCTGCGCCGTACCCAGCCCGACTTGCCTCGCGGGTTCAGCGTCCCCGGCTACCCGGTAACGCCCATACTCAGCGCTGCCTTCGCCCTCTACCTGATCTCCGGTCTGCCGTACACTACGTTCGCGCTGTTCGCGGTGTGGCTCGGGGTCGCGGCCATAATCTACTTCACCTACAGCGCCAGACACTCGCGGCTGGCTGGGGGGATCGTAGTTGCCACGGAGGAGAAGCCGCGATGAACTACCTCTACGTATTCTAGCGGTGAGTTGCTCAGACTCTGTGAAGCGCGGCGCCGAGGCAATGTTGATACCACTCTGATACCACCGGGAGCGCAATACGGTGCAACACGCAGCAAGGCAGGGAAACGAAACCCCTCTAAATATGCGGCATTTGCAAACCCCTGCAACCTCCTGCAACATATGACCGATCACTCGTAATGAGCAGGTCAGCGGTTCGAGTCCGCTCGTCGGCTCTCTTTTTTACCTGCAAAACCCGTAAAAACGGAATGTCTCCGACATGAACATCGGGGGCTTTGTCAGCAGTACGTCAGCAGTAGACTAGTGTCCTAGGGCCTCGTCCCTCGCGTCGGTGTGCCGCAAATGGGTGCAGGGCACAGAGCAGGTAGCGTAGGCGGATCCTCTGGTAGGACCGTTTGACCGATGTGCCTGGGTTTCGGCGGACGCGGCATCGTCGAAAAGCTCCGCCCGAGTGCCTAGGGGATAGATTCTGCGAACTTCGACTTTACGGCGTTCTCGGACGTTCGGATAAAG
>DASQVA010000034.1:0-3814 GCA_035641035.1 Rubrobacter sp. | reverse complement strand
AAAACTCCGGACGAGCGAACTGTGAGATCGTACTCCTCGGCGTCAATCTCGCCGCGGCCAGCCGGCCGCGCAAGATCTCTTCGGCCGGGTCCACCTGTGGATGAGGGTCCGGGAAGACGCCCGAGACCCGGTGGCGCAAGTCGGGGCTGCTGCGGGCGATGACCTACACGATGAGGGCGGCGATCGCCACCCAGAAGATAATGAAAAATCCACACATTACCTCGCCTCCTCTCTGTCCGCGCCACGGTCAAGGGCTTTCCGTACGGGCCGCATGCGGCCCGGTTCGGTTTTTGTAGGGCGTACCTATTCAGACGGTCCATGCTCGGTGTCCTCAAGCTCCATCAGCCTGCCCCCGCGCCTGTCCGCCACGCGCAGAGCGTAGGCGAGGGTCCCGTCGTGAGCACGAACTTCCACGTGGCCTCCGGATGCCAACTTCGCCAGCATCTCCTCGGCCTCTAAGACACTCAGCGAGGTCTCCAGGGCAGCGCGGGCGGCGGTGATCTCTTCGTAACGCTCCAGCACCCGGAGCAGCTCTTTCTCCTCGCCGTTTGAGGCCGGCCGCCCTTCCGCCGCCCCAAGAACCTGGGAAACGTTGCCCCGCACCATCGAGCGTCCAAGCGCCGGCGCCACGAAGAAGGCGAACACGAAGAAGAGTGGCACAAGCGGAAAGAACAAAAAGTACGGACCAGACGACGCCAGGGCCACAAACCCCAGGACTACCAGGAGCGGGGCGAACCCTATCTGTAACCTTCGGAGAGGTCTACCGAACGGGCGCCGGGCGTAGACTGCTCCGCGAACAGCCGGCTTCATGTCGTACACAACAGCTCCCTCCATTTTACCTTCTTGCTCGTACTACGCTCCAACGGTCTCTTCTCCGGAGGCGGGTGGTTCCTTCTCGCGGTGAGGTCCACAACCCATCGCTCTGCGGGGTAGGCCGGCGGACCTCCAGGATGCAGCGCGGCAGGCGCCGCCATCGAACCGGTGCATCCTCCCCGACGCCCTGCCGAGGGCGAACGCGGCCAGCAGCGCGGCGGCCACAAAGTAGGGTGTCGGCACCGGTACTGTCGGAACTCGGCTGTCTGCCGCGTGGTGAGGCTCGGGCTCCCTCTTCATAACCTGCTCCCTTCGATCTCTCGTTGTCGGGACGACGGCTTTTCTAGACTGACTTGATTGGCACTGTAAGAGGCCAACCTCAAACTGCCGTCAAGCTGGGATCAAGTTTCGATCAAGATAGTGCACCGTACGTCATTGCAGCATTCAACAGAGGGAGCAACGGTTAGACTTGTGGCATCGCCATGACAGTCCGCGCGCTCATAGTGGAAGACGAAGAGAACCTGGTGAGGCTACTGCGAGGATACCTGGAGCGTGAAGGCTTCGAGGTAAGCGAGGCCCGCGACGGACTTGCCGCGCTGGAGGCAGCGCGCGAGGTCATCCCCGACGTGGTCGTCCTGGACTGGATGCTCCCAAAACTCGACGGGATGGACGTGCTCAGGGAACTCCGGCGCTTCTCGGACGCCTACGTCATCGTGCTCACGGCTCGGGTGGAGGAGGTGGACAGGATCGTGGGTCTCTCCACCGGAGCTGATGATTACCTGACCAAGCCGTTCTCTCCAGGCGAGCTGGTCGCCCGGATAAGGGCGATGCTCCGCCGCCCGCGCGGCGAGATGCGCGCCGCTGGTGAAGAGGGTTCGCTCTCGTTCGGTGAACTATCCGTAGACCGAGGCCGACGCGAGGTGTGGCTCAAGGGAGGGGAGGTCTCCCTTACCGCCATCGAGTTTGACCTGCTCACCGCCCTTGCCTCACGCCCGGGTCTGGTCTTTACGAGAGAGCAACTCCTCGCGCGCGTGTGGGGAGAGGATTACTTCGGTAGCGATCACTTGGTGGACGTGCACATCGCCAACTTGCGAAAGAAGATCGAGGCCGAACCAGCGAACCCCCGCTACGTTCAGACCGTGCGTGGTGTGGGCTACAGGTTCCGCGGACCATGAGACGGCGCTTCATCAAGCGGCCCCGTAGGCTGTCCCGCGGGCTCGGCGCCAGGCTCTTCATCTCGCATTTCCTCGTCGCCCTGGTGGGAGCGCTCACGACGCTCACGGTCACCTTTATCCTGGTCCCGGTCGTCTTCGGGAGGCTGGCCGGTGGGATGGAAGGGGCAGCGGCTTTCGGTCGATTCTTCGGGCCATCGCTACTCTACTCGCTGCTCGGGGCTGGGCTCGCGGCGACGGCTGCGGCGGCAGTGGCAGGCCTCCTCGTGTCCCGGAGGGTCGTGGGCTCCCTGCGCTACGTGGTGGAGGCGACCCGCCGCATAGCCTCGGGCCGATACGGGGAGCGGGTGCCAGTGCGGGATGATGATGAGCTGGGGGAGCTCTCGGCGAGTTTCAACGCCATGGCGAGAGCGCTAGACGAGGCGGAGAGGCGGAGGATGGAGGTTATCTACGACCTCTCCCACGAGCTGAGGACACCGCTCTCTACGCTTCGGGGCTACACCGAGGGCCTGGCGGACGGTGTGATCGAACCCTCCGAAGACACGTGGGCGTTGCTGCGGGTGGAGGCCGACCGCATGGGACGACTCGTCGACGATCTCCGGAGACTCTCCCAGGCCGAGGCAGGACAACTGGCCCTTGATCTTGCCCCCATCTCTCCCGCCGAAATCATTCGGCTTGCTGCGGAGAAGATGCGTCCGGCTTTCGAGGAGAAGGATGTTGCCCTGGTTGGCTTTGCATCCGGGGAGCTGCCGCCGGTGATGGCGGACTCAGACCGGGTGGTGCAGGTCCTGATGAACCTCGTCTCCAACGCCCTGCGCCACACACCGCGCACAGGAAGGGTCACGGTAAGCGCCTCGCTCGCGGGAGGCGAGGTTGTCTTCGAGGTGGAGGACACAGGCGAGGGACTGGCCCCCGAGCATCTGCCGCACGTCTTTGAGCGGTTCTACCGGGTGGATAAGTCACGCTCGCGAGCCGAAGCTGGCGGAGGGTCTGGAGTAGGGCTGGCGATCTCCAAGGCGCTCGTGGAGGCTATGGATGGAAGGATATGGGTAGCGAGTCCGGGGGTTGGACATGGAGCGAGTTTCCGCTTCACCATTCCGGCGGTCCGGGCGGTATCGTGTCCGGACTCTTGATCCCAGGATCTTGATCTAATCTTGATCCCGCGTACACACCAGCTTGAGATCGGTCTCCTACACTGGGAGCGTAGAGCAGAACTACCTCGAAAGGAGATCGAGCAAGATGGCAAGCATCGTAATAACGATGGCCGAAATGGGACCCTGGGACCACGGATCCTGGGGGCACGGAGGCGGATTCTTAGGGCCGTGGATGCTGGTTTCTGCACTGCTCTGGCTGACGTTCCTCGGCCTGTTGGTGTGGGTAGCGGTACGGATGTTCAATGTTCGCCAGGGCGGCAGGACGGCCGACTCCGCCGAGGAGATCCTGCGCCAGCGGTTCGCCCGTGGCGAGGTCGACGTACAGACCTACGAGAACGCTCTCGACGCTTTACGGCGGAACTCTTCAGGGCAGAGCTACGGAGACTACGTAAGAGAAGCAGAGGAGCGTTTGAGGTCAGAGGAGCAGGATACCAGGTCGTAGTGGTGCTATCTTCGTGACGAATGTTAGCGCCGGACCGGAAGACAGGAAAGCACGGGCCGCGACATGATACACATCTTCTCGGAAGCGTGGATCCTCGCCACCCTGTTGTTTCAGAACGGACCAGACTGGGGCCAGCACGGCTGGGACGGGCGCCACTGGGGAGGGTCTTGGTGGCCATGGATACTCTTCCCGCTCCTGTTCTGGGGTGGGATATTATTCCTCATAGCTTGGAT
>DASQVA010000033.1:0-73580 GCA_035641035.1 Rubrobacter sp. | reverse complement strand
GTGTCCGCCACGATCACCACTACGTTCGGACGATCCATCGTTAGCTCCCTTCTTGCTATGTTTGTCTACGGAATTTGTTAACAATTGCGGTGAGGACTCTAGAACAGTGCAGACGGGACGTCAAGGGCTTTTGCGAAAAATCTTTAAGGAGATGGACGATTGTCCGAGATTTCTTTGTGAACTTCCGCAGTTTGTTTTGTCCATTCGGTCTCATTCCCCCCGTTGCGTCATCCCTAACTGCTGATATATCCACTTTGACTACTAAATCTGTAGGCTTTATAGTCTAGCCACCATGATTCTCTCGTTGAATATGCCGGACGGCACATTTTTCCCCAAGACCTGTCGAAAGGCGCGCTAGCATCTTGACACCGGTTACCCGCGACTCTAGAGTGCGCTATATCTTCTCCATCGGGATAGTAGATAAGGTAGAATTAGTAGACAATATGGAGGACGGGGGACCGTGTAGATGAGAAATTTTCTGTTGCTGGCGATAGTGGGCTTGATCGCGCAGCTGGTCGACGGGTCTCTCGGCATGGCTTACGGGGTAACGTCCCAGAGCCTGTTGTTGACTGTGGGCATAGCGCCAGCGCTGGCGTCGGCGAGCGTTCACATCGCCGAGGTAGGGACGACGGCGGCGTCAGGGGCTTCGCACTGGCGGTTCGGGAACGTCGACTGGGCCAAGGTCTGGCCGCTGGCGGTGCCGGGCGCGGTAGGAGCCTTTTTCGGCGCCGTCGTGGTGAGCGCGTTCATCACCGCAGAGGCCGCCGAGCCCCTGGTCGCCATATTCTTGTTCTCCCTCGGCATCTTCGTGCTGGCGCGCTTCTCTTTCCGCCGCCACGAGCGTCCGGTCAACGTGAGACCCGTCCCCAGGACCTTCCTGGCTCCCCTCGGCCTCGTCGCCGGGTTCCTCGACGCCGCGGGCGGCGGGGGGTGGGGCCCGATTTCGACGCCAACGCTTCTCTCCTCGGGACGCATGGAGCCGCGCAAGATTATCGGCACCGTCGACACCAGCGAGTTCCTGGTCGCCCTCAGCGCGAGCATCGGCTTCCTCCTCGCCCTGAGCTTCGCTGAGATCCCTTGGACCATAGTCGGCGCCCTCCTCATCGGCGGGGTCATCGCCGCCCCGATAGCCGCCTACGTCGTGCGCATCTTGCCAACCCGCATCCTCGGTACAGCCGTCGGCGGCGTCATCCTCATAACGAACATGAAGACCTTCCTCGAGGCCGTCGGCGTGAGCGGTCCGCTCGCCATCGTCATCTACGTCCTCATCGTGGCCGTCTGGATCGCCGCCCTCGCCTTCTCCATCCAGGTCAACCGCCGGGAGAAAGGCGCCGGGGGCGCGGACTCCTCCGCCAGCAGGGTGGTCTGAGCCAGGAGCACCTGCGACAACCACGGCGGGGATTACCAAGAAAATCCTCGCCGCGGCCTTGACACCAGAAACCCCGCGCTATAAAGTCCAGCGCGGTTTGCAAATCAAAGTAATAGACAAAGTTATCTGAGGGAGGTTGTGGTAGATGAGGAATTTCATACTCTTGGCGCTGGCGGGGGCGGGGGCCCAGCTGGTGGACGGGGCTCTAGGGATGGCGTACGGGGTATCGTCTACGACGCTGCTCTTGTTGGTGGGTGTCGCGCCGGCTCTGGCTTCGGCGGCGGTACACATCGCGGAGGTAGGGACGACGGCGGTCTCTGGCATCTCGCACGCGAGCTTCGGTAACGTAGACTGGTCCAAGATCGTCTGGCTGGCGATCCCTGGCGGCATAGGCGGGTTCCTCGGGGCGACGGCGCTGGTCTATGCGTCTACCCTCGAGGCGACGGCGGGCTTGGTCGAGCCGATCGTCGCGATCTTCTTGTTCTGCCTCGGCGTCTACATACTGAGCCGCTTCGCCTTCAGGAGGCAGGAGCGTCCTGTCGAGGTCAGGCCCATCGGGCGCAAGTTCCTGAGCCCCCTCGGGTTCGTCGCCGGGTTCCTCGACGCGATGGGCGGCGGGGGCTGGGGCCCCATCTCTACGCCGACCTTGCTCTCCTCAGGCAGGATGGAGCCGCGCAAGATCATCGGCACGGTGGACACCAGCGAGTTCGTCGTGGCGCTGTGCGCGAGCCTCGGGTTCCTGATCAGCCTCAGCTTCGCCGAGGTGCCGTGGACTGTGGTCGGCGCGCTGCTCGTCGGCGGGATCGTGGCCGCCCCGCTCGCCGCGTACATCGTCCGGCTGCTCCCGACGCGCCTGCTTGGTACTGCGGTCGGCGGTGTCATCCTCGTGACGAACATGAAGACGTTCTTTGAGGCCATCGGCGTGTCGGGCGGGGCTGCCATTGTGGCCTACGTCCTGATCGTGGGTGTGTGGGTTGCGGCGCTCGCCTCCGCGATAGCGGCGATCCGCAGGGACCGTGCCCTGGGGACGGAGAGCCAGCCCGCTTAACCCTCTACGCCAACGCACTCGACCCGCGCGGCGGGGGCCGGACCAAGATCTGCGCCCCCGTCGCACGCGTTTACCCAGGATGGACTACGCCAAAAGTCCGGGACGCTACGCCGAGCCGCGCCTGGTGGCGCGCTTCGCGACGTAGCGGCGGACCTTCTCGTGCGTGCCGCAGTCTTCCATGGTGCATCAACGCCGGCTCCGGTTGCGGCTGGCGTCTACGAAGAGCCAGCAGCAGCTGGAGCACCGCTTCACCCGGTTCAGATCCCTAGACGTCAGAAGCCCGATAGCCGCGTGCGCCGCGGCCCACAGCGCTTCGAGAGGTTGCCTCCGTTGGGGCAGTAGTCCCAGTCGAATCCGACCTCGCCGGGCACGAGCCTCCCGCGTGAGATAGCCTCACCCTCGACCCGGTGCAGGTACTCCATAGCCGCGGACGGCGGCCGTTCTCCCTCCGCTATGGCGCGAAAAAGCTCGTAGATCCCACCTCGCAGCTCCAGGGCTCGGGCGTGCGCGGACCCTGCTTCCTCCAGGCTGCAGGCCACCTCGTCGAGTAGACGCCCGAGCTCGTCCTCGGCGAGGAGACCGACGCGACGACCCAAGGCGACGAGGTCGCCGTAACCTCCCAGGTTCTCGAAACCGGGCTCGCCCTCCGGCCCGCCGTCAGCCGTGAAGATTGACATCAACGACGGCTTCAACCACGACTCGCAGGTCGTGATCCGGTTCCCAAACGACTAAAACGGCAAGCCGGCGATCACGGGCGCCTCGGGTTTCCGCCGTCAGGATGCCAACGACTTCATTATGGGCGACTACGCGCTGGACAAGGGCTTGTCCCTTCGCCGCAGGGCCGGATACCGGTCGTTGGAAGTGCTTTCGGACGTCGCGGTGCATCATCCGACCCGTGTGTGCCACCATCCCGCAAGCGCATGACCTATACTGGCACTCTCCGGGTAAAAGGGCGAGAAACGTCGGCGAAGACGCCGCTTCGACAGGAGAGATTTTTGAACGAGGCTTCCATAATACCAGGACCTTCGGCCGTTAACGTGGACCTGACGGGGCGCAGCGCGCTGGTCACCGGGGCGGCGAGCGGCATAGGGAGGAGTTGCGCCGAGCGGCTGGCCAGGGCCGGGGCTGCGGTGACCGTGCTCGACCTCAACGGCGACGCCGCGGAGGAGGTTGCCCGGGAGATTGGAGGCGAGGCGTTGCAGGCTGACCTCTCGGATTACGGCGTTCTGCACGGGTTGATGGTCGAGACGGACATCGTGGTGAACAACGCCGGGTTGCAGCACGTGGCGGTCGTCGAGGAGTTCCCGCCCGAGCGCTTCTCCCTGATCCGGCGGGTCATGCTTGAGGCGCCGTTCCGGCTCGTGCAGAAGGTTCTACCTGGTATGTATGAGAAGGGTTGGGGACGCGTGATCAACTGCTTCTCCATCCACGGTCTCATCGCCTCGCCGTACAAGTCCGCGTACATCTCCGCCAAGCATGGCCTCGAAGGTTTTTCGAAGGTTGTGGCTCTGGAGGGCGGGCCGAAGGGCGTGACCTCGAACTCTATCTGCCCCGTCTACGTGCGAACGCCGCTCGTCGAGAGCCAGATAGCGGATCAGGCGCGCGCCCACAACATCTCCGAGGACGAAGTGGTGGAGAGGATCATGCTCATTGAGCCCGCCATCAAGCGGCTGGTCGAACCTGAGGAGATCGCCGAACTTGCCCACTTTCTCTGCACCCCCAGGCGTCGTTTATCACCGGCGCCTTCCTTACCATGGACGGCGGGGCGACCGCGCACTAGCACTAGTAGACCATTCGTGTAGAGGACAGAGACCACAGAGGAGAGAACGCACATGACCGAAGCAGCCGAAGGCGCCCTGCTCTGGGAACCCTCCGAAGGCCTCAAGGAGAACGCGAACATCGCCCGCTACCTGCGTTGGTTGAAGGACGAGAGAGACCTCTCCTTCGAGGGCTACGCGGAGCTCTGGGATTGGTCCGTGACCGACCTCGAAGGGTTCTGGTCCTCTCTTTGGGAGTACTGCGGCGTGCGGCCGTCAAAGCCCTACGAGCGGGTGCTGGGACGCCGGGAGATGCCCGGAGCGGAGTGGTTCGTCGGGGCGGAGCTCAACTACGCCGAGCACGCATTTCTCCCCGCCCGAGAGGAAGAACCAGCGCTGGTGCACGAGTCGGAGCTTCGGCCGCGCGGCGAGGTCTCCTGGAGGGAGCTGCGAGAGAGCGTCAGCGCCGTGGCAGCCGCCCTCAGGGGGATGGGCGTCGATCCGGGCGACAGGGTGGTGGCCTACGTTCCCAACGTGCCTGAGGCCGTCGTGGCCTTCCTGGCCTGCGCTTCAGTTGGCGCGGTCTGGTCGAGCTGCTCCCCCGATTTCGGCGCGGGAAGCGTCGTGGACCGCTTCGCCCAGATAGAGCCGAGGGTCCTCTTCGCGGTCGACGGTTACCGCTACGGCGGTAAGGACTACGATAGGATCGAGGTCGTCGCCAAACTGCAAGAGGAGATACCCGGACTCCAGCAGACCGTCGTCCTACCGTATCTGAACGGAGAGCCGGACACGAGCGTGCTAGGCGAGGTCGTCCTCTGGGACGAATTGCTCGCGCAGAACGAGGGAGCGGATCTCCGGTTCGAGCCGGTGCCCTTCGACCATCCCTTATGGATACTCTACTCCTCAGGGACGACAGGGTTGCCCAAGGCCATCGTGCACAGTCAGGGCGGCATCCTGCTCGAGCACCTCAAGAAGGCTCACCTGCACATCGACCTCGGGCCCGGGGACCGCTTCTTCTGGTTCACCACGACCGGCTGGATGATGTGGAACATGCTGGTTGGCGGTTTGCTCGTGGGGGCGACCGCGCTCCTCTACGATGGCAGCCCGGGCCACCCCGACATGGACGTCCTGTGGAAGTTCGCCGAGGAGACCGGTATGACGCACTTTGGGACCAGCGCGAGCTATCTCATGGGTTGCGCGAAGGCCGAGATAGAGCCCGGCCGGGAGTTCGACCTTTCCGCGCTCAAGGGCGTCGGTTCGACCGGCTCGCCGCTCCCGCCCGAGGGTTTCAAGTGGGTCTACGAGCACGTCAAGGAGGACGTGTGGCTGTACTCCACGAGCGGCGGCACGGACCTCTGTACGGCCTTCGTCGGGGGCGTCCCGCTGCTGCCGGTTCGCGCCGGCGAGCTGCAGGCCCGCTCGCTGGGGGCCGCGGTCCAGGCGTTCGACGCGGAAGGGGAGCCCGTGATCGACGAGGTGGGGGAGATGGTCATCACGGAGCCCATGCCCTCGATGCCGGTGTACCTGTGGAACGACCCCGATGGCGAGCGCTACCGAGAGAGCTACTTCGGGGTGTACGAGGGGGTGTGGCGGCACGGGGACTGGATCAAGGTGAAGCCTTACGGGGGCGCCGTGATCTACGGCCGCTCGGACTCAACCATAAACCGCGGCGGCGTCAGGATGGGGACAGCCGAGATCTACTCTGCCGTAGATCAGGTCGAGGAGGTCGCCGAGAGCCTCGTCGTGGACATCGGGCGGCCAGGCGGCGCGTCCTTTATGCCCCTCTTCGTCGTGCTCAAGGATGAGACACAGCTCAACGACGACCTCAAGGGGCGCATAAAGCGGAGCATCAAGGAGAGGACTTCCCCGCGGCATGTGCCGAACGAGATCTTCGCCGTGCCCGACATCCCGAAGACCCTCAACGGTAAGAAGCTGGAGGTACCGGTCAAAAAGATCCTCTCCGGGACCCCGCCGGACGAGGCTGCAAGCCGCGACTCCCTCAGCAACCCCGAATCGCTCGACCGCTTCGCGGAGCTCTCGCGGCAGATCTGAGGCGCAAGCACCGCCTGATAGAATCATTTGATTCAAGGTTCTGGCTGCTTTAGGCTGCTTCGCAGGTGGCGTGGGAAGGGGCAGACGGCAGAAGCCTCCCGCGAACGCGGCACCGCCGCCGGCGTACACGAACCGACTACGTAAGAGCACGCCATAAAGGTCCAACAGGGATGTCTCCCTCCCGTACAGCCACGGGGGGAGGCATCCCGCGCGAATAAGGAGCGACACCTTGTACGAGACCATCCTCTTTGAGAAGTGCGGCGCCGTCGCCAACCTCGCCCTGAACCGCCCGAAAATGTTGAACGCCTTCGACGGCCTCATGCACGATGAACTCTACGACGCGCTCGACGGGGCCGCGCAAGACGACGAGGTCCGCTGTGTCGTCCTTCGGGGCGAGGGGAAAGGCTTCTCAGCCGGGACCGATCTGGCCCAGATCGCCGAGGGCACGGACGGGGACCCCGACCTCGGCGGGTACCTGCGCAGCACCTACAGCCATCTGGTAAGCCGGATGGTGACTCTAGAGAAGCCGATAGTCGCGGCGCTGCACGGCCCCGTCTACGGGGCTGGGGTCGGCATAGCGCTCGCGTGCGACCTGCGAATCGCCGCCGAGAACGCCAAGTTTTCGGTGGCGTTAATAAAGATCGGTCTGATGCCCGACGCCGGGGTCTCGTTCTTGTTGCCGCGCGTCGTCGGGCTCGGGCGGGCCATGGAGATGAGCATGCTGGGCGACGCTGTGGAAGCGGGGGAGGCGTTGCGGATCGGGCTGGTAAACAAGGTCGTCCCAGCCGAGAAGCTGTCAGAAGTGACCGCCGCCCTCGCGGAGAGGCTCGCTGAGATGCCGACCAGCGCGCTCGGGAAGATCAAACACTCCCTCTACGCCAGCTTCGAGAGCGACCTCGAGACGGCCCTGGAGCGCGAGGCTGAGGGTCAGACCTCTTGCGGCTACACCCGGGACTAAAGGGAGGGCGTCGCGGCGTTCTTCGAGAAGCGCGAGCCGAACTTCACCGGGCGGTAGTGTTTGGCCTACTCTCGGTTCTCGAGTTCCGGGTTAATCCGGCTGGGAAGCGAGTAGAACGACGCGCCGTTGCGGATCTTCACTTTCAAGTGTCTTCCTCCGGCGATTTCGGAGAGCGTCCCGTCAGCCTCGGTTACGGCGAGCGAGGTCTCCAGTGCGGCCTCAGTGTGGATTATGTTGCCGCCGTGGTCCCGGATGGCCGTGAGTAGCTCGCGCCCGTTGCCGAGCTTCGGGGGGACGAATCTCTCTTCTTTTCCTGGAACCTCGAGACGCCGAGGGCGAGCAGGACGAGCGCGGGGCACCTAAAGATGAAGACGAACACGAGCACGTCTGAGGTGATTTCGACGGAGAGTCCGAAGCCCACGAAGCCCAAGGCCAGCGCGATAAGGGCGTAAGGCCCGCTGTTCGACACCTCGTCCGCACGACGGAATTCACCCCGCTCGTCGCGTCGCTCGAGGTCGTTCAACGTCGCTCCAATCTACCGCTTCCGGTACCGAAGAATATCCTAGTCTGGCCGGCGCCACGACGCTCGCCGCGGCGCGTTGCGGATACATCGATCATCGAGACTGTTGCGGTCTCGTTGTGCACGTTTCTGTAGAATGGTGCGGTCTTTCGGGCTAGACGGGGGTTGGCCGTTCCTTGAAGAGGATTCGGGTTCTTATGACGCGGCAGGAGCTTGTACCGGAGCGCCTCGCTGGGGCAACCGTCGTCGTCCTGGACGTGTTCATGGCCACCACCACCCTGCTCACGATCCTCGAGAACGGCGCACGCGGCGTGTTCCCCGTTGAGAGTCTGCAGGAGGCCGACCGCGTAAAGGAGGAGCTCGACGCGTCATCTCTCCTGCGCGGTGGCGAGCAGGACGCGGCCAGGATTGAAGGCTATGACCATGGTCCCTTTCCCGAGGAGTACGCGCCCGAGGTAGTGCGCGAAAAGGACGTGATCTTCGTCACCACAAACGGCACCCGCGCCATCGCCGACGCCGCCCCCGCCGAGAGCATCTTACTCGGCTGCCTGCGCAACGCCCCCGCCGTAGTCCGACACCTCGAAGCCTCGAATCCCGACTCGATCTACCTCGTCTGCGCCGGCTCCGCGGGACGCTTCACCATCGAGGACTTTCTCGGCGCGACGAAGATAATCTCCCACATGGACGTGAGCGGCTGGCGCCTTAACGACGGGGCGTGGATGGCCCTGGACTTCGCCGAAAGCCACCGCGAGGACCTGTCGGGGGTGTTGAAGCAGAGCCGGGCGGGCCGGTGGTTCGTCGAGAACAAGCGGATGGAGGCCTTCGACTTCGTCGCCGACGTTGGGGCGAGCGAGGTGGTGCCCGAGGTAGTCAGTGGAAAGCTGCGCCGCGCGGGCGAGCCCGAAAACAGCCTGCCGCTCAGGGACTCCGATGGGGCTAGGCAGGTAGAAGAGTCGTGAGTGAGACGATAAACGTCCGCGAAGGTGAAGACTTCGACGTGAAGACTGTAGAGCGCTACCTGCGCGAGCGCGTTGCCGGTTTACCAGAGGGCGATCTAGAGGTTCGCCAGTTTCCCTCCGGCGCCTCGAACCTGACGTACCTGTTGAAGATCGAGGACTGGGAGGGTGTGCTGCGCCGGCCCCCCTTGGGGCCCGTGCCGCCGAAGGCCCACGACATGGGCCGCGAGTCCGGCGTCCTGGCGAAGCTCAACGCCGTCTTTCCGCTCGCCCCGAGGCCTTACTTTTACTGCGAGGACGCGTCGGTAATCGGGGCTCCGTTCTACGTAATGGAGCGCAGAACGGGTGTCGTGCTCGACGACTCGTTTCCGGAGGGGATCGAGCCCGACGCCGAGCTGTGCCGCGGCGTCTCTCGCACCGTCGCGGAAACCCTCGTGGAGCTACACGCGGTCGACCCCGAGGAGTCGGAGCTCGGGGACCTCGGGAGACCGGAAGGTTTCCTGGAGCGGCAGACTCGAGGTTGGATCTCGCGTTACGACAAGGCCAAGACAGACGAGATACAGGAGGTCGGCCCCCTCACCGACTGGATTGCCGCTAACGTCCCCGAGAGCCCGGAGTCGGCCGTGATTCACAACGACTACAAACTCAATAACCTCGTCCTCGACCCCGGCGACCTTACGGAGGTCCGCGCCGTCCTCGACTGGGAGATGGCGACCATCGGCGACCCGCTCTTCGATCTGGCCGTCTCGCTCTCGTACTGGGTCGAGCCGGACGACCCCGACGAGCTCAAGGCGGTCATGCCTACCGTGACGGCCACGCCCGGCTTCATGACCCGCAAGGAGATTATCAACCGCTACGCCGAGACGAGCGGGCGCGACCTCTCCGAGATGCACTGGTACGTGGTCTTCGGGTACTTCAAGCTCGCAGGTATTCTGCAGCAGATCTTTGCGCGCTGGAAGAACGGCCAGACCAAAGACGAGCGCTTCGCCGCCTTCGGTGACCGTGTCCGGACCCTAATCCTGCACGCCGAACACCTCGCGCGCACCGGAGACGTGTAGTGGAGCACATTCTGGGCTTCTTCGGTGCGAGCACGATGGGCGCCGGCATAGTCCAGCTCGCAGCCCAGTCCGGCTACCGGGTACTGGCCTGCGACGCCTCGGTTGAGGCCTTAGGGCGCGTCCAGGTCTGCGTCGACGATGGCCTCTCCCGCCTCGACCAAAGGGGCACCTTTCCCGAGAACGAGGCATCCTCCCACTGCGAGCGCATCCACTGGACGGCGAACCCGGAAAAGCTCCGCGACGCCCCGGCCGTCTTAGAGGCTATCGTCGAGAAGGTCGAACCGAAAAAGGAGGTCTTCGTCGCCCTCGGTGCCCTGCTCCCACCCGACCCTCTCATCTTCACCAACACCTCCTTCATCTTCATAACCGACCTCGCCTCTGCCACACAGAGGCCCGGGAAGGTCCGCGAGTCGCACTGTTCACCCCGCCGCCGGTGCGCGAGGCGTCGAGGTACCACGCGGCCTCCTCACGAGCGCCGAGACCCTCGAGCGGACGAAGGCACTCGTGAGGTCCTTCGGCAAGCTCTCCGTGATTGGGGAGAAGGTCGTGTCCGGCTTCGTCGCGGACCACTTTTTCATGCCGATGTTCATAGAGGCCTGCCGCTCGCTGGAGGAGGGATGGCCACGAATGAGGACATCGACCCCCTGGTAAAGCACGGGCTCTGGTCCCCCGCACGCCCGTTCGAGCTCGGGAACTTTGCGGGTTGAACGTGGCCCTAGACGCGATCTCCTATGTCCACAAACAACTGGACGAGCCCTACTATACCCCTGCGTATCCTCGAAGAACTCGTCCGGGCCGGCAGGCTCGGACGAAAAACTGCGCACGACCTTACGATCATTAATTGAGCATCAGGGCACAGGCTACAGGCATCAGCGAGAACCTGACACCTTAGCGATTGAAAGGAGCGACATTGGGCCGACTTGATGGCAGGGTCGCGATGGTGACCGGGGCGGGGCGCGGCATAGGCGAGGCCACGGCGCGGCGCTTCGCTCGCGAGGGGGCCAGGGTGTGCCTGACGGACGTGGGCGCCGAGGGCGTAACCACGACGGCGCGCCAGCTCGTGGAGGAGGGGATGGACGCGTTCGCGGTCAGGGTGGACGTGACGAGCCACAGCGAGGTTGAGAACGCCGTCAGTGGGGTGGTGAACCGCTACGGGCGGTTGGACATCCTCGTCAACAATGCGGGTGTGACCAAGGACAGCCTGATCTACAAAATGACCGACGAGGACTGGCGCACCGTTATGAACGTCCACCTAACGGGCACCTTTTTCTGCAGCCGAGCGGCCCAAAAATACATGGTCGAAAATAACTACGGCAGGATCATAAACGTCTCCTCGACCAGCGCCCTCGGCAATAGCGGCCAGGCCAACTACGCGGCGGCAAAAGCCGGCATCCAGGGCTTCACCAAGACCTTGGCGGTCGAGCTCGGGCGCTACAGCATCACCGCGAACGCTGTCGCCCCCGGGTTTATCGAGACGGAGATGACTCGCGACACCGCAGCCCGCCTCGGAGTGGCCTTTGACGACTTTGTCGCCCAGCGCGTGCAGAGCATCCCCGTCGGTCGCTCCGGCTGGCCTGAAGACGTGGCCGCGGCGATCCTGTACTTCGCCTCCGAGGAGGCCTCGTTCGTGAGCGGCCAGGTCCTCTACGTGGCCGGCGGACCTAGGGAATAGGTGCTCTACGAACGCTTCGTCGGGCTGCGCTCGGAGCTAGTCAGGAACCTGGTCGAGCGCGGCGCCGTCCGCCGCTTCGCCGGGGCCATAGCCGATCCGAGCCCGCTGTGCGTGGACGAAGGAGCTGCCGCTAGGAGTCGCTACGGCCGCATCGTTGCGCCACCGACCTTCCCGCGTACCTTCAACTACGTAAGGATAGAGGGCCTGGAGTTGCCCCCGGCCGGTCTGATCCACGGCGAGTTCCGCATCGCCTACGAGCGCCCGCTCCTGGTCGACGAGGAGCTGCTCTGCCGCATGGAGCTCAAGGCCTCCTATGACAAACAGAGCCGCCGCGGTCTCCTCGGCCTCCTTGCCTTCGAGCGAACCGGCGAAGGCCTGCAAGGGGAGAGCGTCTTTACCGCCAACGCCAGTGTCGTCATTACGGAGGCCTTGAGAAGGGGGATCGAGGTTTGATCGAAGCTCTGAGCTGGGCCGTCGTCGACGAACTGGAGGGGCACACGCTGCCCCCCGTGATTCGTATGCGGCTCATCACGTACGCGGGGGCTTCGGGGGACTTCACCCCGATCCACCTGGTTGACGAGGCCGCCAAAGAGGCAGGCCTCCCCGGCATCATCGCCCCCGGGATGCTCACAGTCGCCACGATGGGCCTTTTGTTCTTCCCCTACCTCGAACACGGCGACGTGAAGGGCTTCCGGAGCCGCTTCTTAGGGATGGTCTCTCTCGGCGACGTCCTTCGCGTCGGCGGTCGGGTGAGCGGCGTAAAAGAGATCGGGCAGGGGCGATTGTACGCCTTCGACGTGTACGCGCTGCGGGGGGATGATACGGTCGCATCGGGGTCGGTCGAGTTCCTGGTCTACAGAGGTTAGCTTTGGAGAGGAGAGATTACCCAAGAGAGTGCAGGGAGTTTGGACAGGGATCAGCTGAGCCGTCTCGCGCGGTAATTCAATGAAGCGGTTTACGTCATCCTAAACTACAAAACACCTCGGTTTAAGGTTCCGCATCCTGCTACAGGATGACGCCCGACACGTGCCCTGAGAGCCTAGATTTCACACACATATAGACCGAATCCGCTGGATGCTCGAAGAGCAATCATTTCGTATCGTTCTGGCGGAACAAGCTTTGGATGACCGCCTACGCCCACCCGCTCCTCAGCTCCGCCATGTCACCCTGATCTATGGAGACTTTAATCTATGCCGTCGATCGACTGCGAGACCACCGTTCTATAGGCCTGTCAGATGCCGGCGAAGGCTGCGGCCTTGTCAGTTCAAGCCACCAGGAACCCCCCAACGTTTGTCTCTAGGTTTCCTCTATGCCGGCTGCGGACCCACCGTCGTTGCAGAAAAAGGCTTCGTCGAGAATCGCCGGCCACTATAGGCAGCACTTCTCGTCCCGTCGGCAGTGCTGTAGCTCGTACTCGTCGGGGCCAAGAGCGTTTAGAATGTCGATATGGCGGTCTATCTTCTACTAGGAGACGACGAGGAGCGCAAGGTCCGCAGCATCGAGAAGCTGCGCCGCGGCCGGGCGGCCGAGGCGTACGATGCTGCGGAGACCCGCCCCGAGACGGTCGTCTCCGCTTGCAACTCTTTCTCGCTCTTCGGGGAGGGCCCGTTCGTCGTCGTGAGAAACCTCGACGCTTGGAATGCGGCTCAGAAAACCGTGGTGGTGGATTATTTGCTGGACCCACCGCCCGAGTCTGATCTTCTCCTCGTTGGTAAGAAGCTTGGCGCCCGAGAGAGGCTGCTCGCGGCGGTGAAGAAGTCCGGCGAAGTCCACAACTTTGAGCAGCCGACCGGCAAGGTCCTCGTCAAGTGGGTCGTCGCGCAAGCCGGCACGTTGGGGCTTGACTTGCCGGAAACCGTCGCCGAGGATCTCACAACCCGCTGCTCCGGTGACAAGATGCGCCTCGTCCAGGAAACGGAGAAGCTGGCACTCTATGTCGGGAGGGGTGCGGCGAACCACGAGGACGTCGCGCATCTCTGTCCGCCGGACGTCCAGTCCAACATCTTCGCGTTCGTGGACGCCCTGGCGGCCGGGCAGCGGGGCAGGGCGATCAAGCTTCTAGAGGACTTGATCGAAACCGGCGAGCCCCCGCTGCGCCTAACGTTTATGATCCGGCGCCAGTTCCAACTAGCCGCCCGAGCCCGAGCGCTCTTCGAGAGGGGGGCTTCACAGGGCGAGACGGCCAGGGAGCTAAAGGTCCCGCCGTTCGTGGCCCGCAACCTGGAGGGACAGGGCCGCAAGCTGGACGATGGAGATCTGGAGCGGGCCCTAGCCCTCGTCCTGGATTTGGAGAGCGGGCTAAAGGGTGGGAGGGATCTCGGCGACGGGCTTCAGGTCGAGCTAGCCGTGCTCAAGCTCTCCCGGTAGGCGGGTGGTCACCAGACCGCGAGCCACTCTCGTCCCGCCGCGCTGCAACTCGTACGATACTTCCCTGACTTCGGCACAGTAGCCGCGCTCCCTTAGCTTGACGAGGGCAGGCTCCAGGCGCGGCGACGGTCCCCCGTAGCTCTTGAACAGAAAACATCCGCGCCTCGCACGCGACCCGACACATCTCCTCTACGGAGGTGACGTGGAAGTCGAGGCACAGCTGCTCCGAGTAAGTAAAGAAGAAGTGGGAGCAGATGCAAGGTCGAGCGCTCCATTCCGGAAATCGATGCGTGGAAGCGCCTCGGCGCGGAAGCGTCCCTTTCTGAGTCCTTCGTGAAGTTGGCGAGGAAGCGTCGCATAATCGCAATTCGTACCTCGCCGAGCTGCTCAGCTGATCGGATTTCGTGCCAGACGAGCTCATGTCTAGCTGCCCGCGCTTTCTCTACCACGATGTCGTGACTCCCGCGTCGATAGGCGTGCATCCCTCCAGCGGTGAGTTGGTTGAGCGGGCCGCAAGATACGACCCGGTGGCTTTTCGTTATAACGTTGGCGTTGCAGCTGGCTAGGGCGGCGCAGTCGAGGGATCTGCCGTAGAGGTCGTCGGACTTCCGACGAACATCCGGACGAATTCTTCCCTGGAGCGTCACCAGGGAACGACCTCGTCCAGCCTGGGTATCGGCTGGTTACTCGCTACGGTCTGAGGCGAGGGCCTTGTCGAAGCGGCTGACTTTGC
Source organism: Rubrobacter sp. (assembly GCA_035641035.1). Taxonomy (GTDB): domain Bacteria; phylum Actinomycetota; class Rubrobacteria; order Rubrobacterales; family Rubrobacteraceae; genus Rubrobacter_D. The sequence goes on along the minus strand of DASQVA010000033.1, from coordinate 59,090 downwards.
GGGCGGCCTTGTTAGGGTGGATGACGCCCTTGGTGGCGGCCTGGTTGAAGACCTTCTGTGACTCGTCCCGGATCTCGCGGGCTCTCTCCGCGTCACCGGACTCCACGGCTCGGTAGAAGTTCTTGGAGAGGTTGCGCAGGCGGGACCGGATGCCCTTGTTGTGGTCGCCGCGCTTGATGCTCTGTTTATCGCGCTTGGATGGTGCAGGCACGCTCTTTACTCCTCGTATCTAAAGGGGCTAACCGAAAGAATGTAACATAAGTAGAGCAAAGGGGCAATCATGTTAAACTCTGCGCGTGAGAAACACCGAGCGCACGCGCAACTTCTGCATAATAGCGCACATAGACCATGGTAAGAGCACCCTCGCTGACCGGTTCCTCGACGTAACCGGGGCCGTCCCCGAGCGGGAGCGTATGGCCCAGATCCTGGACACCATGGATCTCGAACGCGAGCGGGGCATCACGATCAAGGCTCAGGCCGTCCGGGTACCGTACAAGAGGGACGACGGCGACTGGTCACTTAACCTCATCGACACGCCGGGCCACGTGGACTTCGCCTACGAGGTCTCTCGCGCGATCGCGGCCTGCGAGGGCGCCCTCCTCGTGGTGGACGCGAGCCAGGGTATTCAGGCCCAGACGCTCGCGAACCTGTATCTGGCGATGGAGCACGACCTCGAGATCATCCCAGTCCTTAACAAGATAGACCTTCCCATAGCCGATGTGCCGGCCGTCACCGAGGAGTTGGTGGAGCTCCTGGGCGTGGATGAGGAGGACATACTCAAGATCTCCGCCAAGACCGGCGAGGGCGTAACCGACGTGCTGGACGCTATCGTGGACCACGTGCCCGCTCCCTCCACGGAGCAGGAGGAGACCCGCGCCCTGATCTTTGACTCCCACTACGACCCCTACCGAGGTGTCATCTCCCTGGCTCGTATGTTCGACGGCAGGCTCAAGAAGGGCGACAAGGTCCGCGCCATGGGCAGCGACGAGCAGTTCGAGCTCTTGGAGGTCGGCTGCTACTCGCCCAAACCAACGGCCCTCCCGATCCTTGAAAGCGGGGAGGTGGGCTACGTGATCGCCGGCCTCAAGGACATCGAAGCGCTGCGCGTCGGCGACACGGTTACGCGTGTGGAGAACCCGGCTTCGGAGCCTTTGCCTGGGTACGCCGAAGCACTTCCGATGGTCTTCTCTGGTCTCTACCCGACGGAGGGTGACGACTTTGAGCGGCTGCGCGACGCGCTCTCGAAGCTGCAGCTAAACGACGCCTCGCTCTTCTTCGAGCCGGAGAACTCGCGGATGGGGTTCGGCTTCCGCTGCGGGTTCTTAGGGCTTTTGCACATGGAGATCATCCAGGAGCGTCTAGAGCGGGAGTTCGACCTGGACCTCATCGCTTCCTCGCCGAGCGTGAGGTACCAGGTCGTGGTGGCCGGCGAGATGGTCGAGGTCACCAACCCCAGCGACCTGCCGGATATCTTTGACGAGATCCGGGAGCCCATCGTTCGGGCGACCATCATCTGTCCGAAGGAATACGTCGGGGCGGTTATGGGACTTTGCCACGAGAAGCGCGGCATCTCCGTCGGGATGGAGTATATCTCCACGCGGCGCGTGCAGCTCACTTACGATCTGCCGCTCGCGGAGATCATCGCAGACTTCTTCGACGCCCTGAAGAGCCGCACTAAGGGCTACGCCTCCTACGATTACGAGCCGAGGGGTTATGAGCCCTCAGATCTCGTAAAGGTCGAGGTGTTGGTCTCGGGAGATCCTGTAGACGCACTCTCTATCATCGCCCACCGCGACAAGGCGTACTACCGCGGTCGTGCCCTCACCGAGAAACTAAAGGAGCTGATCCCACGCCAGCAGTTCGAGGTGCCGATCCAGGCGGCGACGGGCAAACGCATCATCGCCCGCGAGACCGTACGCGCCTATCGCAAGGACGTGATAGCCAAGTGCTACGGCGGAGACATCACCCGCAAAAAGAAGCTGCTGGAGCACCAGAAGAAGGGCAAGCGCCGTATGAAGCAGGTCGGGCGCGTGGAGATCCCGCAGGAAGCTTTTCTGGCGGCGTTACGCATCTGAGACGCTCCTCGCCGTGGATTTGGGACGGCCCGCGCCCATGTTAAAATCACGGTTGCGATGACGAACCTCGATCTTACGGACAGGCAGCGCGAGATACTGCTCAGGACGCTGGAGATATACATCTCCACCGGAGCGCCCGTGGGCAGCCACGTCCTGGTAGACAAGATCGACGCCAGCAGCTCCACGATCCGCGCGGAGCTCTCCCACCTCGAGTCCGTCGGGCTTTTGGATCATCCGCACACCTCCGCCGGCCGCGTGCCGACCGACCGGGGCTACCGCTACTACGTGGACGCCGTACTGGCGGAAGGCTCAGGCGAGGAGACATGCTTCGAGACCCCCGAAGGCTACGGCAACGTGGACGAGCTCCTGCGGGGCGTCTCTGAAGGGATGAGCGAGTTGACCCGCCTCCTGGCAGTGGTCGCAGGTCCGAGCGCCCTCGGCGAGTCGCTCGCCCGCGTCGACTACCTGCCGATGGGAGACAGCAGACTTCTGCTCGTGGTGTCGATGCAGAGCGGGGTGTCTGCGAGCGCCGCGATCTCGCTCCCCACACCCGTGGATGATGAGGAGCTGCGCGGCATCTTTGCAGCCCTCAACTCGTGGCTCAGTGGTCGACCGCTGGGAGGAGAGTTGGAGCTGGGGCTCGCCGCGCGCAAGGTCCTCTCGGACCACGACTCGATGACCGTAGGCGCGGTCCTAGAAGCCGTCGGGGTGCTCGGGCGGGCGACGGAGCGCGGCGTCTTTGTACAAGGCGCCTCGACCCTTCTTAGCCGCCTGGACGACCTCGACCCCGGTAGCCTCTCGGCTGTTATCGAGATCTTCGAGCGCCGGCGGTGGCTCCTGCATCTGATGAGCGACGCCTTGCAGCGCTCTGTGTCGAACAGCGGCGTCGTCGTCTCCATTGGTGCGGAGAGCGGCTTTCTGAACCTGACCGGCACGAGCTTGGTAGCCTCGGCCTATAACCACCGCGAGAGGCCCTACGGGGTGGTCAGCCTGATCGGGCCCAAGCGTATGGACTACGATGCGGCCATAGCCACAGTACGCTCCGCCGCCGAGGCCCTGACAACCTGTTTGGACGCCCGGTTCTAGTTGGCACAGAAGCGCGACTACTACGAGGTTCTGGGCGTGTCCCGGGAAGTGTCGGAGGCGGAGATCAAGAAGGCCTACCGCCGCCTGGCCCGCTCTCACCACCCTGACGCCAACCCCGGCGACTCCGATGCCGAGGAACGCTTTAAGGAGCTCACCGAGGCCTACGAGGTCCTCTCGAACCCCGAAGCCCGGCGCGCTTACGACACCTACGGTCACCAGGTGCCCCGCGGCGCGGGGGCCGGCGGCTACCCTGGTGGCGACCCGTTCGGCGGGTTCCAAGACATCTTCGACGCCTTCTTCGGCGACCGCTTCGGTGACTCCTTTTTCGGCGCCTCCACCGCGCAGACCCCGACTCGCGGGAGCCACGCCGAGGTCGAGGTAGAGGTCTCGCTGCGCGAGGCCGCCTACGGGGTTGATCGTGAGATAAACGTCCAGCTCGTCAGCAATTGTGAGGTCTGCGAGGGCGTCGGCGGTACGGAGTCCCACGTCTGCGGCACCTGCGGGGGTGCTGGGGCGGTGAGGACGATCCGGGAGAGCATACTGGGGCAGATAGTGACCGCGCAGGCGTGCTCGTCGTGCGGGGGGAGAGGCCGGATCATCGACGTCTACTGCGATAACTGCCGCGGGAGCGGGAAGGTCTCCGAGATGCAGACCCGGCGGCTCCGGGTGCCGGAAGGCATCGAGGACGGCATGCGGCTCAGGATCTCGGGCGCGGGACACTCCGGCGACCCCGGCGCGCCCGCGGGGGATCTGTACGTCGGGGTGAAGGTCAAGGAGGACCCTGAACTCATGCGCGACGGGGAAGATCTGATCCACCGCTTGAAGGTCAGCTTTATCGGGGCGGCGTTAGGCACCGAGGTAGAGGTGCCGGCCCTCGACGGGCCTACTCTCGTGAGGGTCGAGCCGGGGACGCAGCCCGGGACGACGCTCACGCTCCGGGGCGAGGGGATGCCGCGCATCAGGCGGCGCGGGCGTGGGGATCTCAAGGTGGTCGTCGACGTGATGGTCCCGACCCGCCTCACGGGTGAACAGCGGGAGTTGCTGGAGAGGTTCGAGGCGGTGAGCGGTGAGGAGACCTACAACGGCGGTGGGGGCTCCTTCTTCGACCGCCTCAGAGGAGTCTTCAGGTAGGTGATCTCGTCACTCGAGCACCGATAACCCGCATTTTCGTGGGCCACGCTCTGGAGGCCGGCGGCGCATTGGAGCTACCCGAGGGGGAGGCAGACCACGTCCTGAGAGTCCTGCGTGGCAGAGAATGGGACCTCGTCGAGGTCGTGGACGGTGCCGGGCGCCTTTTCGTCGCCGAGTTGCGCGGAGGCCGCAGGGCGGACGTTGTGGAGGAGCTCGCGCTGGCTGGTGCGGAGGACGTCGAGATCTCGCTCTACCAGGCCATACCCAAGGGAGGCCGTATGGACTTCGTGGTCGAGAAGGCGACAGAGGTGGGGGTTTCGACCATCGTGCCGGTCGTGGCGGAGCGGGGCGTCGTGAACCCGCGAGAGGGGAAGATCGGACGCTGGCGCCGGGTAGTGGAGGCCGCGGCGCGCCAATCGCTCAGGCTCCGCGTGCCGGAGGTGCGCGAGCCGGTGCCGTTTGAGAGGGCAGTCCGCGAGGTGGGGGAGGCTGGGGTGCTGCTGCATAATGCTCCGGGGTTGGATGTCGTCGAGGCCGTTGTCGGCTCGCCTGCGGGGCTGTTCGTGGGGCCTGAAGGCGGGTGGGGTGCGGGCGAGTTGCGACTGGCCGAAGAGGTGGGACTCACGTTTGCCCAGTTGGGGCCGTACAGGTTGCGCAGCGAGACCGCCGGCGTGGTCGCGGTGGCGCGGGCGCAGGCGGCGTTGGAGAGCAGGGTGAGACCTTGAGGAGGACGGTGATCCTAACCGAGCATGACAGGGTACCCTGCGCAGAGGAGGCTGATACCGAGGTGGGTCACGATGAGGACGAGGTCTTATCCTCCAACGACATAAACGGGCAGGCTCCAGCCCACGTTTTGGGCATCCCCAAGCGTTACGTAGATAATCTGGAGACGATCGGGGCATTGCCGGACGCCGTGGTCAAGCGGATCTTCGAGGTAGCGACCGCGATGGTGGAGAAGCCGGGGGTTAAGGAGGGTAGATACGCCGTGCGGATCAACAGCGGGCCCGGCGCGAGGCAGGAGAGTTTGTACCTGCACGTCACGGGCGTCCAGTGGTTGGGGAGGCCGTGAGTACGGCGGAGCAGATACAGCGGGATACGAAGGCCGCCTTGAAAGAGCGCGACAGGATCCGCGTGGGCGCGCTGCGGATGATCGGGGCAGCGCTTAAAAACGGGGAGATAGAGGCGGGTAGGCCGCTCGAAGAGCATGAGGAGCAGACCATCCTTCGGCGGCAGCTCAAGCAGCGAGAGGAGTCGGCCGAGGCGTTCCGGAAGGCTGGGCGCGAGGCACGGGCCGCCTCCGAGGCGGTGGAGGCAGAGATCGTCCGCTCGTACCTGCCTGAGCCCCTCTCGCGGGAGAAATTGGAAGAGATAGTAGACCGGGCGGTTAGAGAGACTGGGGCGACCGGGATGGGGGACATGGGGGCCGTCATGGGGCGGGCTATGGACCTCTCCGGGGGCCGCGCCGAGGGACGTGAGCTCTCCGCGCTGGCGCGAAACCGGTTGCAATGAAGGCGTTGACGAAGGCTACAGATTTCGGGTATCAGGAATGTACGTTGGAAGAATCGCGGCTTGCGGCGGAGCGAACTCGGATTCCGCGATCTACGGCGACGCTGTCCGGCGAGAAGCCGATAGCCAAAACCTGATACCTCAAATCTGAGAAAGGAGAAGCGACGGACACTGCAACGAGCAGCCAGGTAGAAGTCAAGCTTGTCATACCGTCGGGCCAAACCCTGGAGGTTTTCGGCGAGCGAGACACCGTCTTGAGGCGGGTCGAGGAGCTCGTCGAGTGCGAGGTCGTCGTGCGCGGAAACGAGATCGTCTTGCGCGGTACCGAGGCGGCCGTCGAGAGGGCCGAGGCAGTCTTCGACGGTCTGGTCGGGCTCTCCGAGGAAGGCCACCATCCGACGTCGGAGACGGCCGAACGCCTATACAAGATGGCCGACGACGGCGGGGGTCGGAAGGTGCTGGGGGACGTGATCCTCACCCACCGGGGGCGCCGGGTCGCCCCGAAGACCCTCAATCAGAAGGCCTACACCGACGCCATTCGTGAGCACCAGATCGTCTTCGGCATCGGGCCGGCGGGGACTGGAAAGACGTACCTGGCAGTGGCCCTGGCCGTCGAGGCGCTTAACAGGGGCGAGGTGACCAGGATTATCCTGACCCGTCCGGCGGTCGAGGCCGGGGAGTCGCTTGGGTACTTGCCGGGGGATGTGATGGCGAAGGTGGACCCGTACTTCCGGCCGCTCTACGACGCGCTCTATGAGATGGTCGACCCGGCCAAGTTCCAGGGGCATCTGGAGCGCGGTATAATCGAGATCGCACCCCTGGCGTTTATGAGAGGCCGGACCTTGAACGACGCGTTCATCATTCTCGATGAGGCGCAGAACACTACTCCCCAGCAGATGAAAATGTTCCTCACGCGCTTGGGCTTCGGCTCCAAGATGGTGATCACGGGCGACATTACGCAGGTCGATCTACCTAAAGGCCATCTGAGCGGTCTGCAGGACGCCCGGAAGGCACTTACCGGTGTGGAGGGTGTGTCCTTCATTGGGCTGGGGCGCGACGACATCGTGAGGAGCGACCTCGTCATGCGGATAGTAGACGCCTACGAAGCGGTTGGCGAGGGTGAGAAGGCCTAGGACGCCGGGCAAGCCGGCTTCGGTTCGACCATGAAGTCCGGACAGCAGATCCGACAGAGAGCCCTCGGCAAGAAAGTGGACGAGCTCCACCGCTCCCCGACGTGGTTCGAGAGCTTTCGGGCCCGAATCCAGGGCTTTCCCGAGAGCCGGCTCTACGTCGCGCTCACTGCCTTGACCTGGCTTGCACTCACTGCCCTCATAGGCCTAGGCACGCGGCTTCCAATCGAGCGAACCGTCGCACAGGGCATCATCGAGAGCGGGGATCTTAAACGGCTCGAGGTCCTGATACAGGACCCGAACCCCTGGACCGTGTTGTTGGGCGTTGGCATCGTCGTCGCGGCTGAGATGGGGGTGACCTGGTACTTTCTGGAGCGCTTTGGGCGCCGCATACTCAAGACCAACATGGCGATTCGGGTGGTCCTCGCGGCTTCCCTGACAGTGATGTTTACGGCGCTCGCCCGGTTTTTTATAGAGCTCTCCTTCAACCCTTTTCTGACGCCGCTGGCCGGCCTCTCCATCATCGGGACGATGTTGCTCGGACCGAGGCTTATGTTCCTCATGGTGGTGATCACCAGCATCAACGTCGGGATTATGAGCGGCAACGACTTTCTCCTTACCGCGGCGCTCCTCCTCGGCTCGGGGTTCGCGATCTACTCCGCAGTTAGGGTGGACTCGCGGCAGCGGCTTCTGAAAGCAGGTCTTTTTATCGCTGTCGTAATGGGCATCGTAACTTTCGCGGTTGGCCTGGTCGGGGGTGGAGACTTTCAAGACGCGTCCTGGCAGGGTATCCTGGGCCTCGGGAACGGCCTCCTCTCGTTGATGCTCGCGACGCTGCTGTTGCCACTTTTGGAGGATGCGTTCAACATACTGACACCGATGAAGCTTCTAGAGCTCTCCGACCCCCGCCATCCCCTGCTCGACAAGCTTTTGCGCCGCGCCCCAGGTACCTTCTCCCACTCCATGCAGGTCGGCCTCCTCGCGGAGAGGGCGGCAGAGAGAATCGGGGCGAACGCGCTGCTCGCCCAGGTAGGCGCCTACTACCACGACATCGGCAAGATGGAGCACCCAGCCTACTTCGTGGAGAACCAGATTGCACAGATAAATCCGCACGCCGCGCTCTCGCCTACGCTGTCGGCCAAGGTGATCAAGCGCCACGTAAAAGAGGGTCTGGAGATAGGCAGCGCCTGGGGGCTGCCGCAAGAGATCCTGGACATAATCGCCCAGCACCATGGCTCCACGCGCATCGAGTACTTCTACCGCAAGGCCGTCGAAAAAGCTCTCGATCCTTCGGCAGTCCGCGAGTCGGACTTCCGGTACTCGAGCGGACTGCCACGCTCCAAGGAGGCCGGCATCATGATGCTCGCCGACTCCATCGAGGCGACCGTCAAGTCCTTGACCAAACCCACCCCCAAACGCATCGAGGACGTGGTCGCTGACACCGTCAGGAGAAAGCTACAGGACGGCCAGTTCGACGAGTGCGAGCTGACCATGCACGACATTCACGACTCAGGTGAGGCCATCCGGGAGGCGCTCATCGGCTTTCTCGGACCACGCGTCGAGTACCCTGACGCCCCAGCAGAGGCTACCAACGCCAAAACCGCGGCCAAAGCAGTCAGCAGGGAGGGGGGGGACGCCACCTCCTGAGCGACCGATCTCCTGTGCCCTTCGCCGTCGCGCTCCTGGACAAGGTGGGTTACGCCGGGGTCGAGGAGACTCGCGCGACCCGGCTCTTTGTGGCGGCCCTCTCCCGCAGGGGCGTCGATCTCGAACGCGTTGGTGAGGTGTCAGTGGCACTCGTCGACGCGGAGACCATGCGGGATCTGAACGCACGGTTCAGGAGTAAAAATGAGCCGACCGACGTGCTCAGCTTCGAGTTGGACGGACTCTACGGCGAGATAGCTGGGGAGGTGGTGGTATGTCCAGCGTGCGTGAGCCTCGATATGGGTGTCGAGGAGTTGGTGGTGCACGGCGCGCTACACTTGAGCGGTATGGATCATGGGGAGGACTTTGAGGGCAGCGAGATGGCCCGACTCCAGGAGGCCGTAATGGAGGAGTTGCGTGGCGAAGAAGGTTAGGCGTCCCAGCAAGGGTCAGCAGGGCGTGGGACGCAGCTTCGAACACGCCTATCACGGCATGATCTCGGCGGTCCGAACGCAGCGCAACATGCGATTCCACGTCGTCGCAGCCGTGCTGGTGCTGGTGGCGAGTTTGCTAGTTGGGGTGAGCAAGCTCGAGCTCGCGCTCTTGGTCTTGACCATACTCCTCGTCTTCGTCACCGAGATGTTCAACACGGCAATGGAGTTCGTGGTGGATTTGGTCACCAGCGAGTACCATCCCCTTGCTGAGCTGGCGAAGGACGTCTCTGCGGGCGCGGTCCTCGTCTCGAGCGTCGGGGCGGGGCTGGTGGGATATTTGGTATTGGCGGATAACCTCGGCCCGCTCTCCCTGGAGACCCTGGAGAGCATACGCCGCTCTCCGGGCCACCTCACGCTCGTCTCGCTGGTCTTGGTCGTCTTGATAGTGCTCTTCGTCAAAGCGGTAACGCGCTCGCCGAACGCCTTCGCCGGAGGGATGCCTTCAGGGCACGCGGCGGTCGCCTTCGCCGCGTGGGTCGCCGTCAGCTTCATGGCCGTCGACGGCGGGGCCGGGCACTACGCCGGTCTCGTATCGGTGATCTCGCTGCTCATGGCCCTGCTGGTCTGCCAGAGCCGCGTCGAGAGCGGCATCCACACCGTCTACCAGGTGGCCATGGGGGCCGTGATCGGGGTCCTCGTGGCCACGGCCGCCTTCCAACTCTTGTGAGGAAGAAGGTTTGAACCTCGAAATCGTCATGGACGCCGCGCGCGTCGCCTCGGGGCGAGCCTACGCGCCCTACAGTAACTTCCTGGTCGGCGCTGCCATCGTAACCACAGGAGGGGCGGTCCATGTGGGCTGCAACGTCGAGAACGCCTCCTACGGACTCTCCATCTGCGCCGAGCGCAACGCCGCAGCAACGATGGTCTCCTCCGATCCTGAGGACCGGCAGATACAGATGGTCGCCGTCTTCAGCCCGAGCGCCGCACCGTGCTTCCCCTGCGGGGCTTGCCGCCAGTTCCTGCGCGAGTTCGGGTGTAAGGAGGTCGTCGTCGAGGACGGGTTGGGGCTGCGCCGCTACCCCTTTGAGGAGATCCTGCCGAACTCCTTCGGGCCGGAGGTCCTGTGAAGGCGGAGTTGATCGTCGGCGCGGAAAAGAACGGCCTCAAGAGTGGCTTCGTCGCGGTTGTCGGGCGGCCTAACGTGGGTAAGAGCACGCTGGTAAACCGGCTGGTAGGCCAGAAGGTCTCGATCACCTCTCCCCGTCCGCAAACGACCCGAAGCCCCATCCGCGGCGCTCGCAACGGGCCCGGCTACCAGGTGATCTTCGTGGACACCCCTGGCTCTCAGAAACCCAGGGATGCCTTGCGCACCCGGATGCAGGAGCAGGTCGTGGCCAGCCTCACCGAGTCCGACGCCATCTTGCACCTGCTCAACGCGCCGCAGGCCGCCGAGGAGGTAGGGACCGGCGACCGCTACGTCGCCCGCCTCGTGGCCGAGTCTGGCACGCCAGCAATCCTCTGCATCAACAAGATCGACCTGCTGCCCAGCCCCGCGCAGGCGCTGCCGATAGTCGAGGCGGTAGCGGCCCTCGGTGACTGGCGCGAGATCTTCCCGATCAGCGCGACGGCCGGGACAAACGTCGAGCCCTTGCTGGAGTCGGTTGTACAGTTACTGCCCACCGGTCCCCGCTACTTCCCGGAAGGGACGATCACAGACTACCCGGAGTCGTTGATCTTGGGCGAATACGTTCGCGAGAAGGCGCTGAACGTGCTCCGCGAGGAGGTGCCGCACGCGGTGGCTGTGGAGATCGAGGATGTGGAGCGCAAGGAGAACGTGACGATCGTCTACGCGATAATCCACGTCGAGCGCGCCACCCAGCGCATGATAGTCCTCGGTAAAGGCGGCAAGACCATAAAGCAGATCGGCACGGAAGCCCGCCGCGACGTGGAACGCCTGCTCGGCACTCGAATCTACCTCGACCTGAAAGTAAAGGTTAGCCAGGGATGGAGGAGCGACAGGACGTTCCTGGAGCGGTTGGGTTTATAATCACCTTGCGTTGTGGAGTCGATAGAGGAGTGCGGCGTTGGCGATGAGGGTGCGTGAGTTCGCGAAGACTGTGGACCACACCCTTCTGAAGCCGGACGCGACGAGGCAGGAGATAGTGCGGTTGTGCCAGGAGGCGGCCCGCTACCACTTCGCCGCGGTGTGCATCCCGCCCTGCTACGTTCCGCTGGCCGCGAAGGCGTTGCGCGGGGCGGACGTGAAGGTGGCAACCGTGGTCTCGTTCCCGTTCGGGGCCGACGCCGCAGCCGTGAAGATCGCAGCAGTCAGGGATGCCGTTACCAAGGGTGCCTCAGAGCTTGACGTGGTCATGAACATTTCGAGATTCCTCTCTGGAGACTTCGACTACGTCGCCGACGAGCTCACCAGCCTGACCCAGGAGGTCAGCGTCGTCGCCATGAACAACGGCCTGAACGACGTGGTGGTGAAAGTCATTATCGAGACGGCGTGCCTCTCGAACAAGATGAAGCGGCTGGCGACCCAGATCGTGGCCTCGAGCGGCGCGGACTTTGTAAAGACCTCAACCGGCTTCGGCCCGGGCGGTGCCACACCCGAGGACGTGGCTATGCTGCGTGAGGAGGCACCGGAAGCCTTGGCCGTAAAAGCTTCTGGGGGCATCCGTACGCTGGAGAACGCGCTGGACATCCTGAACGCCGGGGCTTCGCGGCTCGGCATGAGCGCTAGCGTCGCGGTGATAGAGGAGGCCGAGGGTGGCGGCCTACAAGAGTAAGGGGATCGTGCTCCGCTCGATCCGCTACGGCGAGGCGGATCGCATCTTGGACCTCTACACCCGCGACGCCGGGCTCGTCTCGGCTATCGTGAAGGGTATACGTCGCACGAAGTCCCGCTTTGGCGCCCGCCTCGAACCGCTCTCCTGCGTGGACTTCCTCGCCTACCAGGGCCGCACGCTCGACACCCTGACCCAGGCGGAGACGCTGAGGAGCTTCCACGGCATCCGCGAGGACCTCGCTCGCTTCGAGGCCGCTGCCGGTATGGTCGGGAGCGTGCGCGCCCTCTCCGGAGGCGACGAGGCCGACCGCCGCGTCTTCAACCTCTTATACAACGGTCTCGACGCGCTAGAGGGAGCCGGGACCGGCTTCGAGGCTGTCGAGGCCGCCCTCGGCCTGAAGCTCTCCATCCTCGCTGGCTACGCACCCCAGCTGAACGCCTGCCTGGGCTGCGAGGCCGATCTCGATGAGGCGGCCAAGCCGTTGCACTTCGCCCCGCACCTGGGTGGTGTGCTGTGCGCCGAGTGTCGGTCGATGACCGGTGACGCCTTCCCGCTGGCCCCGGACACGCTGGGACGGCTGAGGACCCTGATCGAAGGCCCCATCCGGGAAGCTCCCGCCCAGAGCAGGCTCGGCGAGAGCGTGCTGCGGGTCGTCCGTTCGCACGTACTCGCCCACGCCCCCGGCAACACCTTCACCGGTCCCCACCTCACCGGCGCCCGCCAAGCATGAGCGATGATCCAGTACACGCCCAGGCCGCGCGACAACCTCCCATAAAATGGGCCGTCGAGCAGAGCGTGGGACGCCCGAGACCAGAACCACCCGATGGGGTCCGAAACGACTTCCAGCGCGATAGGGACCGCATAATCCACGCCAAGGCTTTTCGTCGGCTCATGCACAAGACCCAGGTCTTTATCGCCCCCGACGGCGACCACTTTCGCACCCGGCTGACGCACACGCTAGAGATGATGCAGGTCTCACGCACCATAGCCCGCGCCCTCGACCTCAACGAGGACTTAGCCGAAGCTATAGCCCTCGGCCACGACCTCGGCCATACCCCGTTCGGGCACACCGGTGAAGAGGCCCTCTCCCGCGTCCTCGCAGCCCACGGCCGCGTCTTTCGTCACAATGAACACTCCCTGCGCGTCGTGGACCACCTTGAGAAGGAAGGGGACGGTCTAAATCTGACGTTAGAGGTTAGAGATGGTATACGTAACCATACGGGAAAGGGTTATCCCTCTACGCGTGAGGGAGAGATCGTGCGGGTCGCAGACCGGATCGCGTACGTCAACCACGACATGGACGACGCTCTGCGGGCCGGGATCATCTCCCGGGATGACCTTCCGGCCGGACCGCTCTCCGTGCTCGGCGAAAAGATGAGCGTCAGGATAGACACGCTGGTTCGTGACATGATCTCTACCTCTAAGAAAAAGGGTGAGATATCTCTCTCCGATGGGATCTACGAGGCGCTCATGGGTCTCAGGACGTGGCTCTTTCGCAACGTGTACCGCGATTCGGGTTCGCTGGAGAACCAGAAGGCGGCGAGCGTAGTCGCGGCGCTCTTCCAGTACTATCTTGAGCATCCCGAAGAGTGGGCGGCAAGGGACCCGAACCCCGTCACCGAGACCGTAGACTTCGTAGCGGGTATGACCGACCGCTACGCTCTGGCGACCTACAGGCGGCTTTTCCTGCCTCGGGGCGAGATCTTCGCGTGAGGCGCTCCGGTAGGGGTTATCCCTCCCTGGGCGGAAAGCGCCGTGACGAGAAGACGAGAGGGGCGTGCTCTATCGCGTTAGCCGAGCGTTGGGTTCTGACAAGGTGAACGACTTGTTCGCAGCAGTGTGGGGCCACCCCGAGCGGAGGGACTTCGATCCAGTCAAGCAGCGTTAGTCTCGTCTTCATCTGCTCGGACCATAACGCTCAGCATGTTGCCTCTAGGTCAGAGGTTAAGATTCCCTCGAACCACTCGCGCAAGCTGCAGACGTCTATCTCTCCATCTACCTCCCCAAGAACCCGCTCCCAGACCCCTTCGGAACTAGAGTTGGGATGCAGAAGGTTCAGGCTCTTGTCTCCCTCTGCCTCACCAAGTTCGGTGGACCCATCGGCGCTAGATACCAGGGCCGTCTGCGCGCCGCTACCATTGCGCTACTCTTCGAGGGGCAGGGCCATCTCAGCAGGATCTTCATTAAAGAGGGTCCGGCTGGGAACGGGGTCCGTCGTAGATTCAGGGATATATTCGGGACGTCGAGCCCCGGGGCCGTGTCTACGGCTAAGCTAAACCACCTGACAGGTTACGCGTTTTTCTTGAAAACGACGGCCTCTGCGTATCTGAGGCAGCGCCTCGGGCCGTGCCAGTATACGTGTGCCGTTTGGTCATGTTTCCCAGTTGCTTTGGGTAGCTCCGGTTGGCTCGTCGAACACCCCCCGGGTGGGGCTGGCGCCAGGCGGTCATCGCAACGATACTCGGCCCACCGAAGCCGGGTTCCTGTGGCTGAAATTAGCTGAAGGCGTCTAGGGTTTCCGTTTCGCCCGCTCAGCCCGTGTTCAGCATCCCCGAGGAGACGCCGGAGATGGTCAGGAGCAAGGTGTTGAGTACGGTCTCCCGGTCCGGGGACTCTTCCGGGAGTGCGCGGAGCCGACGCAGCAGGCTAACCTGGATATAGGAGAGCGGGTCCACGTAGGGATTGCGGAGGCGTATCGATCTCTGGAGTACGGGGCTGTCGTCCAGGAGTTCCCGGTTTCCGGTGATGCGGAGCACGGCCTCGGCGGAGGAGGCGTGCTCGTCGGAGATCCTGGTCCACAGCCGCTCCCGGTTCCGGGGGTCCGAGACCAGAGCCGTGTAGGTCTCTGCTATCCGTAGGTCGCTCTTGGCCAGGGTCATCTGCATGAAATCCACGAGCGTTCGGAAGAACGGCCACCCTTCGTACATCTCGTGCAGTACCTTTATACCCTCGACTGTATTCGTATAGGCGCAAAACGCGCTACCGGCGCCGTACCAAGACGGGAGCAGTAAACGGTTCTGGGTCCAGGCGAAGACCCACGGGATGGCCCGCAGGCTCACGACCGAGGGGTTCTGCACCCGGCGCGCCGGGCGGCTACCCATGTTGAGCAAATCGAGTTCTCCGATGGGGGACGCTTCGGCGAAGAATATCGGGAAACCTAAGTCCTCGTAGACCAGATCCCGGTAGACTTCGCGCGCCTTTGCGGACAAATCCTCCAACACTTCCACCCAGCGGGGTTCGGGTTCGCGGGGGGAGTCGCCGACGCTCGCTTCGAGCACGGCTGCCACGACGGTATCTAGGTTGCGGCGGGCCAGGTCGCGCACGCTGTATTTGAAGGAGATGACCTCGCCCTGCTCGGTGATACGAATGCTGCCGTTTAGGGTGTTTGCCGGCTGGGCTATGATCGCCTGGTAGCTCGGACCGCCGCCGCGCCCGGCGCTCCCCCCACGTCCGTGAAAGAGCCGCAACTTCACGCCGTATTCGCGGGCTACTGAGGAGAGCTGACCCTGGGCTTTATAAAGGGACCAGGTGCTCGTGATGTAGCCGGCGTCCTTGCCGGAGTCGCTGTAGCCGAGCATGATCTCTTGCAAGTTGCCACTCTGCGAGAGCGACGAGCGGTAGAAAGGGTCCTCCAGCAAGTGGCGCAGCACCGCGGGCGCTCGCTCGAGGTCGTCCACGGTCTCGAAGAGTGGCGTGATCTTGAGGTAGTTCTCCGTACACCGGCCGCCCTCATCCACCTCCAGCAACCCGGCGCGCCGTGCCAGAAGCTGCACGCTGAGGACGTCGCTCGCGTGGTGGGTCATGCTCAGCACGAACGTCTCGACCGGCGGCTCCGAGAAGTCCTCGTTGGACCGCCGGATGCCCTCGAAGGTCTCCAGCGCCCGACGGGACTCTTCGGAGAGTCCCGCCGGGACGACAGGCAGGGGGTCGGGCGCGGCTAGGAGCTTCCGCAAGAGGGAGGCGCGTCCGGCCTCCTCCATGTTCTGCAAGTCTTCCCCCGCATTCGCGGCCACGAGCTGCGAGACCGTTCGCACTATCATGGAGCTCTCCTGGCGAACGTCCAGCTTTGCCAGGTGAAAGCCGAAGACCTCGGCCTGCCGGATCAGGTCGCGCAGACCGCCGTTGGCTATCCGTGCCCCGTCGTGCTCGAGTAGGCTATCACGAATGACTGACAGATCCCGGACAAAGTCCGCAGCGCCCACGTAGGCGGTGGAAGAGTGCGGCTCCGCCAGGGTGCGTCGCAGGCGTTCGGCGACGAGGAGCAGCTTACGGCGGTAGAGCTCGTTCGGGGCCACCGTACGGTGGCGTCCGGCCACCTCGGGCATAAGCTCCTCGTCGTCTTCGACCGAGCGGCGCAGTTCTCCCGAGACCGGGACCATCCTCGCAGAGACGCTCAGATGATCTACCAGCCACAGCACGGAGCTCAGGTGCCGCTTCAAGATAACCTCGCGGTGCAGCCCTAGGGCGGTGTTGATCATCCCCGGCTCTACGAAGGGGTTGCCGTCCTGATCCCCCCCGACCCAAGAACCGAACTCCAACACACGGCCGAGACTCGGGGTGCTCTCGGGGAACTGGCGGGATAGCTCGTCCTCAAACTCTCGGTACACTTCGAGGGTGGCCGAGATCAAGGGGTTCTCGAAGAAGAGCAGGGTGCGCTCTATCTCTTGGTTGACCTCCGGCCGACGAACCCTGAGCTCGTCGGTCTGCCAGAGAGCGGTGATCTCCTCCGCCAGCTCCTCCTCCACCCACCGGCGCTCTTTCCACGTGAGAGTGGGAAACTCCAGATTTTCCAGCATCTCCCCGATCCTCACGTGCTTGCGCCGCACGCTCCGCCGCAGGACCTCCGTCGGGTGGGCGGTGAGCACCAGACCAACGCGGATACCATCCAATACCCTCTGAAGTGCTGCCGTCCCCACACCTTCCTCTTTGAGGCGGGCGATCGCGCTCGCGACGGAGGCGCGCTGCGGCGGATTACTGGGTGAGGACTCGTACTGCCGCCGACGTCGGACCCTGTGGTAGCGCTCGGCGATGTTGACGAGCTGAAAGTACACCGAGAACGCCCGCACGATTCTCTGGAGTTCTTGGGGGCTTGAAGCCTCGATTCGCCGTTTGAGCCGCTCCTCTAGCGTGGAGTCATAGTCGAAGCGGAGCCGCTTGCACAAGAGCCGTATCTTCTCTTCGGCGTCGAAGAGAACCTTGCCCTCCTGCTCCAGAAGGACCTGACCGAGGACCCGGCCGAGGAGGTTGATGTCCCTCCGAAGTGGCTCGTCCTTCGGCTCGAAGCCAATTCCGGGCGGCAGGTCGGCGTACTCGCCCATCGGTGTCTCCATAGATCGAGCGCGGATATCCACGGTTGGTAGGGTAACATTACCCTCGGTTCGGACCACCGCGGGACGGCGATATTTGTACATCGGTATAACGGGGAACCGGTATTGAGGATCGCACAACGAAGCATCGAAGAGGTCAGGGAGGCGGCGAACATCGTCGAGGTGACCTCGGAGTTCACGGCCCTCCGCCGGCGGGGAGCTCGCTTTGTCGGCCTCTGTCCCTACCCGGACCATGAGGAGAAGACCCCGTCCTTCAGTGTCGCCCCGGATCGGGACTTTTACTACTGTTTCGGCTGCCAGAGAGGCGGCGACCCCATCAAGCTCATTATGGACCTCAAATCCTTCGACTTCGCTGAAGCCGTCTCTTACCTCGCCGAGAGGTCCGGCATCGACCTGCAGTTCGAAGGTGGGGGTGAGGCAGGGGCCGCAAAGGTACGGGCCGATCGTCGCCGAAAGATGCACAAGGCCTTGGCGGCCGCGGCAGTCTACTACCATAAGTACCTGCTGAGAGCCCAGACTCCCGATGCGGAGCAAGCCCGTCGCTACCTGAAAAGCCGCAGGCTGGAGCTTTCTACTATAGAAGAATTTCGCCTAGGGTACGCGCCGCAGCGGGGTAGCTCGGGGTTTCTAGGTGCGGCGAGGAAGCTGGGTTTCGACTCCGAGACCCTCGATGCGGCGGGGCTCGTGTCCTCGCGGGGTGGGGAGCGGTTCGCGGGGAGGATTGCCTTCCCTATCTCCGACCAGCGGGGGAGGATCGTGGGTTTCGGAGCCCGGGCTTTGGGCGACGCGCAACCCAAGTACCTCAACTCTCCCGAGACGGATGTCTTCAACAAGCGAGATTTACTCTACGGGTTTCCGCAGGTTTTAGAGGCCGTTCGTAGGGAACGCGCGGCGCTCGTAGTCGAGGGTTACACCGATGTTTTGATGCTCTATCAGTCGGGGATCAAGAATACCGTTGCGACCCTGGGGACGGCGACTACCCCCGGTCATTTGCGCAAGCTCAGCGGCTACGCCGACAGGATCTATGTGCTCTTCGATCCAGACGCGGCTGGGGAGAGGGCCATAGAGCGGGCAGCGGCGACCGCCGCCGATCTAAAGTTGGATCTTCGGGTTCTGCGACTCCCCGAAGACCCTGCGGACTGGCTTCGCGGCCACCCGCCGGAGGAGTTCGCCCGGCTTCTAAATAGGGCCGTGCCCATCCTCGAGTACGGCATCCGCCGCATCGTAGAGCGTACGCGCGGCGCGGGTGCCACGGAGCGCTCCCGCGCAGTCCCCGAAGTGAAGAGCATGATTCAGAAGATCACAGACCCCGTCCTCCATCGCGAAGCCCTGCGTCTCGCTACGGAGGCCCTTGGCGTCAACCCCGCGGTTTTGGAGGCGGAGCCGGCCACCGAACCGGCCTCCCCTCGCAGGAACCGTCGCTCGGACTCGCACACGGAGGCGGGTAGCGCGGTCCTCGCCCTCGTCCTTGCCCGTCCGGAGCTCTCGACGGATGCCCTCCAGCACGGAATAAGAGTGTCCGCGCTAGCCGAACCTTTCGCGCTGCACACAGAGGATTTCCGGGAGGATAACCAGGCCCGTATCTTTGCCTTGCTGCGCGAGCACGCGGGCAGCGGCCTTGGTGCGGTGCTACTGGACGAGAAGGCCCGGCCGCTGATGGACCGGATCGGGGCTCTCGCAGCCCGGGGCGAGAAGCTCTACCCGTCCGAAACCTCCATCCGGGAGGCGTGGTTGCGGCTCGGGATCCTGAGCCGCGAGCGCCGCAAGCGTGAGACGTCGGACTACGACCGTAAAGATGCCCTTCAATCCGAGATACAAACCCTCAAGGACGCCCTCCGCGCCGTCGCCTCCCGCGCTTGAAGCCAGAACAACCACACCGTATAATCTTTGGCGCAAACCTTCCCCTGTAGCTCAATTGGCAGAGCATTCGGCTGTTAACCGAAGGGTTGCTGGTTCGAGTCCAGCCGGGGGAGCTAACGGTACCGTCCCGGTACCCGATAGGGCCCATAGCTCAGTTGGTTAGAGCATCCGACTCATAATCGGACGGTCCCAGGTTCGAGTCCTGGTGGGCCCACCAAGATTGCCGAACCACCAAATCTACTGGTAGCCTTCAGCATAACGCCCACCTACTTTGCAAAGCCCCAACATGTAGGGGCCTCGCGAAAAACCGTTCCAACATGTTGCACCGCTGTTTCTCCGACTGATCCTCGACTAATCCCGGGCCCTTGCTTGAAGCCGCTAACTTCTATAGGGGTCCTATACCCTAGGGAGTAGGGTCATAGAGGCAAAATGCGTGAAACGAGGGCGGTGAACCGGCTTTCGGGCGGATCAGATTGCTAATTTTATGTGCATATGCAAGAATTTCGCCAGTTGTGGGTCGAAGTGGAGCGTAGTGGGAGGACGAGGCCCTGGCCCTTCTAGGCGAGTATGAGCACACTCTGGATGAGAAAGGACGCCTGACCCTCCCCTCCCGTCTCCGGTCTTACTTCGAGGGCGGGATAATCGTTACCAAGGGGGTAGACCGGTGCCTGTTCGCCTTTCCGCCCGAGGAGTGGGCCGCGTTCAAGGCCAACATAAAGGCCAACGCGGACTTTTCGGCGCGGGGTCGGCAGCTCTCGCGGATGTTTTTCTCCATGGCCTTCGAGGCGACGCTCGACCGGCAGGGGAGGGTTCTGATCCCGACCAAGCTCGCACGGTACGCTGGGCTGCGCCGCGACGTGACCGTTACCGGGGTGGACGACCGTTTGGAGATCTGGGACACCGAAGAGTGGGACCGCTACGTCTCCGGCGCCGACGACTCTTTCATGGAGATCGTCGAGGAGTTCGCAGGAAGGGAGCTCGGCGGGTGATGGTCGCCGGTCACCGTCCCGTCATGTTGGAGGAGACGCTCGCCGCCCTCGACCTCAGCCCAGACGATACGGTCGTCGATGCCACGTTCGGGGGCGGCGGGCACTCCCGGCGCATATTGGCAGAGCTCGGGGTCGGCGGCCGGCTCGTCGCCGTCGACCGGGATCCCGAGGCAGTGGGTCGGGCCTCCAGACTTCTCCGGGACCCGCGCTTTGCCTTCGCCGCCGGGAGCTACGACAAGGTGTTGCTAGGGATGATCGAGGTGGGGCAGCGCGCGGACGCGGTCCTGTTCGATCTTGGGCTCTCCAGCTTTCAGATCAACGAGCCGGCGCGTGGGTTCTCCTACGTGAGGGAGGGTCCGCTGGACATGCGGATGGACTCAACCTCTGGCCCCTCGGCGGCGGAGTTTCTGAACACGGTCGACGCCGGCGAGCTGGCTCGAATGCTCTCCGAGTACGGGGACCTACCGCGTGGGGAGGCCAAGCGGGTGGCGCGGGAGGTCGTCCGGCGACGGCCGCTGCGGGTTACGACCGATCTCTACGAAGCCGTGCGCACCGCCGTCGGGTGGACGGAGAGGGGCGGGAACCCGGCCAAGAGGGTCTTCCAAGCCGTGCGGGTTCGCGTCAACGACGAGCTGGGCGGGCTCGAGCGGGCGCTGGAGGCGTCGGAGCGCCTCCTCTCCCCAGGCGGGAGGCTCGTGGTTATCACGTTCCATTCGGGCGAGGATCGTCTCGTCAAACGTTTCATCTCGGAGCGGGAGGGGCGCTGCGTCTGTCCCCCGGAGCTTCCTCTGTGTGTGTGCGGGGCACGCCCGATACTTCAGCGGGGCGTCGTCCGGAGGCCGTCCGAACGAGAGTTGGAGGAGAACCCGCGTAGCGCTTCCGCCCGACTCCGCGCGGCTACAAGGACCGCCGAGCCGGCTGGGGGCGGTGCTTGATGGCCGCGCCGCAACGCAGGTACCTGGCCGCGCTCCCGACGGAGCCGGCGCGGCCGGTACGCAAGCGAGGTCCGGACCGGCGGCCGCGAGACGTGGTCGGGCGGCGTCAGTTCGCCGTGCTGGTGGTGGTGCCGGTGCTGTTGATGCTGGGGAGCGTCTACTCGCACACGGTCGCCGCCGGCCTCGAAGGGAGGGTCGCAGAGCTCGAAGGCGATCTCGACGGAGCCAGGGCAGAAGGGCAGAGCCTTGAAATCCGGGTCGCGCAGCTGTCCAGAGCAGAGCGGATCCGACCGCTCGCGGCCGAGAAACTGGGTATGCGAGCACCAGGTAGCGAAGATTTGCAATTCTACGGGAGAGAAGGGGAGGATGGGACACGGAGCAGGGGAGAAGAGGAAGGGGGACGACCGCCGCGTTGACCGGCCCAGGGCCGGAAACGTCAGGGACGCCCGCGGCACAAAAACACCCCTCCGCACCCGGGCCGGCAAAGGCAAGGCCGCCGGTGCCGGGGTCACACCCCTCCCCCGCGGGAGACGCGCCGGGGGTTCTCGCGGCCCTTCTACCGGCAGCGAAGGTCGGACCGTGGGACACAGGCGATTGCGGATGGTGGCCGCCGTGTTCGCGGTGACGGGCCTCCTCCTCGGAGGGCGGGCCGTGCACATCAGCCTCATCGACGACGAGAGGTACCAGGCTTTCGCCGCAGAGCAGGACGGGGGAGAGGTGTCGCCCTCGCCACCGGCCCGCGGCAGCATCATCAGCGTCGACGGCCGGGAGCTCGCGACGAGCCTCGAGGCCGCGTGCATCATCGCTACGCCTTACCAAATCGAAGACCCACAAGCAGCCGCGAGGGCGCTGGTCGGGGTGCTGGGTCCCGGGTCGGATCAGAGCGAGGAAGAGTTGAGGGCGTCGCTGAGCAAGAAGGACGCCAGCGGCCGGCCCGGGGGCTACAGCGTAGTCGCGGTAGACGTTATGCCCGAGATCGCGCGGAAGGTCGAGGATCTCGGCATCACGGGCATCTCCACGGTCCCGGACACCGTCAGGATCTACCCCGACGGCTCCCTCGCCAGCCAGCTCACGGGGTATCAGGGGGACTACGGCGAGGCCTTCGGCGGCGTCGAGGCCCGCTACGACGAAGAGCTTAAAAGCGGCGAGGACGTGACGCTGACCCTGGACAGCGCGGTACAGCAGGAGCTGGAAAAGGCGCTCGAGTCGGCCGTGGAGAAGCACCGCGCAAAGAGCGCCGTCGGCCTCGTCATGCGCGCGGACGACGGGGGCGTCGTGGCGCTCGCCAATGCGCCCGGCTACGACAACAACCAGTTCGGCGAGGCCTCCGCTGAGGCTCAGCGTGACCGGGTCCTGACCGATCCTTACGAGCCGGGGTCCACCTTCAAGGCCTTCACGGTGGCGGCGGCCCTGGAGGAAGGCGCTGTTACGCCGACGAGCACCTTCGTCGTGCCCGACCACATGGAGGTCGCGGACCACGTGATCCACGACTCCCAGCACCACCCGACCAAGGTGATGGCACCGGCCGACGTCCTGAGAGAATCGAGCAACGTCGGCGCCATCCAGATCGCCCAGGCCTTGGGTGGACAAGAGCTCCACGACTATATCCGCGCCTTCGGTTTCGGCGAGGCCACGGGCGTCGATTTGTGGGGTGAGGACTCCGGAATTGTCCCGGCCTACGACGACTGGAGCGGCGTCTCGATCGGTAACATACCCATAGGCCAGGGGCTCACCGCGACCCCGTTGCAGCTGGTCTCGGGCTACGCCGCCCTCGTCAACGGGGGGCACAGAGTCACGCCGCACGTAACGAAGCAGGGGGCCCCTGCGACCCCCGGACCCCGGGTGATAAGCGAGGAGACCTCGGCTATAGTACGCGGGATGTTGCAGGGCGTCGTCGACGA
This sequence comes from Rubrobacter sp., assembly GCA_035641035.1. GTDB lineage: Bacteria > Actinomycetota > Rubrobacteria > Rubrobacterales > Rubrobacteraceae > Rubrobacter_D. Next base: position 36,280 of record DASQVA010000033.1, on the reverse strand, counting down.
AGGGTCGGGCCACTTCGCCCGGATACCCGGTTACACGGTGGCCGGCAAGACAGGGACCTCGCAAAAAGTCGACCCCGAGATAGGCACCTACGGCGACGAATACGTGGCCTCCTTCGTAGGCTTCGCTCCGGCCACCGACCCCGAGTACGTGACCCTCATAGCCGTCGACGAGCCTGAGACCTCTTATTGGGGTGAGCTGGTAGCCGTCCCCGCCTTTCGCGACGTCATGAGCTTCACCCTGGGCTACTTCAACGTCCCCCCAGACCGGGAACCCTCGCAACCCGCGCTGCAGGGGGGCGTGCGGTGAGGCCGACCACCCTCGAAGAGGTCGTGCGGGTACTCGACACCGGTATGCCAGCTGGCCGCGGGGACGAGGCGGTGCGCGGCGCGACCTTCGACTCCCGAAAGGTGCGAGAGGGGGACCTCTTTTTCGCCCTGCGCGGCCGGACGGACGGGGCAAACTTCGCCCCCGAGGCGCACTTGCGCGGCGCGGTGGCGACGGTCGCCGATCGCATGCTCGAGGTGCCGACGCTCGTGGTGGAAAATCCCCTTGAGGCGATGCAGCGATTGGCCCGGTGGACGCTCCTGCGCGAAGACGCGCCTTCACCGACAGTGGTCGGCATCACCGGTACCGTGGGTAAGACCACGGCCAAGGATGCGCTCGCGACCGTGCTCCGCCACGCGGGCAAGCGGGTCTCGGCGACGGCCGGGAACTTTAACAACGAGATAGGGCTCCCCCTCACGGTGCTGGCCGCCGACCCGCGCACCGAGATCCTGGTCCTGGAGATGGGGGCCACCCATGCAGGAGACATCGAACGCCTGTGCAGCATAGCACCCCCGAGAATCGGAGTCCTCACCGCGATCTCGCCGGTACACCTCGACTCTTTCGGGACGCTCGAAGCCCTGGCCGCCGCGAAAGGCGAGCTGGCCCTGGCCCTTCCCGAGGACGGAACCCTCATCTCTCCTGCGGGCGCGCCCGGGGGGGCGGTTGGGCCGGGACGAGAACTGGAGCGGCGCATCACCTTTGGGCGTGGCGAGGCCGCGGACCTCCGGGCCTCCGAGGTGGAAGGGAGTGAAGAGGGCCTCCGGTTCGTGGTTCATTTCGGGGACGGGTCGGCGGAGGCCCGCTCCCCGGTCTTCGGAACCCACCTGGTCGAGCCACTCCTGGCGGCGATCGGAGGAGCCCTCGCTTGCGGCCTCGACCTGGAAACCTGCGCCCGGGGCCTCTCGCACCTGCGGCGTGCAGGACTTCGGGGCGAGGTGAGCCAGCTGGGGGGGGATATCGTGGTCTACGACGATTCCTACAACGCCTCGCCGGCGGCGGTGGCCGCCGTCCTGAAGTACGGGGCGGAGCAGGCCGCCTGGCAGAAACGGCGTCTACTCGTGGCGCTCGGCGGCATGTTCGAGCTTGGGGCCGGGGCCCGCGCCTACCACCGGGAGATCGGCAAACTCGCCGCAGAGGTGGGGGTGGACCTGCTCGTCTGCGTGGGTGACGAAGCCCGCTGGTACGCCGAAGCCTTCCCGGGCACGACGCTCTTCTACCCGGACGCGGGCACCGCCGCCGACGCTCTGCGGGCGGAGCTTAGGAGCGGCGACTACCTGATCGTCAAGGGCTCGCGGGGGGTGGGGCTCGACGCCCTGACCCGCAAGTTGAGGGACAGTTTAGCTTTTGTTTAGCGTTGTACTCGCCGCGACGGTAGCGTTCCTGGTGACCGTGATGCTAGGTTCGACGTTTATCGAGTTCTTGCAGTCGCGCAAGTTCGGCCAGTTCGTGCGGGAAGAGGGGCCGCAGACGCACCTGATCAAGGCCGGCACCCCGACTATGGGCGGGGTCGTGATGCTGATGGGACTCCTGGGGGCGCTCGCGGTGGTGGCGCGGTTCAACGCGGCGACGCTCGCGACCCTCTTGCTAGTCGCGGTGGTAGCAGTAATAGGGCTGTACGACGACTGGCAGAAGATCTCGAAAAAGCGGCCAGAGGGCCTGAGCGCGCGCTACAAATTCCTGCTGCTTACCCTGGCGGTCGTCCTGGCCGACGTGATCGCGGTCCGGTACGTTGGCGTAACCCAGACCGTGCTCGTGCCTTACTTCGACCGCAGCCTGGTGTTGGGACCGGGGATCGTGGGGCTTGCGGTCTTCTCCATCTTTTTGTTGCTCGTGATCGCCGGAACGACCAACGCCGTCAACCTGACGGACGGCCTCGACGGGCTCGCTGCCGGTGCCGGGGCGATAGCCCTGGTCGTCTACACGGCCATCGCCTTCCTCGAGCGCCAGTACGACGTCGCGCTCATCTGTGGGGCGATGGTCGGCGCCATCATCGGGTTCCTCTGGTACAACTCCCACCCCGCGGACATCTTTATGGGGGACACGGGGTCGCTTGCGATCGGGGGCGTCCTCGCCGCCGCGGCCGTACTGACCAAGACGGAGCTACTCCTGCCGGTGATCGGCGGGTTGTTTGTGCTGGAGGCGGTCTCGGTCATCGTGCAGGTCTTCGTCTTCAAGGTCACCGGGTGGCGGGTCTTCAAAATGGCCCCGATCCACCACCACTTCGAGTTTTTGGGTTGGGAAGAGAACAAGATCGTGGTTCGGTTCTGGATCGTCCAGGCCGCGTTCTCGGCCCTCGGCTTCTTTCTCTATTACATCTTCCTCTACAACGCGGTCGGGTGAACAGGTGAAGACCCTCGTGTACGGGCTCGGCGAATCGGGTGTCGCGGCCACGAGAGCCCTGACCGAACGCGGCGAAGAGGTCCGCGTGGCGGACGCCCAAGACAGCGAACGACTGCGCGACACCCTCGCCGACTTGGGGGTCGAGGGCGTGCTTGAGGCGGGTCCTGATGTCCTTAACGGCGCAGGCCGGGTGGTGGTCAGCCCCGGCGTTCATCCCCGGGACCCCGTACTGTGGGCCGCCCGGGAGCGCGGGGTCCCCGTAGTCTCCGAGGTCGCTCTCGGCCTGGAGCTGGTTGGACCCGGGGTTCGCGTGGCCGCCGTCACCGGTACGAACGGCAAGACGACTGTCGTGGACATGCTGCGGACCTTGCTGGCCGCCTCAGACGTGCCACACGCCGGGGCCGGCAACTCCTGGAGGGCCTTGACCGGCTGCGTCGAAGAGGCGCGGCAGGCAGGTATACTAGTACTGGAGGTCTCCTCTTTCCAACTCCACTACCTGAAAAGCCCCGGCTTCGAGGTGGCGGCGCTCCTCAACGTGCGGCCCGACCACCTGAATTGGCACGCCTCCTTCGAGGAGTATGCCGCCGACAAACTTCGCGTATTCGAGGGACAGTGCGAAGGAGACCTCGCGCTGGTGAGCGCTCGCGATCCGGTAGGATACGGTGCCGACCTCGCAGCCGAAACGCTCGTCATCGGGGAGGGCGACACGGCAGTTCGGGACGGACGTCTGCTCCTTCGCAGCTCCCACCTAGTAGATACGGCGGAGTTGCGCTTCGCCGGCGTCTCCAATCTCGAGAACGCGCTGTTCGCAGCGGCGGCGGCGCAGAGGCTTGGCGCTTCGCCGGGCGGCATCCGGGCCGGGCTTCTCGTTTACGGGCTCAAGGCGCACCGCATGCAGATCGTGGCCGAGCGCCGGGCCGTGACTTACGTCGACGACTCCAAGGCCACCAACCCCGCGGCCGTCGCGGCGGCGTTGAACAGCTTCGAGTCGCCCGTGGTGCTCATACTGGGTGGGAGTGAGAAGGACACAGATTTCTCCGAGTTACTAGCTCATTTAAACCGATGCCGGGCGGTGGTGTGCCAGGGTGAGGCGGGGCCGCGCATCGCCGACTACCTCGAAGGACAGGGGTGGTCAGGCGTCGTCTACCGTGCCCCGAATCTGGCGGGGGCCGTCGCGGAGGCCGGGTCTCTCGCGAGGCCGGGAGACGTTGTTCTGCTCTCACCGGGGTGCGCGAGCTTCGACCAGTTCGAGGGGTACGCGGAGCGGGGTGAGGCGTTCACCCGGCTGGTGCACGGGCTCCCCGGCCGGCGGGGGACGGTCGGAGAATGAGCAGCCTACGCGCCAACCTGTTCCTCGTGGCGCTGGGGCTCTCGTTGCTAGGGCTCGTCATGATCTACTCGGCCACCTACCGGGATTACGGTACACACTATCTGCTTGTACGAGTCCTGCACATGGTGGTGGGGGTCGCCGTCTTCGCTGTGACGAGTCGGTTACGCTATACGGCGTGGCGGCGATACGCGCCGGCGCTGTACGTCGTCGTGCTCGTTGGCCTCGTATTAGTCTTGGTGCCGGGAATCGGGACCGAGGTCGGCGGCGCGAAGAGGTGGTTCGATCTCGGTCCCGTAAGCCTTCAGCCCGCGGAGTTCGCCAAGCTGGCCGCCGTGCTCGCCCTGAGCTGTTCGGTCGCGCGCCTGCCTCGCGGCTCCGGACTGCCCCTCAAGCCCCTCACCGCGGTCGGGGTGCTCTTCGTCCTGGTCCTCGTGGAGCCGGACTTCGGCACCTCCGTGGTCGTGCTGGCGGGTGTCGCCGGCTCGCTGTGGGCCTCCGAGATCAGGACAAGGGATCTGGTGCTCTCGGGAACCGGGATGTTCACGTTGCTCGTCGGGGTGATGCTGCTCGCTCCCTACAGGCGCGACCGGTTCCTTATGTTCCTCGACCCCTGGGCCGTTGCGGACGGGCTAGGCTATCAAGTCGTCCAGTCCATGGTCGCCATAAAGGCCGGGGGCGTGTTCGGGTCGGGTGCGGGGGCGGGCGGCCAGGGACCCTACGTGCCCGAGATTGACACGGACATGATCTTCGCGCTGGTCGGCGAGGAGCTTGGGCTCTTGGGCATGGTCCTCGTGATCGCCGCCTTCGGGTTCATTGCGCTAGCGGGGCTCAAGATCGCCCTGGGCGCCCCCTCGGTGATGGCCCGCTGCGTCGCCGCGGGGCTCACCACCATGCTCACCGTGCAAGCGGTGTTCAACATGGGGGCGGCCATGGTCGTCCTCCCGCTCGCTGGTATAACGTTGCCGTTCGTCAGCTACGGCGGTTCGAGCCTCCTGGTATGCTTCGCCGCCGTGGGTATCCTCTACCGGATATCGGAGGACAGTGAACGAGCCAGAGAGGTCACACCCCGCCCCCAAGGACCCGCTAGATCTTTGGAAGACAACGCCGCGGATCCTGATCGCTGGGGGCGGCACGGGCGGTCACGCCATCCCCGCGCTCTGCGTGGCGGATAGCTTGCGAGAGAGGGGAGCCGTGATCGAGTTCGTCGGAGCCCACGCCGGTATAGAGAGAGACCTCGTCCCCCGCGCGGGCTACACTCTCCATCCTCTCAACCTCACGGGCCTCACCGGAGCCCCCCTCTCCCAAGTACGCGCAAGCCTGCTATCCCTCGCGGCCATCTCAGCCTGTAGACGCATAATACAGAGATTGCGACCGCAGGTGGTTCTCGGGGTGGGAGGCTACGCGAGCGCGCCGGCGGTGGTCGCAGCGAGGACCCTAGGCGTACCGACGTTTCTGCACGAACAGAACTCCGTGCCCGGTCGGGTCAACCGTCTGGCGAGTCGCTTCACGCGGGAGACTTTGGTGACGTTCCCGGCGGCCGAGGAACATTTCAGGCGCGCGCGCTGGGTCGGGATGCCGACCAGGGTGGAGGCGTTCGGGGCCTCACGGGAGGAGGCACTTCGCGACTTGGGTCTGGAGCCGCCGGTCGTGGTGATATTCGGGGGGAGCGGCGGCGCGCTCAAGATCAACCTCGCTGCGGCCGAGGCGTTTGGGAGCTTGACTCCCTACACGGTTGTCCACCTCTCGGGGCGGCGGGATTTCGGGCGGCTCTCGACGGACAACCCGCGGCACAAGATCCTCGAGTACGTGGACGACATCTGGCGCTACCTAGCAGCCGCGAGCGTGGTCGTCAGCCGGGCCGGCGCGGGGTCGCTGTTCGACATTGCGGCCGCAGGGAGGGCGGCCATCCTCATTCCCTTCCCGCACGCAACCAACGACCATCAGCTGTACAACGCCCGCTACTTCACCGGGAGAGGGGCCGCCGAGCTGATGCCGGACTCCGAAGTCGGCGCTGAAGCCCTGCGGGATCGCGTCGAAGACCTGGTGAACGACGTCCCGCGCCGGGAGCGGCTAGCCCAGCGCATCGGCGCGCTGGCCACCCCGGGAGCGGCCGCGGAGGTGGCCGAGAGACTTCTCGGCGCCGCGATGGAGGAACCGAGAGCATGAAGACCCATATGATAGGCATCGGTGGGGCCGGCATGAGCGGCATCGCCGAGGTACTCAAAAACAGGGGGGACGATGTCACGGGGTCAGACCTCAAGGAGTCGCGCCACACCCGAAGGCTTCGGGAAGCCGGCATCACAGTCTACATAGGCCACGCAGGGAGGCAGGTCGGGGACGCGGAGCGGGTCGTGATCTCGACCGCCATCCCCAAGACCAACCCAGAGCTACTGGAAGCCCGGCGTCGGGACATCCCGGTGATACCGCGGGCCGCGGTCCTCGCCTCGATACTGGACGGCAGCCGCAGCGTCGCCGTCGCCGGCACCCACGGCAAGACCACGACCACGAGCATGACGGCCCACGTGCTGAGAGCCCTCGGCGAGAATCCGACGGCGCTGGTGGGCGGCGAGCTGAATGACATCGGGAGCAACGTGGCCTTTGGACGCTCGGACCTCGTCGTCGCTGAGGCGGACGAGAGCGACCGCTCCCTCCTCTACCTCCGCCCCCGGGTCGCCGTCGTCACGAACGTCGAATTCGACCATCCCGACTTTTACTCCTCCCTGCACGATGTTGTGGAGACCTTCTCGAAGTTCGTAGGTTCCCTGCCGGCCGACGGCCACCTGGTCGCGTGCGCCGACGATCCCCGCTGCCTAGCCTTGGCTGCGAAATCACCCTGCCCGGTGACGACCTACGGTCTCACCGCGGCGGACCTCAGCGCGGAGATCCTGGGTCCCAATAGCTACACGCTCTTCGAAGGTGGCGAGAGGCGCGGCCTGGTCGAGCTGGACGTTTACGGACGCCACAACGTGCTCAATTCCCTGGCCGCGGCCGCCGTGGCCCGCTGGCTCGGCCACGACGCCCACGAGGCCGCCCGGACCCTCAAGGATTTCGGCGGTGTACGCCGCCGATTTCAGCTCAAGGGTGAGCGCGCGGAGATCCGCGTTGTGGATGACTACGCCCACCACCCGACCGAACTCTCCGCGACGCTGGACGCCGCCCGCTCCACCGTCTCTGTCGGAGAGCGTGTGATAGCGGTCTTCCAGCCGCACCGCTACTCGCGCACCCGGGCCCTCTACTGGGAGTTTGGGAAGTCCTTCTCCTCGGCCGACGCCGTCCTCATCACCGAGGTTTATGGCGCGGGCGAGATGCCCCAGCCCGGCGTAAACGGGAAGCTGATCGTCGACGCCATCTGCGAAACGCCCGGCCACCCCGACGTCTATTACATCCCCCAGATGGACGCCATATCTGGGGTAGTGCGAGGCATCTCCGAGAAGGGCGACCTCGTGCTCACCCTCGGCGCCGGAGACATCTCGAAGGTAGGGGAAGATCTGCTCGACCTTCTAGAGGAACAAAGATCTCAACCCTAAACGATTTCCTGCGCGCCCTCCTAATCTCGGCGGCCGTCGCCGCCGCTACTACCTTCACCGTCGTCGTCGTTGCCTACCTGAGCTTCCCGGTGACCGGCATCCAGGTTGAAGGCGCACGAATGTACCCCGAATCCGACGTCTGGGACACCGTGCCCGACCACGCGAGCCTCCTCACCCTCGATGAAGAATCCCTGGAGCGCGAAGTAAAGTCTAATTCTTGGGTCAAGGGTGCGAGAGTGTCGAAGAATTGGGAATCCGGTATAGTTACGGTTGAGGTTGAGGAGCGTCGACCTATGCTCGACGCCGAGGTAGGGGCACGGCGGGTGATCCTGTCACCCGATGGGAAGGAGCTCCCGGGACTCGGTGGAGTGGGGCTTGGGAGGGTGGAATTGGATCGGGATCAGGTGGGGGATATCTTGGAGTTCGCCAGGGTGTTGAGCGCAAGCGGGGTCAAGCTGAACTCGGTAGGCGAGGCCGGCCCACAGGGCATCGAGGCTACCGTGGAAGGCCGCAGGGTCGTCTTCTCCGGTGGCGTGCGCCAGGGGCAGGCGAGAGCCCTGACGGACATCATGCGGCGGCACCCAGAGGCCGAAATCTTCGACCTTCGGTCCCCCGAGAGGGTCGTGGTCGGAGGACAGTCCGGCGGCGAGGCCAGAGGTTAGCCGGACGTGGCGCAGCCTGTGGTATACGGGATAGATGTGGGCACCACGAAGATCGTGGCGCTCGCGGGCCGGGTGGACCCGCGGCGGGGTTGGGTGGAGGTCCTCTCCATGGGAGAGGCACCCAGCTACGGGCTCAGGAAAGGCGTCGTGATCGACCGTCAGGCGGCGGCCAATTCCATTGGCGAGGCCCTGGAAGCCTGCGGCGTGCGGGGGGGACCCGTGAGCGTTGGCATCGCGGGGAGCCACATCTCATCTTTTAATACGGAGGTAACCCTCCTCAACCGCAGCAGAGACCTCACGGTGACCGACCGGTTTTTGCGCAGGCTGGATCAGGAAGCCCGCCAGCTAGATCTGGCCGAAGACGAGCGGGTCTTACACGTGGTGCCGCGCGGTTACGTCCTGGACGGGTCGGAGGGGGTCAAGAGCCCTATCGGCCTCGCCGCACGCAAGGTCACGATGCGTGCCCACGTGGTAAGCGGCGCCGTCTCGAGCATCCAGAACCTCCTCCGCGCCGTCGAGGACTGCGGGGTCAGGGTCTCGCGCGTCGTGCTGGAGCCGCTCGCCTCAGCAGAAGCCTGCCTCGTGGATTCCGACCGTGAGGTCGGCGTTGCCCTTCTAGACATCGGCGGTGGTACGACCGACATAGCCACCTTCATCCGGGGCGCCCTGACTCATACGGCTGTTATCCCTATCGGAGGCGAGAGCTTCTCGTCTGACATTGCCTATGGGCTAAAGATCTCGCAGCACAAGGCCGAAGAGCTCAAGCTCCGCTACGGTACCGTCCTCTCCCAGACCGTCGACTCCGTCGCGCCCGTCAAGCTTGACGACCGCCACTACAACGCCCACTTCATCAGCCAGATCCTCGAGTACCGCGCCCGCGAGGTACTCGAGTACGCCCGCGACTCGCTCGAAAAGAGCGGTACCCGCGACCTGCTCCCCGGCGGTGTCGTCCTTACCGGCGGCGGGTCCCTCCTGAGCGGGATGACCGAGCTTGCTGAGGACATTCTGGGGATGCGCGCCAGCACCGCAACACCCAAACGAGTCAGGGATGAGGTTGAACCTGTACAGAAGCCTCAGTATGCGACGTCTATAGGTCTGCTATACTTCGCAGCTAAAAACTGTGACCTTGGATCAAAGAGTAAAGGTGCAGGGAAGACGAGCTTTGGTAGCATAGTGGAGGCGGTCAAGGGCTGGTTCCGGGGCAGGTAGACCGGCGGGGCCCCCGAGAATGAGTAATGGAGGGTTGGAGAGGGATGCTGGACGCGGCGACTAACTATCTGGCGGTAATAAAGGTGGTCGGCATTGGCGGCGGGGGGACCAACGCCGTGAACCGCATGATCAACTCCGGCTTGCAGGGGGTTGAGTTCATAGCGGTCAACACGGACGCACAGGCCCTCCAGATGACTGACGCCGACCAGAAGATACACATTGGAGAGAAGATCACGCGTGGCCTTGGGGCCGGCGCCGACCCCAAGGTCGGGATGGAGGCCGCCGAGGAGAACAAGGCGGAGATCGAGGAGGCGCTGCGCGGGGCGGACATGGTGTTCGTGACCGCCGGCAAGGGTGGCGGCACGGGAACGGGGGCGGCCCCGGTGGTGGCGAAGATAGCCCGGGACTCGGGGGCGCTGACGGTCGGGGTCGTCACGCGGCCATTCGCGTTCGAGGGTCGGCGGCGGTCGACCTACGCTGAGGAGGGGATCAAGCGCCTCAAGGAGAACGTGGACTCCTTGATCATCATCCCCAACGACAGGCTCCTTCAGGTCGCCGAGAAGCGTACCAGCATGATGGACGCGTTCAGGATGGCCGACGACATTCTGAGGAAGGGCGTTCAGGGCATCACTGACCTCATCACGGTGCCGGGGCTGATCAACTTGGACTTCGCGGACGTGCGCACTATCATGCACAACTCGGGGTCGGCGCTGATGGGTATCGGGGAGTCGAGCAGCGAGACCAGGGGTGCCGAGGCGGCGAAGACAGCGATCTCGAGCCCGTTGCTCGAGGCGAGCATCGAGGGGGCCACCGGGATCATCCTGAACATCACCGGCGGCAACGACCTCGGGCTGTTCGAGGTCAACGAGGCGGCGGAGATCGTACACAACGCCGCCCACCAGGACGCCAACCTCATCTTCGGCGCGGTCATAGACGAGGGCTACGGGGACCGGGTGAGCGTCACCGTGATCGCCACGGGCTTTGATCAGCGGCTTGCCAACCAGCGCCGCTCCGAGCGCTCCGGGATAGAGCCGCAGCAACCGCATCATCAGGAGGAGCCTGCGCTTTCGCAGGAGACGGGTGACGTGCTGGACATCCCGGCCTTCCTTAGGCGGCGCTAGATCCGACCCCGAGACGTGCGCAGAGTACAAACCCAATCTCCACAGGGCGCCCCCACCGTAGCCTACACCGGGACAGGGGGCGCCGTCTACGTCGCGCCCGACCCCGCGCCCGCAGGGGCGCGCCTCTGGTTTTTCACCCGGCTCGGCGGCGTCTCGGAACCACCCTATGATTCCCTCAACGTCTCCAAATCTGTCGGCGACGAACCGACAGCGGTGGACGAGAACCTCTCCATCATCAGGGAGGCGTTGGGCGGACGGTCCTCGGCCTGGGTCCGCCAGGTCGCCGGTGACGGCGTGGCGCGGGTGTCGGCGGCGGGCTTTGCCGGGGAGGCCGACGCGCTGGTCACCTCCGAGCAGGACCTGTGCCTCTCCGTTGCCGTGGCGGACTGCGTCCCCGTGGCGCTCGTCGGCGTGGGCGACGTCGGCATGGTCCACTCGGGCTGGCGCGGTACCCTCGCCGGGGTATCCGGGAAGGCGGCGCGCTGCATGGCGGGACTTGGAATACGGGCCTACGTTGGGCCGTGCATCCGTCGGTGCTGCTACGAGGTTTCGGAGGAGCGGGCGCGGGAGTTCGCAGGCGAGTTCGGGGACGGGGTGGTCTCGGGGCGGTACCTTTCTCTGCCGGACGCCATCCGTACCGACCTTGAACGGGCCGAGGTTGAGGTCCATGATCTGGGGCTTTGTACGGGGTGCCGACCCGAGCTGTTCTATTCGCATCGGAAACAGGGACCACTGACGGGACGCACCCTCGCATCGGTGGCGAGGGTGGCGGGGTGAGCTTGCAAGTGAACGGAGAGGTCATCCAGGCGAGGCTCGCGCGCGTGCGCGAGAAGATTAATCGGGCGCTGGAGAGGAGCGGGCGCGAGGCGGACCGGGTCAGGCTGCTCGTCGCCAGCAAGTACTATGCGCTGGAGCAGATCTCAGCGCTCGCGGAGGCTGGCGTCGACCTTGTTGGGGAGAACCGGGCGGAGGAACTTGTCGGCAAGCAGGAGCTGTTCGGTGACCGTTTTGAGTGGCACTTTATCGGCCACGTTCAGCGGCGCAAGGCGAAGGTGGTAGTCCCCCGCGTTACCCTGATCCACTCGGTTGACTCGGTGAGGCTCGTAGAAGAGCTCGCAGTGAGGGCCCCTGAGGGCGGTGTCGAGGTGCTCCTGCAGGTCAACATCGGCGGGCAGGAGTCCAGGTACGGGACATCCGAGGACGAGGTCGAGTCGCTGCTCGAGGCGGCCGCTGCGACGGAGGGGGGAGTTATGGCGAGGGGGTTCATGACGCTCGCCCCGCTGGTCGAGGACCCGGAAGAAGTGCGCCACGTTTTCGCGAAACTCAGGTCGATCCGTGATAGGCTACGCAAGAGTTGGAGTCCGCACTTTGACCTCTCCGAACTCTCCATGGGAATGAGTGGCGATTATGAGGTAGCGGTTGAAGAGGGAGCTACCCTGGTCAGGATCGGGCGGATGCTAATAGAGGAGGATGAGCCCGTAAGGAGGAAAGATGGGAGTTAGGGACCGTCTGGACCGGATCGCGGCCTGGTTCGGGTTCGGTGTCGACGAAGACGACTACTACGAGGACGAAGAGGAAGAAGGTCGCCGCTACGCCACAGACCCGTACAGCAACGGCGCGCGCGGCGGTGAGCCTGGTCCGACCGTTAGACGGCTCGGGCGGGCGGAGCGCTCCTCGGCTTTCGGCACCTCCCTCGGGGATCTCTTCGGCAGCGAGGGCTCGGGTAAGGGAGAGCGTCACGCCAGCCAGAACTCGCCCGCGCACCTCAGGCCCGTTCCCGACCAGCGCCCTACCAAGGTGAGCGTGCTCGAGCCGTCGAGCTTCAACGACGCCCAGAACCTCGCCGACCGCTTCAAGCGCCAGCAGCCCGTGATACTGAACCTCCAGAGCGTGGACGGCGACCTGTCTCGACGGATGGTGGACTTCTGCTCGGGCCTGACGTACGCGCTCGATGGCAACATCCAGTCCGTCGCCAACCGAGTCTTTCTGCTCACACCCCGCGACGTCGAGGTCAGCGCCGAAGAGCGCAAACTGATCGCCGAGCGGGCTTTCTTCAACCAGCTCTAAGAGCTTTCGAGGAAAGTTTGAAGAAGGTCGGGATAATCGGGGCGGGCAAGATCGGGGGCTCTCTGCTCCTGAGGCTCGCCGAATCGGGAGGGTTCGACCTCGGCGTCAGCGACATCCACCCTGAGCAACTCCGGGTTTTCAAAGACGTCGGGGTGCGCACTACCTCCTCCAACCACGAGCTCGCCCAGTGGAGTGATCTCATTATCGTCGCCGTGAAGCCCTGGGACGTCGCGCAGGTTATGCAGGAGATGTCTCCTGCCTTCAAGGGCACCGAGAAGGCCGTAACGAGTGTAGCGGCGGGCGTCTCGATCGCGCGCATCTCGGAGAATTTACCGGAAGGCACCGCGGTGCTGCGTGTGATGCCGAACGTGTGCGCCTCGGTGGGCCTGGGGTCGGCTGTTGTCACCGCGAACGAGGCGGGACGGGACACGCTGCCGACGGTAATGGACATCTTCCGCCACGTCGGCGATGTGCTGGAGCTGCCGGAGCGGCTCTTCGATGCGGCGACGGCTCTGCACGGCTCGGGTCCGGCATACGTCGCCCTCTTCGCCGACGCGCTGATTCAGGCCGGCGTCAGGGAGGGCATCCCGCGCGACGTGGCGCGCAGGCTGGTGGTGGGCACGATAGGTGGGACGGCCGTGCTACTCAAGGAGCGGAGCGCCCACCAGGTGCGCGACGAGGTTATGACGCCGGGCGGAACGACAGCGGCGGCGTTCGTCGCGATGGAGAAGGCCGGGTTCGTTGCGGCCGTCTACGATGGGGTCGAGGCGGCGACCGAGCAAGCGCGGGGGCTCGGCCGATGATGGTCGCGTTCCTCCAAGAGTTTGGGTTTCAGATCAGCACGCTGCTCGCAGGGATCGTGTCCTACACCTACTATATATTGTTCGGGTTCATTATCGCCTCGATCTTGTTCTCATGGTTTCCAAGCTACCCGTCGAGCAGCTTCATGCAGGCTGTCTACGACGCGGTGAGGGCAGTTGCCAACCCGATACTCATGCCTATAAGGGCCCGCGTGCCGATGCTGCAGCTCGGTGGATTCGGGATAGATCTCTCTCCAATCATCGCGATCTTTGGTCTCTCCATAGCCCGGACCCTGCTGTTACTTATAATTGCCAACTTTATACGGCCTGTTACAGGTTGATCTAATCATGGCCAGGACACTCTCAAGCTTAGGGTCGCTGCTCCGCCCGAGAACCGCAAGGTCAATGTAAAGGTGGAGCGCTTCCTGGCGAAGATGCTCGGGGTCCCGCGCTCGCAGGTAGCTGTCGTGCGGGGGGCTTTTAGCCGGGATAAGGTGGTGCTCCTCCGCGGCGCGGACGTAGGAGAGCTCCGGGAAATCCTCTCCGGTCGACTACCGTAGCCGGCGTGCCCGTCCGGAGCTTTCAGGTGGATGCAGGCGAGGCCGGGGAGCGCCTGGACCGGCTCGCTGCCCGTCGGCTGGACGTTAGCCGGAGTGCCGTGCAGCGGCTGATCGGGGACGGTCGCTTGCTCGTCGAGGATGCGAAGGCCGCTCCTTCGTACCGGGTGCGCCGCGGGGAGCTCGTCGAGGCCCGGCTTCCCGACGAAGGGTTAGCGCCCCAGGAGATCGAGGTGCCGGTGGTCTTCGAGGACGAAGACATCCTCGTCGTGGACAAGCCCGCCGGGCTCGTGACTCACCCCGGTGCCGGGAACCCGTCGGGGACCTTGGTGAACGCGCTCCTCAGCAAGGACATCGCCGGCGGCGAGGACGCGGATAGACCCGGCGTCGTTCACCGCCTCGACCGGGACACCTCGGGGCTCATGGTGCTGGCGAAGGGAGAGCCAGCGTATTCAAAGCTCGTGGAGATGATGGCCGGCCGGAGGGTCGCACGAACCTACCGGACCGTCGTAGTGGGTGAGGGGCTGCCGCAGACGGGAACGATCGACTCCCCCGTCGGCCGGGACCCGGACAACCCGACGTTGATGGCCGCGGGCGTGGGCAAAACGGCCGTCACGCACTTCGAGGTGCATGCTGAAGCAGCTGGTCACGCGATGCTGCGAGTGCGCTTGGCGACGGGAAGGACGCACCAGATTCGGGTCCACCTCTCGGCCATCGGTCACCCGGTCTACGCCGACCCGCTCTACGGGAAACCAGTTTCCGGCCGTCGCCTCTGGCTGCACGCCGAGTGCCTCGCCTTCGAGCATCCGGTCGGCGGGGAGGCCCTGCAGTTCACGGCGCCTATCCCGGCGGATCTGCAGCGGGCCGCGACGGAGCTTGACGCCTCCCTCGCCCTCTGCTAGCTTGCTCTTCGATAGCCGATCCTTTAACGGCGTCCCGAGAGGCGCGAAGGAGGTCAGAGCTTGAGCCGCTCAAGCTTATACGAGAGCGCGCATTCTAACGTACTCACCCCGGACGGACTGGACCGTTCGCTGCGCCGCATCTCGCACGAGATCTTGGAGAGAAACGCCTCCCAATTAGACGGTCTCGCGCTCGTGGGGGTACTTACCCGCGGAGTTCCGCTCGCGCGCCGCATCTCGGAGAACATCAAGCAGTTTGAAGGGATCGATGTTCCTGTCGGGTCCCTAGATATCACGCTCCACCGCGACGACCTCGCTGACGAGGACCAGCACTTGCGGGGTAGCGACGTACCCTTCGATGTGACCGGGAGGACGGTCGTGATGGTCGACGACGTGCTCTACACGGGCCGGACGGCCCGGGCCGCCATGGACGCACTCTTAGAGCTCGGACGCCCAGCGGCTATCCGGCTCGCGATTCTGGTCGACCGCGGGCACCGGGAGCTGCCCATCCGGGCCGATTATGTCGGTAAGAACGTGCCGACGGCCCGCGAGGATCGGGTGCTGGTCAGCCTGCTGGAGACCGACGGGGAGGATGGGGTGGTCGTCGTTGGAGATTAGGAGCTTCCTGAGCCTCGAAGGCGAGAGCCGCGACGATCTCAGGACCGTCTTGGACCTCGCGCGCGCCCACGCCAACGCCCAGGCCAAGGGACGTATCCCCGGTACGCTCGTCGGAAAAACCGTCTGCCTGGCCTTCTTTGAGGCCTCGACGCGGACGGCGGTCTCGTTCGAGCTTGCAGCTAGGCGGTCGGGGGCTGATGTGATCTCGCTCTCAGACAAGGACTCCGCCATCGCCAAGGGCGAGTCTTTGATCGATACGGTTGTGACCCTGGACCACCTCGGGGCCGACGCCATCGTGCTGAGGCACCCGTCCGCCGGCGCCGCAGCCCTGGCCTCCAGGTACACCGCAGCACCCGTGGTCAACGCGGGCGATGGCTGCGGCCAGCACCCGACCCAGGCCCTCCTCGACCTTTACGCCCTGAGCGACGCCGTCGGTGGCTTCGACGAGCTCGCCGGGCGGCGCGGTGCCATCGTCGGGGACGTCCTGCACAGCCGCGTGGCCCGCAGCATTATTCCCGCGTTCACGAAGGCCGGGATGCAGGTGGCCCTCGTTGCCCCCCGAACGCTCCTGCCTTCTGATGTCGAAGCCTGGGGACTGCCGGTCTTACCTTCCCTAGACGACGCCCTGGGTTGGGGGGCCGAGGTCCTGTACATGCTTCGCCTGCAGACAGAGCGTATGACCGGGGCCCGCATACCGTCCGTCGGCGAGTACGCCCGCTACTTCGGGGTGGCGCGGCGCCACCTAGAGAGGGGTGCGCTCATCATGCACCCAGGTCCCGTCAACCGGGGTGTGGAGATCTCGAGTGACGTCGTCCTGGATCCTGCGTCTTTAATAACGGATCAGGTCGCTGCCGGTGTCTCTGTCCGCTCGGCGATCCTCACCGTGGCCACCGGCGCCGCCCACGAGATAGCGGCGTGAACGGAACCTTTGGAGGTCCGGCGGGGCTGGTGATCCGGCACGCCCACATCATCGACCCCGCCACGGGCCTGGACGGTATTAGGGACGTGCGTGTCTCCTGCGGACGCATTGCCGAAGTCGGCGAGGATCTACGCGGAACGCGCGAGCTGGACGCCGACGGGCTGCACCTCTTCCCCGGTTTCGTCGACGTCCACGCGCACTGGCGCACGCCTGGCCGAGAGGACGAGGAGACCATAGAGAGCGGCTCGGCGGCGGCGGCGGCCGGCGGTTTTACGGGCGTCGTGCTGATGCCAAACACGGATCCCATCGTGGACCGCCCCGTGATCGTCGGCGGTCTCGTGCGCCGCATAGAGCAGGAATCCAGGGTGCGGGCCCGGATCTCCGCCGCCCTACACGTGGGGCTCGCTGGGGAGCGCCTGACGGAGATGCGCCTTTTGAAGGAGGCCGGCGCTTTCTGCGTCTCCGACGACGGCCTCGGCACGGCCTCTGCCGGGGTTCTGCGTAACGGGATGCTCTACGCGCGGTCGGCGGGGCTACCGGTGATCCTTCATTGCGAGGACCATACCCTCGCCTCCGGCGTCGTGCACGACGGCCTCGCCGGCTCCCTCGCAGGCATCCCGGGCTCCCCGGCGAGCGCCGAGGACGCGTCGACCGCCACTGCACTAGTGCTAGCCGCTGAGACCGGCGCAAGAGTCCACATCACCCACGTATCGACCGCCATGTCGGCAGCGCTGGTCGGTTTCTTCAAGCGCCGGGCGAACCTCACCGCTGACACCACCCCACACCATCTCACCCTGACCGAAGACCTCGTGTCTACCCTCCAAGGACTCTACCGCGTAAACCCGCCGCTCCGTCCCGACGACGACCGTAGCGGGGTCGAGGAGGGACTGCGCGGCGGCGTCCTGGACTTCGTGGCGACCGACCACGCGCCTCACGCCTCCGAGGAAAAGGAGCTACCAATGGAGGAGGCTGCGCCCGGCTTTCTCGGGCACGAAACGGCCTTCGCCGCACTCTACACGGAGCTCGTCTTGGGCGGTAGGCTCTCCTTGTCTCGGTTGGTCGAGGCGATGAGCTCTGCTCCGGGCCGGTGGGTCGGGGAGGGGGGGAGCCTGGCCGTCGGGTCGCAAGCGCACCTCGCGCTCGTTGACCTTTCAGAGGTGTGGATGGTGAGCAGGGAGACCCTGATCAGTCGTTCCTCCAACTCCCCGTACCTGGGACGCAATCTGACGGGCAGGGTCGTGGGTACTATAGTTAGTGGAGAGCCGGTACACGACAGGACGGGGGCGAGGTTTGGAGCACGAGCGTAGAGCGGGCCCCAGCCGAGGACCAAGCCACGGATTAGCCCAGGGGCGCAGCCGGACGACCCTGGTCCTTGAGGACGGGGCGGTCTTCGGGGGTTGGAGCTTCGCCGGCGAGGGCGAGGTGGCGGGCGAGGTCGTCTTCACGACGAGCATGGTCGGCTACCAGGAGACCCTCACGGACCCGTCTTACCGGGGGCAGATACTGCTCTTCACCTACCCACTTATCGGGAACTACGGTATCGTACCAGGCGAAGACGAGTCTCACGGTATCCAGGCCGCCGCCGTCCTGGTGCGCGAGTACACCGCGTACCACAGCAACTGGGCCAGCGAGCGCTCTCTGGGCGCCTACCTGCAGGAGAGCGGCGTCCTCGGCGTGGAGGGTATAGACACCCGTGCCCTCACCCGGCACCTCAGGGACAAGGGCGCGATGCGCGGCGTTGTCTCGACCACAGAATCAGATTCTGCCATACTCCAAGCCAGGGCCAACACCCACCCCTTGATGGCCGGCCTAGACCTCGCCTCCTCGAGCTCGCAGGTGACGGAGCCGACCCTTCTCCCGGCCTTCGGCGAGGCGCGTTGTCGCGTCGCCGCCCTAGATTACGGGGTGAAGGCTTCGATTTACAAAGAGCTCCGCAACCGCGGCGCCTCGGTACTCGCGATGCCCGGCTCCACAAGTGCGAAACAGATACTCGATGCCGGTACGGACGGCCTCTTTCTCTCGAACGGTCCGGGCGATCCCGCAGCACTCGAAGAGGCGGTGAGCACTCTGCGTTCGCTGCTCGGGGAGATCCCTACCTTCGGCATCTGCCTCGGGCACCAGCTGCTCGGTCTCGCGCTGGACTGCGAGACGTACAAGATGCCCTTCGGCCACCACGGCGTGAATCACCCAGTGAGGAACCTCAAGACAGGCC
This sequence comes from Rubrobacter sp., assembly GCA_035641035.1. Lineage (GTDB taxonomy): Bacteria > Actinomycetota > Rubrobacteria > Rubrobacterales > Rubrobacteraceae > Rubrobacter_D. The sequence continues at coordinate 17,694 of DASQVA010000033.1, read as the reverse complement.
GCATTGAGATAACCAGCCAGAACCACGGTTTCGCCGTGCGCGAGGAGTCGGTGCCCGGCGGCGTCGAACTCACGCATCGCAACCTGTATGACGGCAGCGTCGAGGGCCTTGCGAGCCCGGAGCTTGCGGCCTGGAGCGTGCAATATCATCCCGAGTCGAGCCCGGGTCCCAGGGACTCGGGGTACCTCTTCGACGAATTTGTGGGCTTCGTCTCGCAGAAGGCGCCGGTCCGCTAACCCTTGCCGCGACGCGACGACATCTCTAGCGTCCTGATCATCGGCTCCGGACCTATAGTGATCGGGCAGGCCGCCGAGTTCGACTACGCGGGCACCCAGGCTTGCCACGCCCTGCGCGACGAGGGCTACCGCGTTGTCCTCGCGAACTCGAACCCGGCCACAATAATGACCGATCCCGAGGTCGCCGACGCCACCTACATCGAGCCCCTCACCGTGGAGACGCTGGCCGAGATCCTGCGCCTCGAACGGCCCGACGCCGTCCTCCCGACCCTCGGAGGCCAGACCGCCCTGAACCTCGCCGTCGAGCTGCACGAGGCCGGGGTCCTCGATGAGCTCGGAGTGGAACTCCTCGGCGCCTCCATCTCCTCCATCCAGAAGGCCGAAGACCGCCAACTCTTCCACGAGGCGATGGACCGCATCGGCCTCAAGGTTCCTGCGAGCCGCACCGTGCGCGACCTCGCCGACGCCGAGAATCTAGCAGACGCCATCGGCTTCCCCCTCATAATTCGCCCGAGCTTCACCCTGGGCGGCAAGGGGGGCTCGGCGGCTACGGACCACCGCGAGCTCCGCCGGGCCGTCACGGACGGCCTCGACGCCAGCCCCGTAGGCAGCGTCCTCGTCGAGACGAGCGTCGCCGGCTGGAAGGAGTTCGAGCTTGAGGTCATGCGCGACCTCGCAGACAACGTCGTCGTGGTCTGCTCCATCGAGAACGTAGACCCCATGGGCGTCCACACTGGTGACTCTATAACCGTCGCCCCCGCCCAAACCCTCTCGGACCGCCAGTACCAGGCCTTGCGCACCGCGGCTTTACGCATAATACGGGAGATCGGCGTGTCGACGGGGGGGTCGAACATCCAGTTTGCGGTGGACCCGGAGAGCGACGAGTTCTACGTGATCGAGATGAACCCGCGGGTGAGCCGGTCGAGCGCGCTGGCGAGCAAGGCTACGGGGTTCCCGATCGCGAAGATAGCCGCCAAGCTGGCGGTCGGGTATTCGCTGGACGAGATCCCCAACGACATAACGGAAGCCACGCCAGCCTCATTCGAGCCCGCCCTCGACTACGTGGTGACCAAGATACCCCGCTTCGCTTTCGAAAAGTTCCCGGTCGCCACTCCGCGGCTCACCACCAAGATGCACTCTGTCGGGGAGGTCATGGCGATTGGCCGCACGTTCACGGAGAGCCTGATGAAGGCGATGGCCTCGCTCGAGGTGGACGCCCAGGATGTGCAGGCCGGCCTCGACGAGCCGAGCCCTCACCGCATCTTCGCGATCTTCGACGCCCTGCACGCCGGTATGGACATACCAGAGATCTTCCGCCGGACCGCGATAGACCCGTTCTTTATAGCGTCCATCGCCAGGATCGTGGCCGGCGAAGGCTCCGTGTCGCGGACGCTCGGCGCCGAGGAGCTGCGCGGGCTCAAGAGGCTCGGGCTCACCGACGAGACCATAGCCTCCGCCTCCGGTACCTCGACGGAGGTGGTGCGGGGCGTGAGGCGGGCGCTGGGCGTCTCGCCGAGCTACAAGTCCGTGGACACCTGCGCGGGGGAGTTCCCGGCCCGCACCCCATACTATTACTCGACCTACGAGGAGGAGGACGAGGTTCGACGGGGGGAGAACCCTTCGGTCGTGGTGCTCGGCAGTGGTCCCAACCGCATCGGGCAAGGCATAGAGTTCGACTACGCCTGCGTACACGCGAGCTACGCGCTCACCGAGAGCGGCTACGACGCGGTGATGGTCAACTCCAACCCTGAGACCGTCTCCACCGACTACGATACCTCAACGCGCCTGTACTTCGAGCCGCTAACCGCCGAACACGTGCTCGAAGTGATCTGCCGCGAGGACCCGGAGGGCGTGATCCTGCAGTTCGGCGGCCAGAGCCCGCTCAAGCTCGCGCGCGAACTGGAGCTGGCCGGCGTACGCATCCTCGGATCCTCCCCGGACGCCATAGACTTCGCCGAAGACCGCTCCCGCTTCGGGCGGCTCTTGGGCGAACTCGGCATCCCGCACCCTCGCTTCGGCGCCGCCTCGACCGCCGAGGAGGCCCGTGCAGTCGCCCACGATCTCGGCTACCCGGTCGTCGTCAGACCGTCCTACGTGCTCGGCGGGCGCAGGATGGAAATCGTGTACAACGACGAAGATCTCGACCTCTACCTCAGTACCAGCGGGGAGACGAGCCCCGGGCACCCGACCCTCATAGACGAGTTTATGGAAGACTACGTCGAGGTCGATGTGGACGCCGTATCGGATGGCGAGGACGTCTACGTCGGTGGGATTATGGAGCACGTCGAGGAGGCCGGGGTGCACTCCGGGGACTCCTCTTGCGTGGTGCCCCCGATCACGATCCACCGGGCGCTGCTGGAGAGGATCGAAGCCTACACCCGCAGGCTCGCGCTTTCCATCGGCGTGGTCGGCCTCATGAACGTACAGTTCGTGGTGCGCGGCGACGACGTGCTCGTTATCGAGTGCAACCCGCGCGCCTCGCGCACCGTGCCTTTTATATCCAAGGCCACCGGGGTGCCCCTGGCGAAGGTGGCGACCCGGGTGCTCCTCGGCGAGAAACTCAGGGACATGCGGCTGCAGGCCTCCGTGAACGGTCACTTCTCGGTAAAGGCGCCTGTCTTCCCATTCGACAGGTTTGCCGACGTGGACCCGTTGCTAGGTCCCGAGATGCGTTCGACGGGCGAGGCTATGGGTATAGACCGCACATTCGGGGGCGCCTTCGCCAAGGCGCTCACCGCGGCCGGGCAAAAGCTGCCGGTGTCGGGGCGGGTGTACGTCTCTGTCTCCAATCGCGACAAGCGGGCCGTCGTGCTCATAGCGCGGGCCTTCGCGGACCTCGGGTTCGAGATCTCCGGGAGCGAGGGTACCGCGGAGGTGCTCAAGAACAACGGACTCCCGGTGATGGTCGTGCCCAAGATCGGGGAGCTAGGCGAGGACGTCCTTGGCCTCATCGAGGCGGGCGGGGTGGACCTGATCGTGAACACCCCCTGGGGCCGCGGGGCCCGCACGGACGGCTATCTGATCCGCCGCAAAGCGCTCATGCACGGGACGCCGTGCATAACGACCCTCGCCGGGGCTGCCGCCGCTGTTCAGGGCATAGAGGCCACCATACGAGGCGGGACCCGGCGTGTAAATTCCCTCCAGGGCCTCTTCGCAGCCCGGGCGTGAAGCTCCATCGCGTCAGAGTCCTTCACCGCGAGAGGTTCGGCGACCACGCCCTAATCCGCTATCGTTGGACAGGCCCCCCGCCCGAACCAGGCCAGTTCGTACTGGCGCGCTCCGCCGCGACCTCGCACGCCCTCGACCCATTTCTCGCCCGCCCGTTCTTCGCCCACGACCACGAGAACGGTACTACGAGCCTGCTCTTTGAGGTCCGCGGCAGGGGCACGCTTCTGCTCTCAGAAGTCGCTGAGGAACTACTCGTAAGCTCACCGCGGGGTCGCGGGTTCGAGGTCCAGGGCGGCCCGGTCGCCCTGGTCGGCGGGGGCGTTTGGGCGGCACCGCTAAAGCTCCTCTCGCGGCGCCTGGAGCATACGGGCGTGCCCCACGACACGTACATCGAGGTCCCACGGAACGCCCCAAACGACTACGCGGTCTGGCTCGCCCAGGGCTATCCCGGCGCGCGCTTCGTCCACACTGGAGACACAGCCGGCGCCCCGTGGAGGCTCTTCGACGAGATAGGAGACCTCGCGCGCTACTCCACAGTCTACGCCAGCGGCCCCGAGGAGACGCTCGCGACCACGAAGAAGGTCTCTGAAGGCCGCGTGGCGGCCCAGCTTGCGCTGCGCGAGACGATGGCCTGCGCCAACGGCTCCTGTTACGGGTGCGCGGTCCCGGTGCTAGGATACGACGGTGCGTATTACGCCCGCGCCTGCATCGATGGCCCGGTCTTCCCGGCGGAGGCGCTCGCGTGGTAGCCCGCGCCACAAGCCTCGGCGTAGAGCTCTGCGGGCTACCGCTGCAGACGCCGCTCCTCCCCGCTGCCGGGACGCTCGCAGCGGAGGTCCTCTGCGGGATGGAAGACGTCTACGGGGCTATCGTTCCGAAGACGGTTACCCTGGAGCCGCGAGCCGGAAACCCGCCGCCAAGGATCGCGGAGACCGCCGCCGGGATGGTCAACTCGATAGGGCTTCAGAACCCCGGCATCGACCGCTTTCTTGCCGACCTCGATGAGTACGACGTCGGCCTGCCCATCTTCGCCTCCTTGGCCGGCGAGACGGTGGTCCAGTTTGTGCGACTGTGCGAGCGTCTCTTCGCCGACGGCAGGGCGACGGCGGTGGAGCTGAACCTCTCGTGCCCGAACGTGGAGCACGGTGGGCTCACCTTCTGCTCCGGTCCCGCCGTGGTAGGGGAGGTGGTCGCGGCCTGTCGCGCCGCCCTGCCCGGCAAGCCGCTGTTGGTCAAGCTGACCAACGAGGGGGTCGTGGGCAACGCTTTGGCGGCCGAGGACGCCGGTGCGGACGGGCTCACGCTTATCAATACGGTGCCGGCCCTGACCGTCGACGCGGCGGGGCGACAGGTGCTTGTTCGGGGCGGTCTCTCCGGTCCGGCGATCAAGCCCATAGCCCTGCGGGCGGTTTACGAGGTAGCCAGGATGGTCGGCGTGCCCGTGATCGGGTGCGGCGGCGTCACCAGCGGCACTGATGTCGCCGAGTTCATGCTCGCGGGGGCGGCGGCGGTGCAGGTGGGGTCGGGCGGCTTCGTCCGCGAACCCAGGGAGATCCTGGAGGAGTTCGTTACCTGCTTGCGAAACGCTGGACTCGCCGCCGCCGAACTCACGGGCGGCCTGCGGTAGAAGCCCCCGCATCGGGCGCGAAGTTCCTTCCCGGGCTCGTAGCTCCCGAGGCGCACGCTTGCCAAGATTCTTCTCGGCCTGACGTTCAGGGCTCTCGGGACGCGCGCAGGCTTTTCACCCGGTTCTCTAGGAGGACGTTTGTCACTGATATTGGCGGGGTACTTTTAAACTGAACGAGGGTTTGAATTTCCTAATACGAAGGTGCCTCATGACCGATATGCAGAGGATGCGTCACGCGACCAGAACGCCAGACGGCGCGCAGGCACAGTAGTGGCTTGGCATGATGCACAACCTGGCCCAGCAGATCCATAAGCAGCAGCAGACCTCCCAGCAAATGACCCAGGAGCTGATGAACACCTACATGCAGCTGCTTAACACCCCTAGCTCCTACCTCTCGGGCCAGGCCGAGCAGCAGCAGCGAGCCCTCCAGCAGACCTCCCAGCAGTGGATGGAGCAGGCCCAGCAGCAGCAGCAAACCTTCCAGCAGCAAGCTCAGCAACAGCAGCAGGCCTTCCAGCAGATGACCCAGCAGGTGCGGGGCAGCTACTCGCGGCTGTTGAACATCCCCCTCTCCTATGCCCAAGAGGGCTTGAAGTCCGCCCGGTTCCCCATCGAGGGCTACGACGAGCTGACCGTGGAGGAGATTTCCGGACGCGTTGGTCACCTCTCGGTTGAGGATCTGCGGGTGGTGCGCGACTACGAGGAGCGCACCAAGAATCGAGGCACCATCCTTGAACAGCTCGATCGCAGGATAAGGATGGGGTCTTAGAGAGCGAGGCGGGCGCTGAAGACGAGTCGGCTAGGCCGGGACCCCGGGAACGGGAAGCTCTTGCGGTCCCGGCCTACTCAGTAGCTCCTGAAAAGGTTCGTCTGTTTTACCCCGTAGAAACATCGCCTCGTCCCGGTGACGGGCCGCAATCACCGATGGTATACTAGCGCGTTGATGTTGCGGAGGGCACCAGAACGAACGGCGGACCAACGGCGGAACGCGCTCGAGGAGGCCAATAGGGTACGTTTCGCCAGGGCCGCCACGAAGCGGGAACTGAAGAGTGGGCGACTCGGGATCTACGAGTTGCTCATGGACCCTTCCGAGGAGCTCAAGGGTGCCAAGGCCGAGGAGATGCTCCTGGCCGTCAAGGGCATGGGGCGCATAAAGGTTACGCGCGTCATGAGGGAGGCGGGTGTCAGCCGCTCCAAAACTCTCGTCGGGCTCACGCACGGGCAGAGGGATCGTCTGATCAGGGCTCTAGGGTGCGAGGAAGGCTGATCGTCGTCTCCGGGCCTTCCGGAGCCGGCAAGTCGACGCTCATTAGGACAGCGCTCGACGCGGTCCCCCGGCTCGCCTATTCGGTTTCCGCCACCACTCGCGATCCTCGCCCGGGCGAGGTCGACGGCCGGGACTATGTCTTCCTCACACGCGAGGAGTTCGAGCGCTGGATCGATGAGGACCGCTTCCTCGAGTGGGCGGAGTACTCGGGCAACCTCTACGGGACTCCTGAGCAGAAGGTCGAGGAGTTTCTCGACGACGGACGCTCCGTCATCCTGGAGATAGAATTGCAGGGTGCGCGACAGGTCCGCAGGAAGCGCCCCGACGCCCGTATGGTTTTCGTCAGGGCTCCTTCGCTATACGAGACGCGCCGGAGGCTTACGGGGCGGGCCACGGAGACTGAGGAGGCCAGGGAGACCCGGCTGGCGACCGCCGTGGAGGAAATCGCGGCCCGCGACGAGTTCGACTACGAGGTCGTCAACGGCGACAGGGAGCGAGCCCGCAAGGACATGATCGAGATAATGGAGTCGATAGCCACAGGAGGCGGCGATGCTGCACGACCTTAAGATAGATGAGTTACTGAGCAAGGTGGATTCCCGTTATGGGCTCGTGGTGGCGAGTGCAAAGAGAGCCCGTCAGATCAACGAGTACACCTCCACCCTGGGCCTGAACGATGCCCTGGGTATCCCCGGCCCGCAGGTCCACACCCGCTCCCAGCATCCCTTGAGCATCGCCATCGAGGAGCTGCGCCAGGACAAGCTGGAGGTTGGCTTCCGCCAGCCGCCGGAGAGCGTGACGCAGGAAGTTGGGGCGGCCGACGGGGACGACTTTATCAGCCCCCCAAGTGGTGCGGGCGTTCCCGAAACGACCGTGGTCGACTCCGGTGCGCCTGCCGACGAGGGCGAGGGCGCGGCCTAGAGCGCCCTTGATCCTGCTCTCGGTCGGGTCCTCGCGGGGGGCCCTCGAAGTCCCCAGCGTGGCCCGCGAGATAGCCACGGTCGGCCACCGGGTGGAGGTGATCCTCGAGCCCGATACCCGGCAGTTCGTTGGGTCTGCCGCATTCCCCGCGCCCGTAACGCTCGTAGACGAGCCCTCCGAAGCGCCCGAGGCCGTTCTCTTCGCCCCCGCTACCGCGGCCACCATCGCCAGGCTTGCGCGCGGCCTAGGGGACGGGCCTGCCGGGGATGCTGCCAGGATGCACCGTACCTTCGTCGTACCGGATCTCGACGCCGGCACCGCCGTTAATGCCGCGGTACGAGAGAACTTGGCTATCTTGGTTAAGGACGGGTTCGGGGTGATCCGTGGGGGCGGAAGCGCCATGGTCGAGGCCGAGGAGGTGGTCGCGGGGCTCCTGGGCGGGCTCGGCGGCCCGATGAGCGGGATGCGTTTGCTAGTAACCGCCGGTGGCACTCGGGAGCCGATAGACAGCGTACGCTTTATCGGGAACCGCTCTTCAGGTAAGATGGGGCTTGCCATCGCCCGCGAGGCGGTGCGCCAGGGAGCACAGGTGACCGTAGTGGCCGCCAACCTCGGGAGGTCGGAGCCGGGCACGAAGACCCGTCCGGTAGAGACTGTGGCGGAGTTAGGGGCGGAGGTTCTGGTGCACGCCGGGGACTCTGACGCGCTGGTCATGGCTGCTGCAGTCTCGGATTTCACACCTGTCTCGCCGTTAGCGGAGAAGATCCGCCGCGGGCAGGGAACGACGGCCATCGAGCTCAAACCCACGACGGACATACTCAAGGCGGTCCGGGAGCAGAACTCGGACCTCTTTGTGGTAGGATTCGCGGCGACACACGGGAACCCTGTCCCGGACGCCCGCGAAAAGCTCGTTACCAAGGGAGCCGACATCATGATTGGTAACGACATCTCGCTGGAGGGCGTGGGTTTCGACGCCGAGGAGAACGAGGTCTATGTGGTGGGCCGCGCCGAGGCCGGGGTGCGCTTGGTTCCCCGCACGTGCAAGCGGGAGGTGGCGCGCGTGATCCTGGCTAGCCTGCTGACAGGGATGAGCGAGGAGAGGCGGGGATAAATATGGCGGAGAGAACGGCCGGCATCACAAGCTGGAACGCTGCGAACGACCGAAATCTCAGATCCTCGCACCTCTTCACCTCTGAGTCCGTTACGGAGGGGCATCCGGACAAGATAGCGGACCAGATCTCCGACACTATCCTCGACGCGGCGCTCGCCGACGACCCGATGAGCCGGGTGGCCTGCGAGACGCTGGTCACGACGGGCCTCGTGGTGGTGGCCGGCGAGATCACGACCTCGACCTATGTGGACATCCCGACGCTCGTGCGCGAGAAGATCTCGCAGATCGGCTACACTAGGGCCAAGTTCGGCTTCGACGCCGAGACCTGCGGCGTGATCGTCTCCATTGATCCCCAGTCCTCGGACATCGCTCAAGGCGTGGACAAGGCTTTGGAAGTGCGCGAACGCCTCGGTCAGGACAACATAGACGAGATCGGGGCCGGCGACCAGGGGATGATGTTCGGCTACGCCTGCGAGGAGACCGAGGAGCTGATGCCGCTCCCGATAACCCTCGCCCACGCCCTGACCCGGCGCCTCTCGGAGGTCCGCAAAAGCGGCGAACTCGACTACCTCAGGCCCGACGGCAAGAGCCAGGTGACGGTGCGCTACGAAGGCGACACGCCCGTAGGTATCGAGAAGGTCCTCATCTCCGCCCAGCACCGCGACGGGGCGGAGGCCCGCATCCGGGACGACCTCGTCGAGACCGTGATCCGCCCGGTAATGCCCAATGGGTTCTTCCACGAGAGCGCGGCCGAGATCCTGGTGAACCCCACGGGCCGGTTTGTGACTGGTGGCCCCCAGGGAGATACGGGCCTCACCGGGCGAAAGATCATCGTGGACACCTACGGCGGCTCCGCGCCGCACGGCGGCGGCGCCTTCTCCGGCAAGGACCCGACTAAGGTTGACCGCTCAGGTTCCTACGCCGCCCGCTGGGTTGCCAAGAACCTCGTCGCGGCGGGCCTCGCCCGGCGGTGCCTGGTCCAGATCGCTTACGCCATCGGCGTCGCCCACCCGGTCAGCGTGATGGTCGAGACCTTCGGTACTGCTAAGGTGGATCCGGCGACGCTCGGCACCCTGGTCCAGGAGCACTTCGACCTCAGGCCCGGCGCCATCATCCGCGACCTGGAGCTGAGACACCCGATCTTCGCCCAGGCTGCGGCCTACGGCCACTTCGGTCGCCGCGAACCGGGGTTCTCCTGGGAGGCGACCTTGCGCGCTGGTGACCTCCGCCGCGCCGCCGGTCTGTAGTTGGTAAAGAGCGTAGGCCACACGCCCGTCCGCGCTACTCGAAGACCCTTCGCGGCGCAGATCAGCCTCCTGATCCCGACGCACGCCCTCCCCACCTTGAGCTACCGGATACCGGAGCACCTGCGTAAGGAGGTTCGCCCGGGCACCGCGGTCGTCGCCCCACTCTCTGGGCGTCCTCGCCTCGGGGTGGTACTGGAAATTGGCGGAGAGATCGACTGCGCGCGAGAAGACCTATTGTCCGTCGCCGATGACCTCTCCCTGCCGCCGGACCTCGTCGAGGTCTGCCGCCGGGTCTGCGAGAACGCCGCCGTCCCCCTACCCCTGGTGCTGCGCGCTGCGTTACCGACCGGCCTCGACATCGCCCGCTACCGGGTGCTCGAACCATCGTCCAGGTGGTGCTGGCAAACGAACGACTTGGTCACCCGCACAGCGCTGAAACGCGCTCTCGGACCCGAAGCGCTCCGCGCGGCCGAAGTAAACGGCCGGATCGAGCTGGCCCCGGTCCCTCCGCGGCCGCCAACCGTAGAGTGGGCGGCAATCCGTTCCGCAGCCGACCCGGACCTGGGACGTGCCCCCCGCCAGCGGGATCTGTTTAATCTCCTGAAAGAGCGGGGAGGCGCGAGCACGACCTCGTCCCTGCTCGCCGAGATCGGCGCCAGCCGGGGCGTACTTCGGGGGCTCGTGCACAGGGGGGCCGTGAGGCTCGTCCGCCTCCCGAAGAGTCCTGCGACCGAGACCACGGACGGCGACCACGCAGCCCGTAATCTCGAGCCGTTTTCCCGGCCCGCCGGACGAGCCGTTGAAAGCGGCGGCGCTTTTCTGTGGAGGACGCCCACGCGTGAGCAGCCCGACGCGGTGGCGGCCGTAGTACGGGCCACGCTTGAGGAGGGAGAGCAGGCACTGGTGCTGGCCCCCAAGATCAGTGTGGTCGAGCACGTGATCAACCATCTGCGCCAAGCACTCCCCGCAGGATACACCATCGCGCCCTACCACAGTGGCCTGGGTCGTGGCAGGAGCGCAGTCTACGAGGCCGTTCGGGGGGGAGACGTGGACGTCGTTGTCGGTACGCGGACGGCGGCGCTGCTGCCGCTTGCGCGTCCAGGCTCGATTTGCGTCGTGGACGAACCGAACGAGGGTCACCGGGCCGAGCCTGGCTACGAAGGACTACCGGTGCACGTGCGGGAGATCGCGCTCGAGCGTGGTCGAGCTGAGGGGGCAGCCGCGCTCTGTCTGTCCCCTTTTCCGTCGCTCAGGCTCTCCGCCCCAGAGGTTCGCAAGCGAGACCGCATCCGGGAGCTTCCGGCCCGCCGGTCGCACGCGTGGCCGGGGGTGCGCATCGTGGACATGAGGGGTTCGGGGGTGACGTTCAGCTCTACCCTGATCGAGGCCTGCCGTCGGCACCTGGCCGAGAGAAAACGGGTCGGCCTGGTAGCGAACCGAATCGGGTACGCGACGGCCGTCTATTGTACCCGGTGCGGGACGGTGAAGCGCTGCCCGAACTGCGACCTCCCGCTGGTGCTGCGGGGCAGGATCGGGCCCCGGATTTGCACCCTCTGCGGCCACCGGGAGGCGAACACCGGGCGGTGCGACGAGTGTGGGTCCGACCGGGTCGTATCAACAGGCCTGGCCGCAGAACACATGCGGGAGGATTTGTTCGACGCCCTCGGTGAGCCGGTCGGCCTTATCACCGCGTCAGGGCAATATCTCCCTGACGCCCCCGCGGTGGTAGGAACCGCCCACTGCCTCCTTGAGGGCGAGTGGGACACGGTGATCCTCCCCGACGTCGACGCCTTTCTCCTAGCGAGCAGCATAGGCGCGGTAGAGCGCTCCTTCCGGTTGCTCCACGGCGCGGCGGAGGCAGCCCGGGAGCTGCTCCTAGTACAGACCCGCGTTCCTGAGCACTACGCGCTGCGTACCGGGGTGCGGGGCGACTACGAGGCCTTCGCCGCGGCTGAGCTCCCGCGGCTACGCGCCCTAGGCTATCCGCCCTACGCACACCTCTCCTCGTTGACCTTTGAAGGGTCAGAGGCGGTCGTTCGCCGTGCGGTAGAATCCCGATTGCGGCCAGCTCTGGAGCCGGGCGTCGAGATGTCGGCCGTGGTTCCGTTCGGGCGTAGCGGTAGTATGTCGGTGTGGCGGGTCTTGCTCAGGTCCAGAGAGCGGCCGGCCGTGGCACGCGCCGCGACCCTGGCCGCCCGGCTGGCGGCGAGAACCCGCGGCCTCAAGGTGCGCGTTGAGGTAGACCCCGAGGAGGTATAACGGAAGTGGCATTCGACATGAGGACGTTCGGAGACCCGATCCTTAAGACCCGCGCCGCACTGGTCAAAGGCTTCGACGGGTCGCTCGAGCGCCTGGCCGAAGACATGTTGGCTACGATGCGCGAGCAAGAGGGCGTGGGACTCGCCGCCAACCAGGTAGGGCGGCTCAAGCGCATCCTGGTGGCCGCGGTGGAGGACGACGAGTATGTGCTGGTCAACCCCGTTATCGAAGAGGCTTCCGAGACCACCGAGAGCGTGCCCGAAGGATGCCTATCCATACCAGGGATCCAGGTCGAAGTCGAGCGGCCGACAGAGATCACGATCTCCGGCCAGGACGCTTCAGGGGAGCCGATCAGGATAGAGGCCGAAGGCCTGCTCGCCCGCGTCTTCCAGCACGAGGTGGACCACCTCGACGGCGTCCTAATCCTGGACCGCACCGACCGCGGCTCCCGCAAAGCCGCCATGCGTGAGTGGCGAGAGCGACTCCTCGCCCAACAGAGCTAGGGTCGACCAGGTACACGTGAAGGTAGCCTTCGCCGGCACGCCCGATTTCGCCGCCACCGTGCTGCGGGGTCTGATCTCCTCCGACCACGAGGTCGGCCTCGTGATCTCTCAGCCTGACCCCCGCAAGGGCCGCGGCCGCAAGACTACACCCACACCGGTAGCCGAACTGGCCCGCTCCGCCGGCCTGCCCCTACGCCAGCCGACCCGCATCTCGGATGCCGTAGCAGAGATCTCCTATCTCGAGGCGCTGATCGTCGCCGCTTACGGGCAGATCCTGCGCACGGACACCCTCTACGCTGCCAGAGAAGGCGCTTGGAACGTCCACGCGGCGCTGCTACCGAAGTACCGCGGGGCCGCCCCGGTCGAACGCGCCATAATGAACGGAGAACGCGAAACCGGCGTAACCATCATGCGGATGGACGAAGGACTGGACACCGGAGAGGTTGCCCTCCAGCGCGCCGTTGAGATCCCTCCCGACATGACCGGTGGCGAACTCACCCATCGACTCGCCGCGACCGGAGCTGAAGCCATAGTAGAGGGTTTAGATCTGCTAAAAGCCGGAAGCCTAGCCCTCACTGAGCAGGATAGTGTTTATGCTACGTATGCTCCTAAGATTTCGGATCAGGATAAGACTATAGGGTGGGAGCGTAGTGCGAGGCAGGTGCACGACCAGATCCGGGCGCTGGCGCCAACCATAGGCGCGCGGGCTTTCCATCGGGAGGTCGAGGGTCCTGTCAAGATCTGGCGGTCTAGGGTCTTCAAAGAAACGGATCCATCCCCTGAGAAAGGCCGAATTCACGCCGAAAATCGGCGATTCGTGGTGAGTTGCGGGACCGGCGCCGTAGAGGTGTTAGAGCTCCAGATCCCTGGCTCCAGGCGACTCTCGGCTCGCAAATTTCTGCTCGGTAACTCCCTCGAAGGAGCATTTCTCGTCAAAAATCTTCCCGGAGGTTAATAGGCGGAAGCGAAGGGTGCAAGATGTTGGCACAGGAGCAAGCTGAGAGCGAGGGTGCTAAACTGCCCGAGGTACCAGGCCAAATCTCTGTTGGGAGGAAAGGGAGATAAGAGAGCCCGAAACCACCACCGGCGTACCTCAACCGGAGGTTGAAGTACAGGAAATAGGTCTCGAAGAGGAAATAAGGGTCGCCATCGTCGGGGCCGGCGGCTACGGACGAGTGGCGTTGGACGCTCTGCTGGCGAGTGGGTTTGGAGACCGGGTGTTGGGGTTCTACGATGACTCCCACACTGCGATTTCGAAGAAGGTGCGGGGGTATCCGGTGCTCGGTGACGTGGAGATGCTTAAGAGCATGCTCTCGATCGAGCCTGTCCACGTCGTGGTGGCGATTACGGATAACGGCGACCGGTTGCGGATCGCCAACTCATTAAGAGGCCTGGGAGGCCAGTTCTTTACCGCGGTGCATCCAAATGCTTACGTCTCAGGGGCCGCGACTATCGGGGGTGGCTGCGTCCTCGCCGCCGGGGTCGTGGTGCACCCGGACGCGGCCGTTGGGAGCCACTGCTTTCTGGGGCCGCGGTCTGTGGTGGATCGGGACGCCGAGGTGGGGGCTGGTTCGTGGGTCTCTGCCGGCGCCGTGTTGGGTCCCGGGGCCAGAGTAGGGGCTAGGGCCGTCCTGGGGGCGAACTCAAGCGTGGGCCGCAAGGCGGTCGTTGAGAGCGACACGGAGGTGAGCGCGCTGCGACAGGTCGCCCGGGAGGGCGCTTGATCTTACCGGCGGCAGCCTCCTTTACGGGTCGGGTCACCGGGGGTTGTTCGAACGTCGGCATCGAGCGTGCGTCCCTCCGGCTGTCGGTAGCGCGGGCTACGTCTGACTCCTCGAGGCCCGGTGGGCCGATAGCGGGCGCCTAGGGGCGTGGAGCGCTTCAAGAGTTTCGTGCGGCTAGGGTCGCGAACCATCGGGATGGACGTAGACCGCGGCGCGATCAAGGCCGTCCAGGTCTCCGGCGGCGGGGGCCGGTACGTCCTCCAGCACGTGGGCTACCATCGGCTCCCTCCGGGGGCGGTGGTCGAGGGCGAAGTTGCTGATCACGACCTTTTGGCCGCCGAGATCCGGGAGTTCTGGAACTCACATTCGTTCGGCGGAAGATCCGTCGTCTTGGGCGTCTCCAACCAGCAGGTGGTAGTGAGGCTGCTGGACTTCCCGCGCATGGAGTCCGAGGATCTCAAGAGGGCTATAGGCTTCGAGGCGCAGGATCACATCCCTATGCCGCTGGAAGAAGCCGTCCTTGACTACCTCGTGCTCGGTCCGCGGGATGAGGGCTCCCATTACGACCGCGTCCTTGTCGTCGCCGCCCAGAGGGAGATGATCGATCGCTACACCTCGGCCCTCCGTACCGGCGGGTTGCGTCCAGTGGGAGTAGACGTCAAGGCGCTCTCGCTGACCCGCTCTATCCTCCCCGACCCCTTCTTCGCCGAGGAAGGGGCCGTCGCCCTGCTTGACGTGGGGTCCGAGATCACCAACCTTGTTATCACAGACGGGGGCCAACCCGTCCTGACCCGCTCTATACTCAGGGGCTTTGGCGAGTTCGTGGCGGCCGTGGCCGATGCCGCGGACCTTCCGGCCGACGAAGCAGAGAAGCAAACGCTGTGCCCGCGGGTCGGGCTGGGGCACGATCAGGGCGAAGGGGGCGAGGAGACGCCGGAGGAGGACGATTTCGACCCCGAGCTCGTGTACAACGTGCGCCGGGGCCTCAAGAACGCGGCGCAGGAACTGGCCGAGGGCGTGCAGGGCTCTCTGGAGCACCATCACTCCCAGTCTGGATCGCGAGAGGTCTCGCGGGTGTTGGTCTCCGGAGAGGGGGCTCTGATCTCCGGCTTCGCCGGTTACCTCAGTGAATTGCTCGGCATCGCCACCGGCCGCGGGAACCCGCTCGAGAGACTGGCCGCCAATCACTCCAACGTCTCCGACGGGCAACTGCGGGCGATGGAACCCGTTCTGGCGGTGGCTTTCGGTCTCGCGTTGGAGGACGAATGAGGCGTATAAACCTCCTCCCACTCGAGGATCGCCGGTGGGGCTCCGAAGGTTCCCGGGGCAGGGAGCTCAGGATACTGCTCATCGTGGGGGCCGTCGCCCTTATCCTGATGGTCGGGGTGTATCTGGTCCTCTTCCTGCGACTTGGCGGGATAGAGGACAGTATCTCCGAGCTGGACAATGAAATAGTCCGCCGGAACGGGCATCTAGCGGAGTTGAGACCGTATAGGGATCTTCGGGCCAGACTCGATGAGAAAAAGCCCGTGGCGGACGGGATTTACCGCAGCCGATTCGCCTGGGATGAGTTCCTGCAAGGCCTGGCCTTCGTCATACCCGAGACGACCGCGCTCCGGACGCTCACCGCAGAGGCCGCCCCGGTGGACGTCGAGGCACCGGTCGAGCAACCGCTGGAACCGCCCGGCGCCGTCACGTTTACCGGCGTTGCGCTGCCACGCTATCAGAACGTGGCCGACTTTGTCGTGCGGCTAAACAACCTCGAGTTTCTCGCTAACTCGCAGCTGAACTCGGCCGAGCTGAACCGGACGACCTTCGTGGATCCCGCCATAGACTTCGAGGTGGCCTCAGAGCTCATAACCGTGGTCGGCCAGAACGGTACGGAGGTGCGTCTGGAGGGTGGATCCCCAGATGAGGTCGCCGACGGCGCACGGGGTTCGGATCTCGGCGAGTCGGCCGATGCCAGGGCCACGGCCACGGACAAGTACGCGGTCCAGCCGGGGTCGGCGCGACCTTGAGCCGCAGCGACCGGAACCTGCTCATCCTCGGGTCACTGGCGCTCGTAGTGCTTGCCGTCGGCTTCTGCTTTCTGCTGCTCGGTCCTCTGTTAAGTCGCCTCGGCGAGGCGGACCATCAACGGGAACAGAGAGAGGCCCAATTGGCCCAGTTGCAACAAGAGGTGGCCGATCTTGAAGAGGTGAGGCGCAACTCGCCGGAGATCGAACGCCAACTCCTCGAGCTGAGCAAGAGGATCCCCACGCAGCCGGAGATCCCGACGCTCACCGTCCAGATCGAGGAGATCACTCGTGACTCGGGTGTTACGCAGATCTCGTTGATCCCTGGGACCCCAGCCCCGCCGCCTGTTGGTGGCGATTACAGCGTCCAGCCGATTACAATGTCTTTCGAGGGCACCTACCAGGAGTTGCAGGAATTCTTGCGCCTGACACGTAACCTGGCCCGCCTGATGACGGTCAATGACATCACCTACGAGGTGTTCGAGGAGGGCACGACCGCGCAACCGGAGATAGAGAAGATGCTGCGGGTGAAGATAGAGGCAGAGGTCTACTTTCAACCGACGGGGGTGCCGTCGGGCGTCGCGCCGACGGCGCCGCCGCCGCCAGTGCCCGCGACGGAAGAGAGGACCGATGCCCCCTAGCTTGCGACGGCTTACGCGGCGGCTGGGGGCCGCGGGCCCGGGGTTCGTGGACGCGTTCTTGCGGGACAGCAGGGTGCTGCCGCCGGTACTCGCGCTGCTCGCACTGCTCGTCTTCGCCTGGGTCGTTGCGGGCACCCTCGTGGGCGGCTCCGATGGGGAGCGGGTGTCCAACCAGGCCAACGTCGCCCAGCCCAGGAGCGTCCCCGTTGCGGACCCCGTCGCCCCCGAGGAAGAGAACCGGGACGTGGAGTCCTACGCGGCCTACAGCAACAAGAATCCTTTCCGGCAGCTCCTGGCCCCGGCCGAGGGCACCTCCGCGCAGCCCTCCGGAGAGACGACGGAGCCGCCGGCCGAAGCTACCGACGGTACCGCTGACACCGACGGTAGCGGTTCGGCGAGCGGTGGTATCCCCCGTTCAACGGGCAGTGGAGCTGATCGGACCCAGGACACGGACAACGACGGCCTGACCGACCGCAGGGAGGCCGCGCTCGCCCAGGACCCCCAGAACCCGGACACGGACGGCGACGGGACCCCGGATGGCGCGGACGACGCCGACGGCGACGGACAGCCCGACGGGCGTGTGTCCCACACGCCCGTCGGCAGCAACGCCGATTCGGAAACGAACCCTGGGGGCGGTACCGCGGACGCAGGCATCCCCTCCTCCGACGCCAGTGGAGGCGGGGGAGGTGGTCGGGATAGCGGTGGTGGTAGGCCCGGCCGCGACGACGACTTGCTCGACAGCGGTGGTAGCCTCTGCCCTCCGTGGCCTCTGCGTCAGGAGCGTGTCGGCTATTCTTGCCGTTAGAGATCTGGTCGACCGGGCACGCGATACTATTATGACAATCTTTACGCTAAGGCCACCGAGATGGTAGGTGGCTTCGTGCATCTTTGCGCGGCGCCTCTTCGAGAAGTCGGCCGGGTACGCATGCCGCTCTAGGCGGCGCCGGACGAGGCGGTTCCGGACGACCTTAAGGTTCT
>DASQVA010000032.1:0-6789 GCA_035641035.1 Rubrobacter sp. | reverse complement strand
ACCGTCTCCTGGGTGAGGGCGTTGGGCAGGTTGACACAGAGGTGGGTCGAAGCGGCCAGAACCACCGGTCCTGTGCAGTCGTGTGGGGCTACGGGGAGGTGGTAGGCCTCGGCCATCGTGGCGATCTTCTTCGCCTCCGAGAGCCCGCCGCACCAGCTTACGTCGAGCATCACTATCTCGGCTGCGCCCTTCTCCATCAGCTCCCGAAAGGCGAAGCGGCCTGCGAGCGTCTCGCTTGCGGTCACGGGCACGTGAGTGGAGGCGGCGAACTCCGCTAGAGCGTCGAGGTCGTCGGCCTTTACGGGGTCCTCGAACCAGTACGGCTCGAACTCCTCCAGGGCCCGGGCTATCTTTTTGGCGGTCGGAAGGTCCCACAGAGAATGGAACTCGACCATTACATCCATCTCGTTTCCGACGGCCGACCGGATCTTGCGGAAAGGCTCCAAAGCCTCTTGCAGGTCTGCGTCGGAGATGTAGTGTCCATCCGAAGCCTCGGCGTAGGGGTCAAATGGCCAGATCTTCATCCCCGTAATACCCTGAGAGAGCAGGTCTTCGGCCAGCTCGTCTGCCCGGTGCAAAAAGGCGTCGAGGTCCTCGTAAGGGCCTTCTGACTCGTCCTTTCGGAGTCCCCCCTGTTGGAGTCCCCAGTTGCTCACCTCCTGTCGCGGGCCCTCGCGCACGTAGCGGTAGCCGGCGCAGGTGTTGTAGGTGCGTATCCTCTCCCGGCAGGGGCCGCCGAGGAGCTGGTAGACGGGCTGGCCGGTGGCTTTGCCGAAGAGGTCCCAGAGTGCTATGTCTATAGCCGAGTTGCCTCTAGTCTCGGCGCCGCTGCTAGCGTAGCCGAGGTATCCATGGAGCTCTCTGGCGTGGCGGTCTATGTGCAGGGCTTCCTTGCCGAGCAGGGAGGGGGCGGCGGTCTCGTGGATGTAGGTCTCCGCCGCTCGCGCCCCGAAGAAGGTCTCGCCGAGGCCGGTGAGGCCCTCGTCGGTGTGAACGAGGACCCAGAGGACGTTCGGAAACTCCTCAAGGCGTAGAGTGTCAATCTGTATAATTATCATGTCTAGCTCCTCATAGGGCGCAAGAGTTCTTTCGGGCTCACGCTTACCCCTTGGACACCAGGTAGGCGCCGTTGTTCGTCACCGCTTTTGCCTCCCGTTTAGACGACTGCCCTCCCGCGTAGGTCGGCCTCTATCTGCTCCAGGCTGCGGCCCTTCGTCTCCGTCACGAAGGCACGGGTGAACAGGAAGGCCAGAACCCCGATCACGGCGTACCCCAAGAACACAGGGCCTGGTCCCAGCCAATCCAGTAGGACAGGGAAAGTCAGAGAGACGACGAAGTTGGCGCCCCAGAGCACGACGGTTCCCACCGCCATCATGGTCCCCCGCACCTTCAGCGGGAAGATCTCCGCGAGCATAACCCACACTATCGGTCCCCAACTGGTCGCGAAGCCCGCGATGTAGAGCGCGAGGCAGGCCACCGTTATCCAGGCCACCGCCCCCGACTGGCTGAATAGCAGTGAGGCCAGGCCCAGTATAGTCAAGCTCAATGCCATGACGAGCGCTCCGCCCAGGAGCAGTGGCTTGCGGCCCGCCCGGTCCACGTACCTGATCGCGACCAGGGTCATCCCGACGTTCACCACGCCTATGCCGACATTGGCCAATATTGCGGCAGCGTTCCCGAAACCGACGTTGGTGAGGGTAGTGGGGGCGTAGTAGATGATGGTATTGATACCTATTATCTGCTGTAAGATGGCGAGGCCCATACCCGCTATCAACGCCGGACGTACCCAGGGGGCCAGTAGCTCGCGCAGACCGCCCTCCTCCTCCAGCTCCTCTATCCTCCTTATCTCCTCGAGCTCGTGTTCCACGCTCGCCTCGTCGCGGGTACGTCGCAGCACCTCGCGCGCCTCGTCGTCTCGGTCTTTGCTCACCAGCCAGCGGGGTGTCTCCGGCGCGAAGTACATCCCTACGAGCAGAATCAGCGAGGGGATTAGGGCCAGCCCGACCATCCAGCGCCACGCCTCGGAGGCGGCCAGCGCGTAGTTGACTATGTAGGCGACCAGGATGCCGGAGACGATCATCAGCTGGTTCAGAGAGGAGAGGGCGCCCCGGAGCTCGGTCGGCGCCATCTCCGCGAGGTAGAGCGGCACGATCAGGGACGCCGCCCCGACCGCAAGGCCCAATACGACCCTGAAGAGGACGAGCACGGCCGCGTTGGGGGCCAGGGCGGCACCGACGGCCCCTACGCAGAAGATCACGGCAGCTATGAGTACGAGCCTGCGGCGCCCCAAACCATCGGAGAGCGGTCCGCAGAGGGCGGCCCCGATCATGGCCCCTACCAAGAGCGAGCTGACTATCAGGCCGTTTAGAAAGGGGGTGGTCCCGAGATCCTCCTCGATAAAGAGTATGGCCCCAGAGATGACGCCCGTATCGTAGCCGAAGAGCAGACCCCCCAGAGCGCCGAAGAAGTAGATGAGCTTGCTGGTGCGACCCCCCGCCAAACTAGCTGATGATGCATCGGACATGACCGTTACCTCCCTTTCCCCTGGCCGTACCCCCGTGGATCCTCGGCCAAGCGAGCCGGTTAGACGGACCGATAGAGGTAGGTTTTGCCCACCCTGCCAGGGTAGTGTACGCTCTGCTACTACCGAGTCAACACCGGAGGTGAGGAGTGGGAGATCTGGACGGCCGTGGGATTGTGATCACCGGGGGCGGGGGAGATATAGGCGCCGCCATGGGCAGCGAGTTGTCGAGGCAGGGGGCCTCGGTCACGCTCATCGACAGGAAGCCTCCGGAGGAGGCGGAGCCTTGGGTGGAGAGGGCGAGAGGAGGGGGCGGAAAGGTCGGGTACGCTGAGGCAGACGTCCGCGATCGGGACACTCTAGACGAGGTGCTCGCTGGCCTAGACCCGTTCGACGTGGCGATCGGGAACGCAGGTATAGTCGATTCAGCACCGTTCCTCGAGATCACAGAGGAGCAGTGGCAAAACCATCTCGACGTCAACCTGACGGGATGCTTTAACCTTGGACAGTCGACCGCGCGGTTGATGGTGGAGCGAGAGAAGCCTGGGAGGATCATCTTCACCAGCTCCTGGGTTCAAGAGGTGCCCTGGCCGGAGATCACCGCCTACTCGGTCACGAAGGCAGGCTTGAGGATGCTGGCCCGCCAGATGGCGCGGGAACTGGCGCCGCACGGCATACTGGTGAACGTGATCGCCCCGGGGATAGTGAGGGCTGGGCTGGCGAAACGGCAGATGGAGACCGAGCCGCAGTACGCCCGTCGCGTAAAGAACGTAATCCCGCTCGGCGAGCCCCAGACGGCCGAGCAGGTAGCCGCGGCGACCGCTTTCCTGTGCTCCGACGCCGCGGATTACATGACCGGCTCGTCGTTGTTGGTAGATGGTGGCTGCTCGCTGTTCCAGTTCGACGAAGAATGAGATATCGCCTACAGAGGAACTGGGGAGCCCGTGTGTCGGAGTACAAACACAAAGGCATGGAAACGGTCTTCCTCGAGAACGAAAAACTCCGTGTGGGTGTGCTGGTGGGCAAGGGCACCGACGTCTTCGAGTTCAACTACAAGCCGAGGGACACAGACTTCGTGTGGCTCACCGCGGGGGGCGTGCGAAACCCGACCTCGTACCTTTCGACCTCCCCCGACCTTCTGGCCACCTTTATGGACTACTACCCCGGTGGCTGGCAGGAGATTTTCCCCAACGGGGGAGCTCCTTCCTCCTACCTTGGTGCCCAGTTCGGGCAGCACGGGGAGGTGAGCAACCTACCTTGGGACTACGAGATAATCGAGGACAGCGAAGACGTCGTGGCCGTCAGGTTCTCGGTCAGAACCCAGAAGACCCCCTTCCGCCTCGAAAAAGAGCTGAGGCTTAGCTCTGGTGAGAGCCACCTCCGCGTGGAAGAGACGCTCACGAACGAGAGCGAAGCACCTTTGCACGCCATGTGGGGTCACCACATTGCCTTCGGTCGCCCCTTTCTTGAGGAGGGCTGCCGGATACGCTTGCCTGAAGGGGCAACAGTAATACCGCACGACGAGTCGATCCACCCCAAAGGCCGCCGGGTGAAGGGTGGTAAGAGGCATGACTGGCCGCTCGCGGAGGGAGCAGAAGGGGGAAGCGTCGACCTGAGCGTGCTGCCCGGGAGGGGGACGTTGAGCGAGATGCTCTACTTAACCGACCTTTCAGAGGGCTGGTATGAGATGGAGAACCCGGAGAGAGGGCTGGGATTGAGGGTCAAGTGGGACGTGCAGGTGATGCCCTACCTCTGGTTCTGGCAGGAGTACGGCGCTTCGGGGTTCTACCCGTGGTATGGGCGGCACTACAACGTAGGCCTCGAGCCCTTCTCGAGCTATCCGACCAACGGTATAGAAAAAGCGGTCGAGAACGGTACTGCCCTCCATCTGGGTGCCCACGAGGAGCTCAGTTTTTCTCTGCGGGTTGAGGTATTCGAGGGGGAGAGGGAAAGGGAGGAAAGATGACCGATTTCGACGGCAAGGCGGCTATCGTGACCGGCGGAACTTTGGGCATCGGACAAGCGGTGGCCAAGAAGCTGGCAGAGCAGAGAGCCTTGGTCGTGATCTGTAGCGACCGCGAAGGCCAAGTCGAAGAGGCGGCCGAAGAGCTGCGCGGGGAGAGACTCGAGGTCCGGGGCCTGCGCGCGGACGTAACCTCGTCCGAAGATATGCGGCTACTAATCGCTTTTACGGTGAAGAACTACGGGGGCGTGGACATCCTTGTCAACAGCGCGGGAGTCCAGCGTTACGGTACCGTTGTGGAGACGGAAGAGGACGTTTGGGACGAGGTTCTGGCGATCAACTTGAAGGGGATTTACCTGGCGTCCAAACACGCCATTCCGGAGATGAGAGAGCGTGGGGGTGGCGCTATCGTCAACCTTTCCTCCGTGCAGGCCTTCGCCTCGCAAAAGGGGGTCGCGGCCTATACGGCAAGCAAAGGAGGGATCAACGCGCTAACCCGCGCGATGGCCTTGGATCACGCTGAGGAGAACATAAGGGTAAACGCGGTCTGTCCGGGGTCCGTGGATACGCCGATGCTGCGTTGGGCGGCGGACCTGTTCAAGGGCGAAAAGACGGCGGAGGAGACCGTCGAGGGCTTCGGGAAGATGCACCCGCTCGGACGGGTCGCCCGTCCGGAGGAGGTGGCTGAGGTAATCTCCTTCCTCGCAAGCCCAAGAGCGAGCTTTGTAACGGGTGGCGAGTACAAGGTCGATGGCGGCTTGCTGGCCGCGCTCGGGGTCGCCCTGCCCGAGTAAGGAGGAGAAGATGAAGATCACGGACATCCGCGCAACGACGGTCACCGTTCCCCTCGAAGCCCCCCTGCTTCACGCCAACGGGGCCCACTGGGGCCGCTTTGTACGGACCATCGTCGAAGTCGAGACCGACGAGGGGCTCGTAGGCCTGGGCGAGATGGGCGGCGGGGGGGAGAGCGCGGAGTTGGCTTTCGAGGGACTTAAGTCTTACCTGATCGGGCACGACCCCTTCCAGCTCGAGGCGATGCGGTTCAAGATCATGAACCCCACCGCAAGCCTCTACAACAACCGTACCCAGCTGCACGCTGCCATCGAGTTTGCCTGTCTCGACGTGGTGGGTCAGAAGCTCAACGTTCCGATTCACGACCTGCTTGGCGGCAAACTCCGCGACGGGGTGCCCTTCGCCAGCTACCTCTTCTACAGGTACCCCGACCCCGAGACAGGCGAGGGAGAGGTGCGCACCGCCGAGCAACTTGTTGACCACGCCCGGGAACTCAAGCAGAAGTGTGGCTTCTCCTCGCACAAGCTTAAGGGAGGGGTATACCCGCCGGCCCACGAGTTAGCTTGCTACCAGGCGCTGGCCGACGCCTTCCCCTCAGATACTCTGCGCTACGACCCGAACTGCGCCCTGAGCGTCGAAGAGGGCATCCGCTTCGGCAGAGCGATCGAGGACTTGAACAACGACTACTATGAGGATCCAACCTGGGGATTAAATGGAATGCGCCGCATCCGAAGAATGGTGAACATCCCCCTCTCTACCAACACCGTCGTTATCGACTTCGAGCAGCTGGCCACGAACGTGCTAGACCCCGCCGCGGACATCATCCTGCTCGACACAACCTTCTGGGGCGGCATCCGGCCCTGCCTTAAGGCCGCTACCGTGTGCGAGACGTTCCAGCTGGGCGTGGCCGTTCACTCCTCAGGGGAGCTGGGTATCCAGCTGACTACCATGCTCCACCTCGGGGCCGTGGTGCCGAACCTCACCTTCTCTGCGGATGCCCACTACCATCACCTCTCGGACGACGTGATCGAGGGTGGCAAGTTCGAGTATCAGGAAGGACAAATAAGGGTCCCGGACGCTCCTGGGCTCGGCATCCGCCTCGACCGGGAGAAGCTGGAGGAGTACGCGGAGCTGTACAGGGAGCTAGGAGGGTACCCCTACGACCGGGATCCGGGCTATCCCGAACGATACACCTTAGTGCCCAAGCAGCGCTTCGCCGATCCAAACGCGAGTCTCAAGCCCACCCTTGCTACTTAGTACGCCTAACAAAACCCGCCTAACCCACGTAGCGTAAGCAATGGTTAAGGGACCCACCTCTGGGATGCCAGGTGGTCGGCTGGGTTAGACGGTCGCGGCAAGAACAGTCGACCTTGACCGTCGCCCTCTGCCTCTCCTATAGTGGGGAAATGACGATCAAGAGACTGGACCACGTCAGCGTCGTCGTCGACGACCTTGCAGCCGCTATCGCTTTCTTTTCCGAGCTCGGTTTGGAGCTGGAGGGTGAGGCGGCGGT